>CBFHMA010000067.1:0-10909 GCA_965656775.1 Luminiphilus sp.
CATCCTGTTTAATCGCAAGGTTCTCAAACACCGCTTCAATCACGAGGTCGGCATTGGCTAACGCGTTGTAATCGGTCGCTGGCGTTATATTGGCCATAATGGCACTTACCTGATCGTCAGTGAGCCGTCCGCGTTTCACACTAATGGCATAGTTTTTCTCAATGCGTGCAATCCCTTGGGCTACCGCGTCTTCGTCACGGTCGAGCAACGTCACGTGCATCCCCGCTTGGGCGAAACACATGGCGATACCACCGCCCATGGTACCCGCTCCAATAATGCCCACCTGTTGAATGTTGACCTTTGGAGTGTTCCGATCGAGGCCTTCCACTTTTGCCGCCTCCCGCTCGGCAAAGAACATGTGCTGCATGGCTGCGGCTTGAGGGTTGCTCATGCATTCCATGAACAACTCCCGCTCGCGCTTCAGACCTGCTTTGAAATCTAGCTCCGCCGCCGCCACGATACAGTCAAGGGCGCGTTGGGGTGCAAATTCACCGCGTGTTTTCTTGTGTAGTGCCGCGCGCGTGGTCTCGATGAGCTGACGATCGTCATCACTCAGGGCAAAGCTTTCATCGCAGGCCTTGCGTTGGGGCGCGCCAGTGGCAACTAATTCTTTCGCCCAGCTAATGGCCTCTCCTAGCAAGTCGTCGTTGACGACCCGATCGATGATTGACCAAGACAGCGCTTTCGATGCCGAGACAGGGTCACCGCTGCCAATCAGCGTGATTGCTGCCTGAGCACCTGCTACTCGTGGAAGACGCTGGGTGCCACCGGCGCCCGGTAGCAATCCAAGCTTGACCTCGGGTAGGCCTACCTTGGCGCTGCTTAAAGCAATCCGATAATTACAGGCTAAGGCTGTTTCAAGACCTCCGCCAAGGGCTGTGCCGTGGATGGCGGCTACTGTGAGTTTGGGGTGCTGTTCAAGCTGATCTAGCAGGAACGGTAAAAATGGTTCCTGGGGTGGTCTGCCAAACTCAGTAATGTCAGCGCCCGCAATAAACGTGCGACCAGCGCAGGCAATCACGATAGCTTGGGAGCTATCGCTGGCCGATTGCTCAAGGGCATCGACAATGCCAATACGCACCGCTTGGGAGAGCGCGTTGACCGGTGGGTTGTCGATGGTGATGACGCCAATGGTGTCGTGCAGGGCATAGCTTACGGGAGAGGACATACCAAATTCCTATTGTCGTTATGGGTTGATACTGCTGATTTGGACACTACCAGCGGAGCACTATTACCAGCTCTGTAGTGGCCGACAGCGTGTTGTCTAATTTAGACTTGATGTTGATCGTTGGATTGACCGGTTAGGTGATCCGCCTGTCGCCACGCGATTGCGCTTAGTGTAAACGTAGGATTGACTGCACCGGAACTGGGAAACAGGCTGGGTCCGGAAATGTACAGATTGTCGGTGTCGTGAACCCGCCCCAAGGCGTCGGTGACCGATGAGGCTTCCTGATTGCCCATTACCGTACCACCCATGATATGCATGGGTGCCATAGGACCCTGCCAGACATCGCTAGCACCTGCCGCGCGTATCAGGTCTTGACCTTCTGCGGTGCGTTGTTGCCAGCGTGCACGGGCGTCTGGGTGCAAATCATGGTGGGTTGCTGCAATGGCAGCACCATCGTTATCGACAGTATCGGCCAGGGTAATTCGATTACTCGCTTGGGGAACATCCTCACAGACAACGGTCATGTTACCCAGGTGCTTTGCGGCACGTTCAAGCCAGGGTTTTAAAGCGGCCCCGTAAATATCGGGTCGACCGGGGGCGTAGCCCAGCAAATCGTTGGGTTTGATGGCGTGGGCAATGAGCCATTGTGACGAACCCCAGCCCCCCGCAGCAGCTTTGTCATCGTAATCATGTTGGCTAATCAGTTGTCCCCCCGATACACCCAAGTGGGGCAGGGTGGGCTCATCAAATAGACCGAAGATAGTGGCGGCGGGGTGTGTTGTTAAATACCGGCCCAGCTGATCGTGACGATTACCCGGTGCAGGGAGGTCACTTGCTGAGTTCAGCAAAATGCGCGTGCTTTGAACCGTGAAGGCTGCAATGATAAACCGCCGTGCTCGCAGTCGTTGTCGGCCCTCAGGGCCGCTAACCAGCAGTGCTTCTATGCGCTCAGGTTTGTTGGGGTCACGCTCTACCCGTAAGGCCCTAGTGTCATGCCTGAGTCGGACGCCCGCTTTATGTGCTCTGGGTAGCCAGGTCACTAAGGGGTTAGCCAGAGCCCCAATGGGGCAACCCGCGTCACACCAGCCATCGAATTGACAGGGTGCTCGACCGTTGTAGGTGCGGCTATTAATCGCCAATGGCAGGGGCGCTGTACGCTTACCTTTTGCATCAAAGCCCTTCGCCAAGACGTTGCCCTGGGCGAAGACGGGTAGCGGTGCCATGGGATAAGGCTCTCCAGGTGGACGCCATACTTCGGCGTTGGCATCACCGCTAAGCCCCACCTCGGTTTGTACCCGATCGTAGTATGGACGCAGCTCGTCGTAGCTAAAGGGCCAATCGAGTCCCCGTTGATGCTCGCTAGCAATGCGGAAATCCCCGGCATGTAAGCGCAGCCATACACCGTAGTGGTGCAAGGCCGAGCCACCGGTACCCATACCGGCATTGAAGGCATGGCCCACTTTGTGATCACCACTTTCCATTACGGGCGCACCGCTCCACTTCAAACGGCGTGCCCAAAGTTGAGACGACCACAACTGGTCAAGTGTGCGTTCGGGCCCCGCTTCAACCACTAGGACGTGTTCACCGGCCTCGGCTAGCCTTGCCGCCAGTAATAATCCGGCAGCACCGGCACCGACAATGATGGTGTCGGGTGTGGGGTCTTGTTTGTCCGCTGCCATCATCGGGCTCACCATGGGGAGGGCGGCATGATGTGCGCCTGATAAGGGATGCCGAGCGCGGCGTAGCCCGTATCAGTACCCCAGGTGACATCAATGGCATCGGCACGCAGCACAAATAGCGCATAACTCGCAGGTGGCCCCTGCCAGTGAGCGACATTATCGGCCAACATGGCAGCAGGAAGTTCACTGACTGCGGTGCCGGTGGCGACAGCGTGTGCCACCGCATCGGCGATGGCGCCATAAAAGCCAGCCTGATCGGTAGGTGCTACCCCAACGTATTTCGCTAGCAACAGAGAGTTGTCACCCGCCGCTAATTGCGCATCGATATAGGCATCGACACCGGCTTCAGCCGCTCCGGGAACCAGCGCATCGGCTAACGCCGATAGCTGTGCTAATTGGCCTTTGCTGAGCACCTGAGGTGTAAACCCCAGGACTTTGGCCTGTGCCGGCGAGGTATTTAACCATTGGCCAGCGATACAGAATGAGGCGCACAGGGCGCCCAAGCGGAGGGTGTGCCGTCGGGTGAGGTGGCCATCCGTGGCCGCTGTTGTGGTCGTTACCTGCGACACCGACGGTCGTGCCATTAAAACTCCTTGCGGATGCTGAAGGCGTAGTAGCGGGGCGCTTTATACGCCACCTCGTTACAGCCACACAGGGTCGCTAAATCAAAACCCTGTATACCGGGACGCTCATCGGTAAGGTTACGAACCGATAAGGTGGCCAGCCAGTCGCTCACTTCGTAGCTAATTTGTGCATTCACTACCGTGTAGCTGGGGAATTTATCAGCATCAAAGTTACGCAGGTTGTAGTAGTACTCATCCGAGTAGCTGACGTCCGCCTGCACCGCCATGGTGCCACCCATAGCATCGTAGCTATAGCGCACTAAGCCTGTTGCTTGCAGCTCCGGTGCATAGGTGGGATTAACATCGCGAGCGGGCAGCGGTGAGCCGTTGCGCAGCGAGACGTCTTTCACCGTGGCATCGAAATAGGCAGCGCTGAGAATAATGTCGAGGCCCGCCATGGGTGTGGTTTGGATCTCGAGTTCCGCACCTACGTTATCGGCATCTTTGTTAATGACCACACCGCCGACGCCGACAAACAAGAACGCCTGATAATCGCTGTAATCGTAATAGAACGCCGTACCGTTAATACGTGTGTTGCCGTCGCCCAAGGTCGCCTTAAAGCCCGCTTCATAGGAGGTCAGGACCTCGGGCTCGTAGGGCAGGCCCGCATCGCCACCTGAACCGAAGTAGGCCCCGAGTAACGGCGCGTTGTAGCTGCCCGCTTTGACACCACGGTTAACGCCAGCATAAAGCATCAGGTCATCGCTGCTTTGGTAGGTAAACTGCAGCTTGCCCGCCCACAGGTTGTCAGAAAAAGAATCTTGGTAACTAACACCGGTACCTGGGAAACAGGCATCTAACTGACCCGAGAAGCAAGGCGACGTGTTTACGACAAAGGATGACTCCGACGGCGCAACCCCTAGCACCAGATTAAAGTCTTTCTCTTCGCGCATACCACGCAGACCGGCAATGACGGTGAGCTTGTCATTAATGTCGTATTCGTATTGGCCGAAAATACTGTAGGAGTCGGTTTCCAGCTGCGCGACGGTACCTACATCAATGGGCACACCGCCAAATACATCGGCAAATGAGTTCTGTGGGCCCTTTAAGCCATTGTCAGATTCAGAGTCGATGTTTAGGTAAAACACACCGGCAACCCATCGGCTGCGATCAGTCTCGCCATTTAGACGGAGCTCTTGGGTAAAGCTGTTGCCGTCGACGGCAGCGTAGTTAGCTAATTGGTTCGCGGGCGCGGAATCCACGTCGATGAACAGTAACTTTTCGTAAGCTTTGTAGTCGGTAATCGACGTAAAGGTCATGCCATCCGTTAAATCGTAAATAGCTCTGAAATTGACACCTGAATTCTGGGTACTGCCCTGATCCGCAAAGGCGAAGTCGCCAGAGAAGGTGAAGTCATCGCCATCGGGGTCGATGTACCCGAAGAAGTCAGCGCCCGGTGCTAAGCGGCCGGGCAGACCACCGCCACCGCCCGGAAAGAAACCGTCACCATCTTCAATATCAGCGCCGCCATCCAAACCTGTGTCGTTGCCGTTTTGATCGAGTAACGCAGTCAGTCGGGTTTCGTTTGCCGGTGTGTCAATGACGTTAATTAGCTCAGGATCGGTACTGGGGTCGTTGTCGTGATCTTGCACAATACCCAAGGTCGATTTGCTCTGGTATGGACCCGTGGCCACTTCACTTTCAGAGAAGTTGAAGCTCAAATCCATGTGCAGCTTATCGCTGGGCTCGAAGGCAAAGCGCACTCGACCTGCAAAGGTATCGTCGTCACCTAAATCGGCGCCGGCACCCGGTCCTGGATCGCCTAGGAACGGCAGCTGATCGTCGGGGGTATACAAATTCTTCAGGTAGGGATCCTGTTTGGAATAGCGAAACGACGCTCGTGCTGCCACGGTGTCGCTAAGTGGCCCCCCCACAGCCCCTTCAAATACCGTGCGTACAGCGTCGGCAGGGGTGTCGAATTGACCTACTTCAACATCGAGATAGCCACTGACTTCATCAAAGCTAGGTGCATTAGAAATGAAGTGCACGAGACCACCCGTGGCGTTTCGGCCAAATAGCGTACCTTGAGGACCCTTCAATATTTCGACTCGATCGATATCGAACACCGCGAAGGTCTGGGCCTGAGCCACGGCGATATAGCCTTCGTCTAAATACACTGCATTCGGCGCTTCAATAATGTCGTTGAAGTCATTCTGAGTGACGCCGCGGATGGAGAACTGTGTATTCTGACCTGCGAGGTTGCCAGAGATATGCACCCCGGGCGAGAAGGTGGCAATGTCGAATGACTCAGACACGCCTAGAGCATCCATTTGGCGCCCAGTAAATGCCGAGATGGCAATGGGAACATCCTGTACATTCTGTTCGCGTTTTTGTGCAACCACACGCACTTCTTCCAACACACTTTGCGCGGTAGCGGTGACGGCGGTACTGGTAAGGGTGAATCCTGCAACGGCGAGCGCAAGGCGGGAAACGGGTATTGAGGGGCTGATCATCATGGGTACTCCTGTTAGTGGGATAAGCGTTTGATCATTGTTATTGGTCTTCGTACCTCTCCTCTGGATTGTGGGTGCATTGCCCACAATCATTCTATTGGTGCGCGTAAGCCTTTTGCCTCGAGTCTCGGAAGGACCTCTTGCCGAAAATACGGGAACTCTTTGGCGTAATCCACAAAAGCCAATGTTGTGCCCGCAACGCCCGACGCACTTAGCTGCTCGAGTTGATCGGCGATGTGGTCTGGGGTACCCACTAGGGGGTAGCCACCATGCCCTGCGGCAAAACGATCGCGGAACGTGGCCAGGGCTTCTTTGGTAAACGATTGGGCATGCAGACCTTGCAAGGTCATGAGGTTGTCAACCGCTGCCCAATCGGCGTTTTGGTTGGCATACCAATCGAGATAATCCTCGGCTTCTTTCTGCGTAGGTCGACAGACCACGGTGCAAAAGGTGAGCACGTCGACCTGGCGCTGTACGCTGGCGGACTTCGCTTTAATCTCGGCGACAGTTGCCGCAGCTTGATGAAAGTCGAAGACCGGTGTGAACAGGAAGTCGGCATTGCGCATGGCAAACTCACGGCCTTCAGTGGAAGCCGCCGCATTGATGACGGGTATTCGGCTCTGAACAGGGTGGGGCAGGCTGTAGATGCCCGTGCCCTTGTAGTAATCACCAGCCCAATCAAAAGCACTGTCCTCACGCCAGAGCTTTTGTACATAATCGAACCACTCTTGCGCCATGGCATAGCGATCGGCGTGCTCTGAGGGCAAGTCCACGCCAAAGGCGTCATACTCGGGCTTATTCCATCCGGCTACCACGTTGAGGCCAATGCGTCCTCCGGATAACTGATCGAGGGTGGCCAGTTGCTTGGCAACCACTACCGGGTGATTGTAGGCCGTATGGACGGTGGCAAATATCTGAATGCGCTGGGAGTGGGCGGCAAGACCTGCTGCCCAGGTGATGGTTTCGAGCACGTTACCATGGAAATCGGTGTCACCGCCGTAACCAATCCAGCGGGCAATGGGCAGCATAAATTCAATACCGGCTTCGTCACACTGACGTACCAAATCGAGGTTGTTGTCCCAGTTGTTGTTCCAGCGCTCGTCCACTTTGGTGACCGCCATGCCGCTGGAGCAGTTGGCGGAAAAGGTGCCGAGTTTGAGTTTATTGCCGTTGAACATAGGTGCTTGTCCGGTCATTTGTGCCCTCGTCGTGCTTCTGTCGTGCTTTGCTCATATTTTAGGTTTAAAATATATGTATCAGCGCGGCATGCACCATGCAAGCATTTCTTGTCATTGATCGATAAATTGTTGGCTGCTAGGGAGAAATATGCGGTATTTGGAGGATTTTTCAGAGGGCGTCAGGTTTGTGCTGGGGCCCCGGCTCGTGTCTGAGGCCGACATCGTGGGCTTTGCTCAGCAATTCGATCCTCAGCCATTTCATACCGAAGCCACACACCCGCGCACCCAAGCGATGGGTGGCTTGCTGGCCAGTGGCTGGCACAGTACTGCACTGTTCATGGCAATGGCGGTAGACGCATACATGGCTAATGCCGCCATTATGACGTCACCGGGTGTCGATAAACTGCGCTGGCTGGCTCCGGTACGGCCAGGGGATACCTTGCACGGTGAGGTGATTATTACCGGGGTTAGACGGTCACGTTCCAAACCCGACAGAGGCATTCTGACTACGTCGGCCCGACTCTGGCAGCAGGCGGGGATCGATGTGCTAAGCCTGGACACTACGGCTTTTGTGGCCAGCAAAAGTACACAACCCGTGAACGGCTAGCGCAGCGCCGTGACCTCGACTTCTACGAGCGCAGCGTCTTCAATGAGCGCCGAGACCTCGACCACGCTCATGGCAGGAAAATGTTTGCCCATGACATCGCGATAGGTACTGCCGACCTCGCGAATATTGCTGAGATAGGCTTGTTTGTCGGTGATGTACCAGGTCATTCGCACCATATGTTCGGGGCCCGCATCGGCGGCTGCTAGTACAGCATGTACGTTTAGCAGTGCTTGACGCAATTGGCCGACAAAATCTGCGTGTTCAAACACCTCGTCTTTGTTCCAGCCAATTTGGCCGCCGCAAAAGATGTGCTGGGACCCTTGTGCCATGATGCCATTAGCATACCCTTTGGGGCGGGGCCAACCTTCGGGTAACAAAGTACGGTGCATTCAACTCTCCTGTTGTATCGACGCGCCAGTTCATTATATTTTAGGTTTAAAGTATTAGCTAGGCATGTCTGCCGCGTCACTACGCCGAGACCAGCCTTTGAGCAGACTAGCAGGATAGCGACGGAATCACCCATGGCAGAGCGATCGTTTAAGGAAGAAGTCAAAAAACTACGAGCCGGCGACGGTGATGTGTTCAAGGGCGAGGGGATTCTCGCCATCACAAAGGCACTGTTGCAATCGGGGGTCAGCTACGTTGGCGGCTATCAGGGTTCACCTATCTCCCATTTAATGGATGTACTTAACGACGCTCAAGACATCCTTGGTGAGCTGGGGGTGCATTTCGAGGCCAGCGGCTCAGAGGCCACTGCTGCGGCCATGTTGTCAGCCTCTATCAACTATCCCCTGCGCGGTGCTGTGACCTGGAAGTCGACCGTGGGTACCAACGTGGCATCGGATGCTTTATCGAATTTGGCCTCGGCGGGTGTCACTGGCGGAGCCATGGTCATCGTCGGTGAGGACTACGGCGAGGGCGCTAGTATCATGCAGGAGCGCAGTTACGCGTTCGCCATGAAAGCCCAAATGTGGTTGCTTGATCCGCGCCCGAACTTGACCAGCATTGTCGATATGGTCGAGAAAGGCTTTGCCCTGTCGGAAGCATCAAACACGCCCATTTTTTACATGATGCGAATTCGAGGCTGCCACGTCACCGGTGAGTTTGTGGCTCGCGATAACGTGGCACCGACCTATAACAATCTAAGCCCAGTAAGCCCCCACAGGGAGCCCGAGAAAATCATTTTACCGCCCTATGTCTATGCTCAAGAGCGCGAGAAAATAGCGAAGCGGTTGCCGGCGGCACTTGAATTTATAAAGCGCGAACAGCTCAATGAGGTGTTTCCGGGTAAGTATGAGCATTTGGGCATTATCACCTGCGGCGGCTCCTACAATACCGTCATCAGAGCATTGGAACGGCAGGGTCTATCGGATGTTTACGGCAATGCCGATATCCCCATTTACTGCCTTAATGTGGCTTATCCACTGATTCCCGACGAGTTAGTTGAATTTTGTGTCGGCAAGGAGCAGGTGCTGGTGCTCGAGGAAGGCCAGCCGGAATACATTGAGCAAGGGATTCAAACTATCCTGCGTCGTCGCGATGTACAGACCCGGGTCTTCGGTAAAGACGTCATGCCCATGGCGGGGGAGTACACAGGGCAAGTCATGCTCGAAGGCATTACCCGCTTTGTGCTGGCATCTCAGCGTGAGACGGTGCCACTGGCCATGAATTTGGCATCGGTAATGGGGCGTGAAACGCCGCTGAGCGATGACGATATCGCCGCGCTCATGAGCAATCTACCGCCGCGCCCCGCAGGGCTATGTACTGGCTGCCCCGAGCGCCCTTTGTTTTCAGCCATTAAGCAGTTGCAACAGGAGATGGGGCCGTTCCATATTTCGTCGGACATCGGTTGCCACTCCTTCGCCACAGCGGCGCCCTTCAACTTGGGTAACACCATCATGGGCTATGGCCTGTCTTTGGCCAGTTCATCGGGTATGCGACATGCCTTGCCCCATAAGGCCATCAGCATAATGGGTGATGGTGGCTTTTGGCATAACGGTCTAACCAGTGGTGTCACCAGCGCCGTATTTAACGGCCACGATGGCCTGCTGATCGTGGTTGATAATGGCTACTCGGCGGCGACGGGCGGGCAAGATATTCCCTCTTTGGTTGAGCCGAATCTTATTGCGTCAACCCTCGACGCGGAGCGCCCCAAGCGCGAGCAATGGCAGAGCATCGAAGACGCCTGTCGTGGCGCCGGGGTCAAATGGATGCGTACAGTCAGCACCTACAACATCGAGGCCATGAAGCGGACCTTGCATGACGCACTGACCACCCATGCCCCCGGGTTAAAAGTGGTCATTGCCGAGGGCGAGTGCATGCTCAATCGCCAGCGAAGGGTCAAACCCCTTATTCGAAAAGCCATTAACGATGGCCAACGGGTACAGCGCGCGCGTTTTTATGTGGACCCAGCCACGTGCACCGGGGATCACGGGTGCATCCGCTTGTCCGGTTGTCCCTCGCTTACCATTAAAGACAACCCCGACCCGCTGCGCACCGACCCCGTATCCTACGTCGATAACAGCTGTGTTGGCTGTGGGGTTTGTGGTGAGAACGCCCATACGGCGGTGCTGTGTCCTTCATTCTCACGCATCGATGTTGTTCACAACCCCAGTCGCACTGATCGTTTGTTGCAACGAGCCCGCGATCGGTTTCGTGCTTGGTGGCGTCAGCGAGATCAGCAACGGCAGCAGGCATTAACTCTATGATGGGCCAGGGACATACAATCAACGTGCTGATCGCGGCACTCGGTGGCGAGGGTGGTGGCGTCTTAACCAATTGGCTTATAGAAGCAGCCGACCGGAGCGGTTGGCAGGCTCAGAGCACGTCCCTTGCTGGGGTTGCCCAGCGTACGGGAGCGACCATTTATTACCTGGAGTTCTTTCAACGTCAGGCCAATTCGCCGGCGCCCGTGATGTCGTTGTTTCCTGCTCAGGGCGATATTGATATTGCCGTGACGTCGGAAATTGCTGAGGCGGGTCGTATGCTAAGTCGCGGCTTCATCAGCCCCGATAAAACCACCTTGATCACGTCGGATCACCGGGTTTATGGCATCACCGAGAAGAGTGCGACCACGGACGGCACGGCGGATCCACTATTGATTACCGAACTCTGTGGGCGTTATGCCCAGCGCTTTATTCATTTCGATATGCTCGAGGTGGTTCAACGCTGCGGTACCGTGATTTCGGCGGCGTTACTGGG
>CBFHMA010000068.1:0-10870 GCA_965656775.1 Luminiphilus sp.
CATTTTGATGTCGAGCAAACCGGCGTTGCGGGCTGTGGAACCAATGGTGTCATCAAGATCAAGCTCGTCTGCGGCACCCGTGCGAGCAAACTTTCGTAGGCGACGCAGGGCTACCTTGATGTTGCGCGTCCCTAACTCAACGTCATCATCGTAGTTTTTGAAATCACGTCTATCCCACACCTTCACCGCGCGCTTGTTCTTGCTCTCGCCACCAACCCGAATACCCTCTGGGTGGAAACCATCGTTACCAAATGGTGAGGTACCACCGGTACCAACCCACTTATTACCCCCCTGATGCCGCTTTTGCTGCTCTTCAAGGCGTTTTTTGAACTCCTCAATAAGCTTTTCTAACCCACCCAAAGACTCGATTTTGGCTTTTTCCTCGTCACTGAGATGTTTGGTGAACTCACTGCGCAACCAATCATCAGGAATCAACGCCTCGATCACATCGTCAAGACTCTCAAGATCACGAAAATGCAGACCAAAAGCGCGGTCAAAGCGGTCGTAATACTTCTCATCCTTGACCATGACTGCACGGCTTAAATGATAAAAATCATCCATGTTGGCGAACGCCAAGTGCTGCTCTAATCCCTGTAGCAGGTCGAGCAGTTCTCGGGTGGTGACAGGCACGCCGGCATCACGCAAACCTTGGAAAAAATTGACCAGCATGATCGGTCCCTAGCGGCGCTCGCGACGATGCATGAAAGCGAGTCGCTCAAGCAACTGCACATCTTGCTCATTCTTCAAGAGCGCACCGTACAGAGGCGGAATGGCTTTGGATGGATCCCGATTCTTCAATATTTCATCGGGAATGCTGTCGGCCATAAGCAGTTTCAGCCAGTCGATAAGCTCCGATGTAGAGGGTCGCTTTTTCAAGCCCGGAATGGCGCGCAACTCGAAGAACACCTCTAGGGCTTCGGCGACCAAACTTTCGGCGATATTCGGGTGATGCACATCAACGATGCGGCGCATGGTGTCGCGATCAGGAAAGTTGATGAAGTGAAAAAAGCACCGACGTAAAAAAGCATCGGGCAGTTCTTTTTCATTGTTTGAGGTAATGATAATGATGGGCCGATGGATTGCTTTAATAGTCTCACCGGTCTCGTAAACATAAAATTCCATCCGATCGAGCTCTACCAGCAGGTCGTTGGGGAACTCGATGTCCGCTTTATCGACTTCGTCGATGAGCAGCACTACCTGCTCTTCGGCCGTAAAGGCCTCCCAAAGTTTGCCCCGTTTAATGTAGTTGCCAATATCGTGGACTTTTTCATCACCGAGTTGAGAGTCGCGCAACCGCGACACCGCGTCGTATTCGTACAGGCCCTGCTGCGCTTTGGTCGTGGACTTGATGTGCCATTGAATGAGCGGCTTGCCCAGGCCAGCGGCCACCTCTTCTGCCAGTAACGTTTTACCCGTCCCTGGCTCACCTTTAATGAGCAAGGGGCGCTGCAGGGTGACGGCGGCGTTAACCGCCATACTCAAATCGTCGGTAGCTACGTAGCGGTCGGTTCCGGTAAAAGTCATGAATCAATTCTCACTGCGGTATAAAACATAGACGTAAAACACATACGTGGGTGTTAAGGGTTAAGACCAATGGCGGCGACGTCAACTTATTAAAGGTTGTCTAGGGCGCCTGTCACAGGCCGGCGAGCATGTCGTCGCGGGGCAAAAAAGCCCAAAAGAGGTGCAACGACCAAGGCGGCTGTTAACGCTATCGCCGGCCCTTTCGCAGCAGGCCACCCACCGGCAAAAGCCATGTTGAACAGAAAACTCACCAGGGCTGGCGCCACTGTGCTGGAATCTGCACTTGGATAAGCGGGGGTTAGCAGTAATGCCGCCAGCCAAGCGGTTACTAGGCCACGCCAAGGAGATCCAAATCGAGCCAACCAGTAACGATGGATAAGCACAGTGCCCATGATGGCTGACACACCGTAACAGGCTAACCCCAACCAGTAAGACTCAGGGGTTAGCATGAACGCTCTCCGCAGTCAGTGTCGTAAGCGGATAATCCCCTGGCGGCCAAACTTGCAAAATCAGGCCCCGCCACATCAGACACGTCGTCGGCCGGCGGTAGTTGCAAAAAATAGCCTTGGTTTGCCAAGGCCTGTAACACCTGGGCACCGCTGTAGCGCGCCAGCGAACGCTCGGCCGTTAACGTCATTGACAGGGCCAGTTGGGCGCCATCAAACAGCTCGCGCAAACCGTCGGGTAAGCCATCAAAACCTTTGCCTCGCTCCAAATAAAGGTAAGCACCGGGCTTACGCGATGTTTTAAAGACGTCCACCAATTTCACGTGGCTGCTTCCCCTCTGACTTGTTTCAACGCACGTTCTTGTAACGGCGCAATGACTACCGATTTACGCCAACCATGCCAATGACTGGGTTCTGCCGTCAACTCGCCCATAGCCTGTTGGACAAGTAACTCCAGCTCTCTGACGGGCAGTAAAATCTCAGGATTAACCCCCAACCGCGCGGCAATTGCCGTCAGGTCCTCTGCCAGGTTTTTTGCAAGACGCTTCGCCGAGCCACTGGCGGGCTTTGGTAGAGGGTCCGATAAAGCACCGTCCTCAGAGGTCTCACTCATGAGCGCCAATAGGACCTTACCCTGACGCCGCAGTAGCCCCTGGTGAACACCCTCAATGGCGGCAAGTTGCGGAATAGACGAAGGTTGTTTCTGGGCAATATCGCTGAGGGTTCGATCAGATAAAATCCAACTACGGGGCTTATCTCGCAGTCGGGCTTCTGCTTCGCGCCAGGCGATGAGGGCGCGCAGTACGGTTTGCTGTTTGGGCTGCAGTTTCCAAGCATTTTTAAACTTCGCTAGCGGGCCACGGCCACCCGTGCTCATACTGCTGCCCTCCTCTAGCACCCACTCAAGGCGCTCTCTGGCACGGCATTCAGCGGCCAATGTTGGCCAGCAGGCAATGAGCAAGGTAACGTCTAAGGCGGCGTACTGGCACTGGGCATCTGACAGTGGGCGAGCCAACCAGTCGGACTGGGTTTCATCTTTGGCCAGTTCGGTACCCAACAATTGCTGCACTAGCGCCCGATAGCTCAGGCCAAAACCTCGATTCAGCAGTGCCGCTGCTCGCTGGGTATCAAACAGTGGCGTAGGTAACAGCCCCAACCAATGCTCAAAGACCTCGAGATCCTCGCTGGCACTGTGGAGCACTTTAATGGTCGATGGGTCGAGGAGCAGTTCCTTCAGAGGACTCGTGTCCGTCAACGTGAGGGGGTCAATCAGCCAGCAGTGACCAGGGGTTGCCACTTGCACCAAGGCCACTTGAGGGAAGAAAGTGTCGCGCCGACGAAACTCGGTATCGACCGCCACCGCTTCGTAGCCCCGGGCCACAGTCATAGCATCGCTCAGCGCACTATCATCGAGCACCCACTCCCAATTCATTGCTGATCCACTGCGGTGCGACCCGATAGCGCATGGGCCAAGGTGGAGGTGTCGATGTATTCAAGCTCTCCCCCCAGGGGCACACCGTGGGCAATACGCGTGACCCTAAGCCCAGCACTATGGGCGCGCTGAGAAATGTAATAAGCAGTGGCTTCACCCTCTACCGTCGGGTTGGTTGCCAGAATCACCTCAATCAGTGGCTCACGGGCAAAGCGAGATTCCAGCAGGTCAAGGCCTATGTCTTCGGGGCCGATACCATCGATGGGCGACAAGTGCCCCATAAGCACATGGTAACGACCGCGGAAAGAGGCGGTTTGCTCGAGGGCCATGACATCACCGGGGGTCTCGACAATGCAAAGGGTGGCAGCGTCGCGTCGAGGATCAGCACACAACTCGCATTCATCGAGCTCAGTAAAGTTCCGACACGTGCGGCATCGCCCGACTTTCTCAAGGGCTAATTGCAGCGCCTCGGCCAGCGCCAAAGCCCCCGGTCGGTCGCGCTCCAGCAGGTGCAAGGTCATGCGTTGAGCCGACTTAGGGCCCACACCGGGAAGGCAGCGAAGGGCCTCAATTAGACCCTGAATTGAAGGACTTAAATGCTTCATAATCAGTCGCTTAGAACGGCATCTTAAAGCCTTCTGGCAGGCTCATACCGGCGGTAAGCCCGGCCATTTTCTCTTGGGCTGCTGACTGGGCTTTGCGCACCGCATCATTAACGGCCGCCGCCAGTAGATCTTCAAGCACCTCTTTGTCCTCATTGAACACATCGGGGTCGATGGTGACTCGCTGCACCTCCATGACTCCAGACATCTGAACCTGAACCAACCCCGCACCGGCCTCACCGGTGACCAGAATGTGTTTGACTTCTTCCTGTGCCTTGGCCAGCCCTTCTTGCATTTGTTGGGCCTGCTTCATCAAATTACCGAGTTTCATAGTCCCTCTACTGTCATTGGGGTGGGCGGATAGTGCCGTCGATGAGCTGGCCATCAAATTCCGCCAACAGGTGCGCCACTATCGCGTCATTGGCAATGGCCTGCTCTGCAGCTTGCTGGCGAGCAGCCAACTGAGCCTGACGGCAGTGATGCGGGGTAGCAGACCCTACCTGACCGATAGTTACTTCAACCTCCACCGGCGCCTCTAGCCACTGGTTGAACGCCAGTTCCAGGGCTTTAGCCTGACGGGGCTGATAGAGCGTTGCGTTGTTTTCATCGAGTACAAAACATAGTCGACGCCCCTCAACAGCCACCAACTCACAGTGTAGGGCGATCGTCTGGGTAATGCCCACCAGACCGAGGTTTTCAAACAATTCCGGCCAAGACTGGGGGCTTGGGAGGTCCTCGTCTGCTGCTGCCACCGGCAGCACCGGTGGCTCAGGCTTTTTTGAGCTTGACTCTCCTTGGCCGTGAGGAGGCACACGCGTGTTGGCTGTCTTGGCGGGGGTGTGAGGGCCAGAACCCCCATCATCGCCCATATCGATAATAGCCGCGGGGCGAAAGGCTACCATCCGAAGCAACATCATCTCTAAGGCAATTCGCGGGTCATGGGCCTGCATCAGATCGCGCCGACCATTCACTGCGAATTGATAAAACAGTTGGATGTCGTCGAGGTGGCTGCGCTGAGTCAATTCAAGGACCCTGGCCTGATCTTGCCAATCACTGGCCATGGCCCCCGGCACCATGTGGGCGATCGTCATTTGATGAAATATCGACACCATTTCATCGAGGGTGGCAGCATAGTCGGGAGCATGCTCGGCAATGCGGGCAACCACCGCCAGTATTTGCTCAGGATTATCATCGAGCACTGCTGCCACCAAGTCGAGTACACGGCCACGATCAACCGTACCGAGCATGGCCTGTACATCACTGCTATTGAGGGTCCCCGATCCATAACCGATGGCCTGATCGGTCAAACTCAGCGCATCGCGCATTGAGCCCGAGGCAGCGCGGGCTAACAAGCCCAGTGCCTCCCGCTCAAACCCAATGCTTTCTTGGGTCAGGATGTGCTCAAGATGCTCAACAATCTGGTCAGGCACCATGTTTTTGAGATTGAACTGCAAACAACGAGACAGCACCGTCGCCGGTAGTTTTTGGGGATCGGTGGTGGCCAGTAAGAACTTAGCGTGGGGCGGCGGTTCTTCCAATGTCTTCAAAAGCGCATTGAAGCTGTGCCCCGATAACATATGCACCTCGTCGATGAGGTA
Organism: Luminiphilus sp.; assembly: GCA_965656775.1. Classification (GTDB taxonomy): domain Bacteria; phylum Pseudomonadota; class Gammaproteobacteria; order Pseudomonadales; family Halieaceae; genus Luminiphilus. The sequence continues at coordinate 5,603 of CBFHMA010000068.1, forward strand.
GATTTTATAACGGGAGCGCGTCGGCGCGTACTGCACGTTGTCGAGCAGTTCGCGGGTGTCTTCGACTTTGGTGCGAGACGCGGCATCGACTTCAATAAGATCGACCGATCGATTTTCAGCAATCTCTCGACAGGTATCGCATTGACCACAGGGTTCCGAGCTGACGCCCGTTTCACAGTTGAGACAGCGGGCCAAAATACGGGCCACGGTAGTCTTACCGACCCCCCGTGTACCAGTGAACAGATAGGCGTGGTGCAGTCGGTCGTGATCGAGGGCATTGATGAGTGCCCGCAACACGTGTTGCTGCCCGACCATCTCGCGGAAGCTACCGGGGCGCCACTTGCGCGCAAGAACCTGATAAGTCATGTCCGTGCCTACCCGATTCGGCCTCCGAGCTAAGAATAGGGAGGCGACCCGAGCAGCCACACCCCGGCACCCGAATCAGTAACTACCGTTGCTCCCTTCCGGGCCTGGCGGGGTTCGCTACCTATCGCTGCGAGGGGACCACTCGAGTCACCATAAAGCCCACCCAAGGTGGGGCCGCGTAGTGTCCCTGAATCGAGCCGCCACCGCAACTTTCAGTCGCCTCAGGCAGGGGCCATTAGCCATTGGGGTAGGACTTAGCTCGTCACACCTATTCAATGTTAATCCTGTTAACATTGCGACATCGCTAACACAGTCGGCGTATCGCGACCCCATCCTCTGCACCCTCGCGTCGCCCCACTACAGGACACCAACATGCCCCCCATGAACGTCATTCGCCGGCCGTCCTTCATTGCAGTGCTCATTGCAACAGGTTTCTCGGTGATCGTTACACAACTTATCTATGCCGGTGCCAACACTGAAGCAGCTCAGCAACAACCGCCATTAGCGGTGCAAGTGGCGCCCTTCCGTTACAGCGATGGTTACCTAAGTAAAGCTGAATTCGTGGGCCTGGTACGCGCCGGTAATGAGAGTGCTCTGGGATTTGAAGTTGGCGGCACCATCGACGATGTACTGGTACGTGAGGGCGCAATTGTCACCCGGGGCCAAGAGCTGGCTTACCTGAATACTGACCGCCGACAAGCCCAGCTAGAGGCGGCTCGCGCCGATGTGAAGCGCCTAGATGCCCAGTTGGAGCTCGCAGGTTTACAGCGGCGCCGAACAGCGAATCTCACTGAAGAAGGACTGGCGTCAGCACAGGCACTCGATGACGCGCGCCTGAGCGAGGCGGCGTTAAAGGCCGCGCGCGATGTGACGCTGGCAACGGTACGTGTTGCCGAATTAGAGCTGACCAAGAGCCGCTTGACGGCACCCTACAGCGGTGTGGTGGCCACTCGCCTTGCGGAACGCGGCAGCGTCGTTAATCCGGGTACACCTGTGCTTAAGCTCATCGCTGACGACAGCCTTGAAGCCGTCGTTGGTGTACCCCTAGAACACAGTAACAGCTTACAGATTGGTAACACCTACCCACTGAAAACCCGCGCTGGAATCATTGACAGCACACTCACCGGGTTACGGGCAGATCTTGATATCGGCACTCTTACTGTTGGCGCGGTATTTAGCATTGAAGGGGTAAGTGCTGCACGTCCGGGGGAAACCGTACTGCTGCAACTGGCCGAATGGGTTACTACACGGGGCGGATGGCTACCTCTCAGCGCCCTACTCGAAGGTGATCGCGGTTTGTGGAACGTGCTGACACTAGGTGGCGATAGCGCATCTGGCTACGTCGCGCACCGAGAAGCGGTGGAGGTGTTGCATACGGAAGAGGATAAGGTTTTCGTCAGGGGCACCCTCGGGGACGGCAGTCCAGTCATTACCAGCGGGGTGCATCGCTTATCACCGGGATCGCCCGTGGCACCCGCCGCCGATCAACCCAAGAAGGCCATCCCAGCGACTCATTCGGGAGCCGACACACTGTGATTGCTCATCTTTTTTATACCCATAGTCGCTACTTCGCCCTGGCCATTTTGGCCATCGTCGCTGTGGGGTACACCTCGTTCAGTTCTTTGGGACGACAGGAAGATCCCACCATTACCCCTTTCATCGCCAAGGTTCAAACCTTTTTCCCGGGCGCCAGTCCAGCGCGGGTTGAGACGCTGGTGACGAAACCTCTGGAGGATGCCATTCGAGAAGTACCCGAGGTCGATGAAATTCGATCAACTTCCACCAACGGTGTGTCAGTGATATCTATCGAGGTTGACTACCGGCTATCGCAAACGGATATCGCCCGGGTCTGGTCGGAGTTAAGGGACATCATTGGCCGAGAGGCCGCCAACTTTCCGCCCGGGGTACAACCACCTGACCTTGATGACGATGTCATTACTGCCTTCGTCAAGATTATTTCACTTAGTCGTCGCGATAATGAGCAACCTCTGCCGTCCATGCTTGCGAGGGAGGCGGAACTGTTCGCCGATGCCGCGCGTCAAGTACCCCTTACCAAGCGCGTCATGCTATTCGGACTACCCGATGAGGAAGTGCGCCTAGCGCTGGATCATGCCCGCATGGCAACGCTGGGCATCAGTATCGACGAGGTAACCCAAGCCCTAGCCAACGCCGATGTTCGCACCCCAGCGGGCAGATTGAGTGGTTCGGGTAGCGCCATCACGGTAGAGCTCTCTGGGGAGTTCCAATCTCTCGAGACCATTCGTAACGTACAGGTACGCGCCTTACCCAACGGTCGTGTATTGCGCATTGCCGATATCGCTCGGGTTGAGAAAACAGAGCAACATCCACTGCAGCGCTACGCCCTGTCGAATGGCAAACGATCAGTGCTCATTGCTGTAGAAATGAATTTGGGTTACCAGGTTGATGCATACAGCAAGCGCTTCGATGCCTTCCTCGATAGCTATCAACAACAGCTACCCGCCAGCCTACAACTGGACGTGAGCTACGACCAAAGCGGATACACTGAAGATCGCCTCGCCAGCGTGGCGCAGAATCTACTGGTGGGTATTTGCCTTGTATTGATCGTGCTACTGATCACGCTAGGCTGGCGAGCGGCCTTGGTGGTGGCCGTTATTCTCCCCTTATGCACCCTGCTCTCGATGGTGGCGCTGCTCTACCTCAATGTGCCCATTCACCAGATGTCCTTAACGGGTTTGGTGGTAGCTCTGGGGCTGCTGGTAGACGGCTCAATTGTCATGGCCGATGAGGTACGCAAGCGACTGCTCGAGGGTTTAAAGCCCGTCGATGCCATGACCGGCTCCGTGTCACGACTTCGAGTGCCACTGATTGCATCAACGGTGACAACCGTACTGGCTTTTCTACCCATGGCTATTCTCGAGGGACCCGCAGGGGATTTCTTAGGGTCTATTGCCACGTCGGTGATTGTCATGTTGCTATCGTCGATGCTGCTGGCACTGACGGTTACACCGGTCTTGGCCGCACGATTACTGCCCAGCGGGATGGGCGCGAGTCCACGCTGGTGGCAAACCGGTGCTTCACTACCCCCCTTAAGCGCCCTATTCCAGCGGAGCCTCGATTGGTCTCTCAGCAACCCAATCGGCTCCATTGCGCTGGCGTTGGCCTTACCCATCACCGGTTTTGCCGCCGCAGGGGCGCTGACCAATCAATTTTTTCCAGGCACCGACCGGGATCAGTTTTACTTACAAGTCACGCTTCCTGCCAATGCTGCCATTGACGACACCCTAAGCCTTGCTCACGGCATTGATCAGCTACTTCGCAGCGAACCTCTCGTCAGGCGGGTTGACTGGACCATTGGCGAGAGCGCACCTGCCTTCTACTACAACATGCGCTCAAACAAACAGGGGATACCGGGCTGGGCTGAAGCACTGGTGCTCACCACCGATGAGAATCAAACCGATGATCTCATTCGCCGCCTGCAACACACCCTGGATAACGACTTCCCCTCGGCACAAATTATTGTGCGCGGTATTGATCAAGGTCCCCCGGTAGCGGCTCCACTGGAAGTGACGATCACCGGTCCACAGGTAGCCACCCTAAAGCAGCTTGGTGAGCAATTCAGACAGCAGCTAGAACGCCTCGACAGCGTCACTCACACCCAAGTCAGTATGACCGCGGGCTCCCCCAAGCTAGTGTTCGAGTTAGATGAGGAAAAATTGCGCCGTGTGGGGCTGCAGCGAGTAGCGGTTGCCAATGCCATCGACGCCGCTTTACGGGGTAGGACTGGGGGAGAATTGCTAGAGGATACAGAACGGCTGCCCGTTCGCGCCCAGCTCGACCCCAAACAATGGGCCTACCCCAATGATCTCCGCAATCTTCAGATTCCCATTAGCCGCGCAAACGGTGAGGCGGCAGCAATCCCCCTGAGTAGTCTTGGTCGCTCTCGGATAATTCCTAACGACAGCCCCATCACTCGAGAAGACGGCCAACGAGTGAATCGCGTGCAAGGCTTTCTTACCCGTGGAGTGTTACCCGAAGAGGCTTTACAGCAGCTACAACGGCGACTAAAGAGTCACCCCATCGCCATGCCCCACGGCTACAGCTATTCCTTTGGTGGGGACTCGGGCGAGCGCGCCCAAGTGGTCAATGACCTAATGGCGCCTCTGGGTTTAATTTTGTCGGCCCTCGTCGCCACCATTTTGCTCACATTTAACGCATGGCGCTTAACGGCACTGTCGCTGTTGGTGTGCATTTGTTCATTCGGCTTGAGCTTTTTGGCTCTGGCAGTCTTTCGCTACCCGGTGGGGATTCAAGCGCTCATTGGTGTTATTGGCTCTATTGGTGTGTCGATTAATGCAGCGATTATTATTCTGACGGCCCTGCAACAAGACACCGGCGCGGCGCGAGGTGAGCGCCCCGCCATACGCGATGTCGTGATCGACTCAAGCCGTCATATTGTGTCTACGACGGTGACGACATTCGGTGGCTTCTTGCCGCTCATTCTTGAAGGAAGCCAGTTTTGGCCACCGTTCGCCATGGCCATTGCGGGGGGCGTATTGTTGTCGACCATCATTTCATTTTATTTGGTGCCCCCGCTGTACCTCGTCACACTGCGCCGATCAGCCCGCTCGCACCAGCCACGGGCTATCGTGGAAGGTGCACTGTGACAGCAGCCATTAAGAGCTATCATCATGGTAATTTACGGGATGCCTTGATTCTGGCCGCCGCCTCCCTCATTGAACAGCAGGGCTCCCTCGACTTCAGTATTACCGACGCCGCACGACGGGCCGGCGTCAGTAGCGCTGCTCCCTATCGTCACTTCAAAGACAAGGAGGATTTGCTGCGTGCGGTGCGCGACCTGGCATTCATGGGCTTAAACGAACGTACGATGGCCGCACAACGCGCCCATCGGCACAGCGATAG
>CBFHMA010000069.1:0-10783 GCA_965656775.1 Luminiphilus sp.
GAGTTGCCAACGGGTCTCGTTCAAACCGAGCAGCCATCCGCAGTGCGTTTGCAGCTCGATCGATTACGCTCAGATTGGCCGGCGCGCAACAAAAATTGCCACAAGGGGCAGTTTGGACACGTACTCATTGTGGGTGGATCCCAGGGTTATGCTGGCGCGGGGGTGTTAGCCGCCGAGTCGGCACTGCGAGCGGGTGCTGGCTTGGTGACATTGGCGGCGGATACCAGTGCATTGCAAGCCGCCTTGGTCCGCTGTCCGGCTTTGATGACCGCCGATATAGCCAATGAGGGGTTGTTATCGAAGTGTTTCGACAGTGCAGATGTGCTGGTAGTGGGTCCGGGTTTAGGCACCGATACCGCGGCAAAGTCCGCTTTAATGATGGCCCTAGCCCGGGATAAGCCGACAATACTAGATGCCGATGCACTGTCGCTATTGGCTGAACTCCGAGATGCTCCACCTGAGCTGCCAGCGGCCACCATCATGACACCCCACCCGGGGGAAGCCGCGCGATTACTGGGTACAAGTAACGATGCGGTTAATCAAGATCGCTACGGCGCAATCAAAGCGCTGGTCGAAGCTTGGCGGTCGAGCGTCATACTCAAAGGTTGCGGCAGCCTGGTGGCTGACCCCACTGAAAGACCGGTAGGTGTCTGTATTTACGGCAACCCGGGCATGGCCACGGCAGGTATGGGTGATGTCCTCGCCGGTTTATTGGGAGCTCTGCTAGCCCAGGGGGTATCGACTCGGTTAGCCGCGGAGTTTGGTGTGTGCCTACACGCCAAGGCCGCTGATCTTGCGACCGAGCGCAGGGGCAAAGTGGGTTTACTCCCCATGGATTTGTTCGAGTTTTTCGCTCGAGCGGGTCTGGGTTGAGGTATTACAAACGCCGCATCTCTGGACTGTCATCGGCTGCCGTCCACAGCTGCTCGATAGTTTCATGCCAATGAGCAGCCACCGGGCGCGATGCCAGTGTTACTTCGCTACTTGGGGCATCACGCCAGATGAGTGCATTGCTTCGATCGCACAGAATAACCGTTTCACCCCGCCACTGGGGATGCTCAGATAGTACTTTTAGCGCCATGCAGCTGGTGAGTCTGCGCGCTAGCTGCACCAGCGGGTGATTATTCATGTGAGCTGGGTGAAACTGGCCGACCAATAACCTGATACGACTCTGGCGCCCTCGTCGAGCGAGTATTGCAAGCTCATTGATCACTGACGGGCTGTTTAAGATGGGGAGTGTGAGGTCTGAACTCAGAATACTGACATGGCGGCTGGCATTAGCGAGTTGTTCAAGCACCAATGACTGCTGATCGTCACTCATGACGCCTCATCGGGGTGTATAAGTGCATCAACCCTATCTAGAAAATCCACGAGATCCTCTGTGTGCTCGCGATTTTCCGCATTGTTGAGTGTGATGGGGTTACCCGCACACAAATCGATGAGAAACGGGAGCACTTGCTTTCCCACATCGGTGCTGTCTCCGGCGGCAAAAACGGTCACATGGTTGTCGTATTCGGTCCACGCCACACGCACCCATGGCGCCAGTATGCGGTCATCAGAATCACCTGCGCCCAGCGCCATGGGTATCAATACATCGTCATCGGTCGCTGACTCGGTAACGAGCTCGCCTAGCCATCGTCCATTATCTAACTGTTTGATGGCGTTCATCAGTGCGTCGCGGGCATTTTTATGTTGCTGCGCGGTGATTTCGCCAGGTCTGCTGAGGGCTTTTAGGCTGTCACGATCTTCAAGTAACAGGTGGCTATGGAGGCGCTCTATGACGTCGTCTGCCATGCGTCCCATAAGTGTTGCCAATGAAGGTGCACGAAAGCCCAAGGAGAAGGTCATACAAGGGCCCTGCGCGATACCCCAATGGGCGATTCCAGGGGGTACATATAGGGCATCACCCGGGTTCAGTAGAAATTCTTGAACGGTCTCAAAGCGCTGTAGTAACTGGAGGTCCTCGTGTTCTAGCCGCGCGCTGTTCTCATTGCAATGGCCGCCGAGACGCCAGAGTCGTTGTCCTTCACCCTGCAACAGAAACACATCGTAGCGATCGAAATGGGGTCCCACACCACCGCCATCGACTGCCCAACTGACCATGATGTCATCAAACCGCCAAGACGGGATAAAGTCGATACAGTGACGCAGAGCAGCCACTTCTGGTAGCAGTCGATCGACCCCTTGCACCAGCAGGGTCCATTGGTCGGAACGTTGAAAAGCTTCTGCGGTAAAAGGTCCATGCTGTAATTCCCACAACCCATCACGGTGACCAATGAGGCGGCTCTCGACACCGTCTTCCATGGCTAAGCCCGCGAGTGTCTCTGCCGATAGGGGGGACTTCCAGTCGGGGATTGCTTGTCGTATCAACAGCGGTTCCCGCTGCCAGTGATGCTGCAGAAAATGGCTGGGATCAAGTGTGAAGCGTGGGATTTTCACGAGCCGTCGTAGTCGACTACTTGGTTAGCTTGCGCCGCTGCGTTACCAATATAGGCGGCGGGTGTCAGCGCCAATAGCGCTGCACGGGCCTCCTCGGGCAGGTCCAGATCTGCCACAAAAGTTTGTAGGGTTTGCGCATCGATTCGCTGGCCACGGGTGAGGGCCTTCAATTTTTCATAGGGCTCGGGAATCCCGTAACGACGCATCACGGTTTGAATAGGTTCCGCCAAGACCTCCCAGGCCCCATCAAGATCCTGTGACAGTCGCTCTCGGTTGACCTGTAATTTTCCGATGCCTTTTAAACCACTGTAGTAAGCCAGTAAGCTGTAGCCAAAGCCGACGCCCATGTTGCGGAGCACAGTGCTGTCCGTTAGGTCGCGCTGCCAGCGGCTGATAGGTAGCTTTTGCCCAAGATGTTGCAAGAGTGCGTTGGCCAAGCCTAAGTTGCCTTCCGCATTTTCAAAGTCAATCGGATTAACCTTGTGCGGCATCGTCGAGGAGCCCACCTCGCCAGCGATGGTACGCTGACCAAAATAGCCCAGAGAAATGTAGCCCCAAACATCCCGATTGAAGTCAATCAGAATGGTGTTGAAACGGCTTAGACCGTCGAACAGCTCGGCCATGTAGTCATGGGGTTCGATTTGGGTGGTGTAGGGATTCCATGCCAGACCCAAACCTTCCACGAATTGCTGCGCATGGGTTGGCCAGTCGACGCTGGGGTAAGTAACGATGTGGGCGTTGTAGTTACCTACGGCGCCGTTGATTTTTCCCAGGGGCGACACGGACTCTATGATACGTTGTTGCCGCTTTAATCGAGCGACCACGTTAGCGAGTTCCTTACCTAAGGTGGTGGGACTTGCCGTCTGGCCGTGGGTACGTGACAGCATGGGCACATTGGAGAGATCGGTTGCAAGCTCAGTGAGTGCGTCGACCAGTTGGCCCATAACCGGACGAACGACCGCCAGGCCATCGAGCAGCATCAGCCCGTGGGACAGGTTGTTGATGTCCTCGGAGGTACAGGCGAAGTGGATGAATTCACTCACGGCAGTCAGCTCTGGCTGGCCAGCCATTTTTTGTTTCAGAAAATACTCCACGGCTTTCACATCGTGATTCGTGGTTGCCTCGATGTCTTTGATCGCCTGTGCGTCAGCCAGGTCAAATTGCTCGAGGATGCTCTCGAGGTAGGCCGCACTCTCGACGCTAAGGGGTGGCACTTCGGTGATGCCTCGGTTAGCCGCCAGACTCTGTAACCAGCGCACCTCCACAATTACCCGACGCTTGATAAGGCCGAATTCGCTAAACACATCGCGCAACGCCGCGATCTTATCGCCATAGCGTCCATCGAGTGGTGATACCGCCGTGAGGGCACTCAGGGGGTGGGGGCTGGATTGCATCGATATCTCCGATTGATTGTTAGTAAGTCATTTGCGGCCGACAAGGTGGGTTAGGGTGCACCCAATTCGCGACTTAGGGTGGCAGCAGTTTGCCGTACAGCTGAGCGATGAATGGCTAGGCGCCATCGTCGACCACCCAGTTGGCGCCACAAATGAGCGGCGCGCACACCCGCCAACAGAAGCGCGCGAATAATATCGGCGTTATTGTCATTCTGCAGATGTTGCGCGCTACCCGTGACTTTGATGCGAAATGACAGCTGGCTCAGGGTGTCGCCGTATATGGCGGCAACGGAATGACAGATATCGTTCACATGGCTGGCAAAATGAGTAGCTTTGTACTGGGTGTGTTGTAAACGGCTATGGACGACCTGTTGCATGGCGCTTTGCCCGGCGAATTTGCGTTCAAGGTGCAGGATGGCAAACAGATAACGCATCATCGACGCACTCGTTTCATCGCCGCCACTGGCCAAGCCAGCCGCTAAGTTCTGTAAACCCAGTCGAACCCCTTGCACCGTACCGAAGACCGATTCCACATCGGGGGCATCAAAACTGAACAGTGAGTGTACCGAGGCTTCCAAAAACTCTAGCGGGTAGGTTCCAGTACGCGACAACTGGTCAACAATCCTCGCCGCTTGAGCCACACCGGCAAGCGCAATCGTTTGTTGTTCCAAGCTGGTGCGTTGCGTCCGAGCTGACGTCACGACGTTGCCTCGCGGTTAGTTTGCAGGTGGCTACGGGGGTCACCCATACCATCGTCGAGTATGACTCCTCCGCCTAGGCACTCATCCTCTTGGTAAAAGACTACGGATTGACCGGGGGTCACGGCGCGCTGAGGGTCATCAAATACCACCTGAACACTCCCCTCTGGGTTGTTTGGGATGGACACCACCGTGCATTGCTGATCCGCTTGCCGATAGCGAATTTTGGCGCTGCAGCGAAGCGGTAAGTCTGGGGCAGTACCCTTAATCCAGAAAATAGGTTCGGTCACTAGCTTATCGTGGAACAAGGCTGGGTGCTCGTTGCCCTGAGCTACCAGTAGGACATTGCGTGCAAGGTCCTTGCCCACTACGTACCATGGCGCTTCCTCGTGATCTGCCAGGCCGCCTATGCCCAGGCCCTGACGCTGTCCAATGGTGTGATACATCAATCCCTGATGCCGGCCTAGGGTTGTGCCCTCGACGCTCTCGATTGAACCCGGATTGGCGGGCAAATAGGTTTGTAAAAAGTCCCGGAAACGACGCTCACCAATGAAACAAATACCGGTGGAGTCTTTTTTACGGGCAGTCGCCAATCCGGCTTGCTCGGCGATGGCGCGGACTGATGATTTTGGTAATTCACCCACCGGGAATAGGGTTTTGGCCAGTTGTTCATGACCTACTTGATGAAGGAAATAGCTTTGATCTTTATTGCTATCGAGGCCTTTCAATAGCCGTGTATGTTCCCCTTGTTGGTCTCGGCGCACATAGTGGCCAGTAGCAATGAGGTCAGCACCTAAATGGGTGGCGTAATCGAGAAACGCTTTGAATTTAATTTCCCGATTGCACAGGATATCGGGGTTGGGTGTACGACCGGCGCGGTATTCCGTTAAAAAGTGCTCAAAGACGCCGTCCCAATATTCCGCCGCAAAGTTAGCGCCGTGTAATTTTATCCCCAAGCGGTCGCAAACCGCTTGGGCATCGGCGAAATCGGCCTTGGCGGTACAGTATTCGGTGCCGTCGTCTTCCTCCCAGTTCTTCATGAATAACCCCTCAACCTGGTACCCCTGCTGTTGCAGCAACAAGGCTGAGACCGAGGAGTCGACGCCGCCGGACATGCCGACGATGACTTTAGTGTGTTGAGGTTGGGGCATGGTAAACCGAAATTTCGTTAACGGGAGTGAGGCACCCGGCCAGCGCTATAGAATCACTACCGGTACCAAGCAAGTATTTGTCGTCATCCAAGCGGCTTAGCACTCGGCGAGGACCAATGATACCGCTTTCGAGTGCCGCTGAGGAAATACTGACCTCTGTGCCGCGGTTAGTGTCGCGGTTACTTGCGTGCTGCCACAGGGTGCTGGTCTATCGCGGTCGGTTGCGCCGTTTGGCGGGCTGGTCTGCGAGACGGTGCTGCACAATACGATGACAGCCGGGCGCTAATCCTAGAAGCTGCCAGGGTCCCACAGAAATGCGCACCAAACGTAAAGTTGGCAGGCCAACGGCGGCGGTCATACGTCGGATTTGGCGATTGCGTCCTTCTTGAAGCCCAATCTCCAGCCAGCTGTCGGGCACCGTAGCACGGTAGCGTACCGGTGGTTCTCTATCCCAGACGGGTGGCGGGTTAATACTGCGAACGCGAGCGGGTAGGGTGGGTCCATCTTTGAGTACGACCCCACGCCTCAGTTGCGCCATGAGCGCCTCTGTCACCACGCCCTCTACCTGAACCCAATAAATTTTCCAATGTTGATGTCGAGGGTTTGCGATACGTTGCTGCAGCTGCCCATTATTGGTGAGCACCACAAGGCCCTCACTGTCGTAATCGAGTCGACCCGCCACGCGATATCCCGGTGCGCTCAGATAGTCGGCCAGGGTGCTTCGTGGCGTCGCCACAGTGGTATCACGGTCCGTGAATTGACATAAAACCTGAAAGGGTTTGTTCAGTAGAATGATGTTCGACAAGCGCAGCACACCCGGTTTTAGTGGTAAACTTCAATCTTGAGAGCGGCTCCAAGCCGCCGGCGGTTTCGGGGAATTCTATGCATCAAGCAGGCAGCAATTGCCGGTCTTGTAGTGTGCCCCCAGCCGTGTAACGAGCACGACATATCCAACAAAAAAAGGATCCTCACCCTATGGCTTACAAGCACATTAAGGAACCCGAATCGGGCGATGTCATCACTGTCAACGCCGACAACAGTTTGACTGTGCCGAACAATCCCATCATCCCCTACATAGAGGGTGACGGTATCGGTGTCGATATCAGCCCGGTAATGATAGAAGTCGTCGACGCTGCCGTCGAGAAAGCCTATGGCGGCGACAAGAAGATTTCTTGGATGGAGATTTACACGGGGGAAAAAGCCGCAGAGTTGTACGAGGGTGACTGGTTCCCTGAAGAGACACTGGACGCCATTAAAACCTATTCCGTGGCCATCAAAGGTCCATTAACCACCCCCGTAGGAGGTGGCTTTCGCTCTCTGAACGTGGCGCTCCGTCAGGAGCTCGACTTGTATACCTGCCTTAGACCCGTGCGCTGGTTCGAGGGTGTGCCATCGCCTGTTAAGGATCCGGGTGCATGCAACATGGTTATCTTCCGTGAGAACTCAGAAGACATTTACGCGGGTATTGAATACCAGGCCGGCACCGAAGAAGCACAGAAGGTGGTCGACTTCATCATCAAAGAAATGGGCGCCACGAAAATTCGATTCCCAGAGAACGTGGGTATCGGTATCAAGCCGGTGTCAGCCGAGGGTACTAAGCGTCTGGTGAGAAAGGCTATTCAATACGCCATCGATCAAGATTTGCCATCGGTCACGCTGGTGCACAAGGGCAATATCATGAAATTCACCGAGGGCGCCTTCCGCGATTGGGGTTACGAGCTTGCGCAGGAAGAGTTCGGTGGTGAGTTACTCGATGGCGGTCCTTGGGTTGAAATTAAAAACCCCAACAATGGCAAGTCTATTGTGATCAAGGATGTGATTGCCGATGCCATGCTGCAGCAGGTACTTACACGACCAAAAGATTACAGCGTCGTGGCGACCTTGAATCTTAACGGCGACTACCTGTCAGATGCGTTGGCCGCTCAGGTCGGTGGTATAGGCATTGCTCCTGGTGCCAACCTGTCGGACACCGTTGCCCTGTTCGAGGCGACCCATGGCACAGCCCCCAAGTATGCGGGTCAAGACAAGGTCAATCCGGGTTCGCTCATTTTGTCAGCAGAGATGATGCTGCGGCATTTGGGCTGGAACGAGGCAGCCGATCTCATTATCGATGGCATGAACGGCGCTATTCAATCGAAGACGGTCACCTATGATTTCGAGCGTCTGATGGAAGGTGCCACCCTCGTATCTTGCTCCGAGTTCGGCAAAGCCATTATCAAGGCAATGTAGAAATCCCAGTAGGCAGTATCCAACCCTCAAGCCCGCGGTCGCGGGCTTTTTTTCTTTTTCATGTTCACGCTCAGCTGGCCGCCCAGACCCTGTCGTGCTTCATTATTGGCGGTAAACATGAGAATTCTGTTGGGCAAGCACGGTAGCGTTTGACGCTTCAATTATACTCTGGGCATGATGGAAACCATGACAAGCAGCTACCCAATGACCGCCGTATCAATATCAATGCCACTTCAAGCTTCCGCTGAACCCAGTAACCCCGGTGATGGCGGAGACGATGGGGGGCTTGCAATTGCACCGGCGAAACCAGCCCTTAAACGACCGCCTTTGTACAAAGTGGTGTTACTGAACGACGACTACACCCCTATGGAGTTTGTGGTCGATGTGCTGGAGCAGTTCTTCGGCCTCAACCGAGAGCGGGCGACACAGATCATGCTGGCAGTGCATACCCAGGGTAAGGGTGTGTGCGGCATTTACCCTCGGGATATCGCCGAGACCAAAGCAGCCCAAGTTAATCAACACGCCCGCGACAACGGCCACCCATTACTTTGTGAAGTTGAACCTTCAGAAGACGAGGAGTAATACCATGCTGAGCAAGGATCTTGAGCAGGTTCTCAACGAGGCATTCCGCACTGCGCGCAGCCGTCGGCATGAATTTATTACCGTCGAACATTTGCTGCTAGCGTTACTCGACGACACGGCTGCGCTGACAGTTTTACAGGCGTGCCAGGTGAATCTTGACGCCTTGCGCAGCGATCTCGTTGAGTTTATTGACTCTACGACACCGTTGCTTGGGGAGGAAGATGACGGCCGTGATACCCAGCCGACCTTAGGGTTCCAGCGGGTCCTTCAGCGAGCGGTGTTTCACGTGCAAAGCTCGGGTAAACGCGAAGTTACAGGTGCCAATCTGCTCGTGGCCATCTTCTCCGAGCAGGAGTCTCAGGCGGTGTACTTCCTTAAAAGCCAAGACGTGTCGCGCCTCGATGTGGTGAATTTCATTACCCATGGCATTGCCAAAGACGATGATGATGCGGGTGTTGGCGATTCGGAGACGAAAGAGGGTGGCACAGAGAGCGACAGCGCCGCTGAAGCGAGTCCACTCGATACTTATTCGACCAACCTTAATGAGGAAGCCAAATCGGGCCACATTGATCCGCTGATTGGCCGTCTCCATGAAGTCGAGCGGGTGGCGCAGATTTTGGCGCGTCGGCGTAAGAATAACCCGCTGTTGGTGGGTGAGTCAGGGGTCGGCAAAACCGCTATCGCCGAAGGTCTGGCCAAATTGATCGTCGATGGTGATGTACCCGATACCTTAAAAGAGGCGGTGGTCTATTCACTGGACTTGGGTGCGCTCTTGGCGGGCACGAAGTATCGCGGTGATTTTGAGAAAAGATTCAAAGGCTTACTGGCCAATCTCAAAGAGCGCGATCACGCCATATTATTTATTGATGAAATTCACACCATTATTGGCGCCGGCGCTGCCTCGGGTGGGGTTATGGACGCCAGCAACCTACTAAAACCTTTGCTGAGTTCAGGCAAGATGCGTTGCATTGGCTCGACCACCTTTGCCGAGTACCGTGGTATTTTCGACAAAGATAAGGCTCTCAGCCGACGCTTCCAGAAAATTGATGTGCTCGAACCGTCCGTTGACGATGCTTACAAAATACTCAAGGGGCTGAAGTCTCGCTTCGAAGAGCATCACGGTTTACGTTACAGCGATAAAGCGCTGCGCGTAGCGACTGAAATGTCCGCACGGTACATCACCGACCGTTTTCTGCCCGATAAAGCCATCGATGTTATCGATGAAGCGGGAGCCTACCAACAACTGTTGTCCGCCAGTAAGCGCAAGAAGGTGATTGGGCCCGCCGATATAGAAGCAGTCGTGGCCAAAATAGCGCGTATTCCGCCCAAAACGGTCACCTCGGACGATCGAGAATTGCTTGAAAAGCTGGAATCCAACCTGCGAATGGTGGTGTTTGGACAGGAGAAGGCGGTCAGCCAGCTAGTGGCCTCCATCAAGCTCGCTCGGGCAGGGCTTCGCTCTGGAGATAAACCCATTGGTTCATTTTTATTGGCTGGACCTACGGGTGTTGGCAAAACCGAAGTAACCAAGCAGCTGGCGCTGCAACTTGGACTCGAGTTGGTTCGATTCGACATGTCTGAATACATGGAGCGCCACACGGTATCGCGTCTCATTGGCGCACCTCCGGGCTATGTGGGCTTCGATCAAGGGGGCCTATTAACCGATGCGGTGACTAAGCACCCCCATTCAGTGGTGTTGCTCGACGAGATTGAGAAGGCCCATCCAGAGGTTTTCAATTTGTTGTTGCAGGTCATGGATCACGGTGCTCTTACCGATAACAATGGCCGCAAGGCAGACTTCCGCAACGTGATTTTGGTGATGACCACCAATGCAGGTGCTGAAAACGTCAGTCGCCGATCGATTGGTTTCACCCAGCAGGACCACAGCACGGATTCCCTTGAGGCGATTAACCGCACATTTACACCGGAATTCCGCAACCGCCTTGACGCAATAGTGCCCTTCGCACCCCTCGGTGAGGATGTGATTCTAACGGTTGTGGATAAGTTCTTAACGGAACTGCAGGGACAACTCGATGAGAAGCGCGTGCAACTAGAGATCGACGATGAGGCGCGATTGTGGCTCGTCGAGAAGGGCTATGATCGCAACATGGGCGCACGACCCATGGCTCGGGTTATCCAAGAGCACATTAAGAAGCCCTTGGCTGACCTTGTGTTGTTTGGCGCACTCAGCAAGGGTGGCACGGCGGTTGTGCGTTTGAGCGAAGACCGGACGTCGCTGGAGGTCAGTGCAGAAGAAGAGGCCGTCTCTGATGCAACCGCAGAGGCCTAG
>CBFHMA010000070.1:0-6565 GCA_965656775.1 Luminiphilus sp.
CACTTCTATGCGTCGCTTACCCGATAGATAAGCACCCGTAAGTGACTGCTCACTTTCTAGAATCGCTTTGATTGGCCCCTGTGCAACCACGGTACCGCCATGCACTCCAGCGCCGGGTCCGATATCAATGATGTGGTCAGCCATGCGAATGGCGTCTTCATCGTGCTCTACCACCAACACCGTATTACCGATGTCGCGCAGGTGGGTCAGTGTGCGTAGTAAGCGCTCGTTATCGCGCTGGTGCAGGCCAATAGAGGGCTCATCAAGAATATACATAACCCCCACAAGCCCTGCGCCGATTTGACTGGCCAGTCGAATCCGCTGTGCCTCGCCACCCGATAACGTTTCTGCGCTACGGTCTAAGCTCAGATAGTTGAGCCCAACATCGACTAGAAAGCGGTAGCGAGCGCGCAGCTCTTTTAGGATTTTATCGGCGATTTCGCCCTTGCGACCTTCAAGCGCGAGCGCTTCAAAATAATCGTAGGCCTCACCAACCGAGAGATGGGTAATGCTTGGCAGTGTTCGTTCATCGACGTATACGCTGCGCGCATTTTCGCACAGGCGCGTGCCGCCGCAGTCGTGGCAAGGTGCGGCAGAGACATATTTAGCCAGCTCATCCCTTACCGATTGGGAGTCCGTCTCGCGGTAGCGACGTTCAAGGTTGGGCAAGATGCCTTCAAATTTATGTTTGCGTTTGAATACCGATCCGCGGTCATTGACGTAGGCGAATTCTATTTCCTGGTTACCGCTACCGTGCAATATGACGTCGCGGCATTTTTTGGGCAGAGATTCGAATGGCTGGTCAATGTCAAAGCCATAATGGTCAGCTAAAGAGGTTAGCAGGTGGAAATAGTAAACGTTGCGCCGGTCCCAGCCCCGGACCGCCCCTGCTGCCAAGCTGGCTTCAGGGTGTGCGACCACCCGACTCTCATCAAAGTATTGGGTGACGCCCAAACCATCACAGCCGGCACAGGCACCTGCAGGATTGTTGAATGAGAACAGCCTTGGTTCTAGCTCGTCAATTGCGTGGCCACACTCGGGGCAGGCGTAGCGAGCTGAGAACAGTAGCTCTTCCCCGTCACCCTCCATGGGTGCCACGGCGGCCAAACCATCGGTTAGTTCGAGGGCTGTTTCGAAGGATTCTGCAAGACGCAAGCCCAGATCATCGCGCACTTTGAAACGATCGACGACCACTTCAATGGTGTGTTTGCGCTTTTTGTCGAGTTCAGGGACATCGTCGAGATCGACCAAAATGCCGTCGACACGCACCCGGATAAAACCCGCTGCACGCATTTGCTCAAACACATGTAAATGCTCACCTTTTCGATCTCGTATGACAGGCGCGAGGAGCATTAGTTTTGAGCCTTCCGGCATGGCGAGCACCGCATCGACCATTTGACTCACAGTTTGCGCTTGTAGCGATATGTTGTGGGTTGGACAGCGCGGGTCGCCGACCCGTGCAAACAGCAAGCGCAGGTAGTCGTAAATCTCGGTAATGGTGCCGACCGTTGACCGTGGATTATGGGAGGTGGATTTTTGCTCAATAGAAATGGCGGGTGACAAACCCTCGATATGATCGATGTCGGGCTTTTCCATCATTGAGAGGAACTGGCGTGCATAGGTCGATAGGCTCTCGACGTAGCGTCGCTGACCTTCTGCATAAAGGGTGTCGAATGCCAGAGAGGACTTACCCGACCCTGATAGACCTGTGATTACAACGAGCTTGTCCCGAGGAATATCGAGGTCGATGTTCTTGAGGTTGTGAGTGCGTGCGCCCCGTACCTGAATGGTATCCATGAAACTCGTCTGCCGCCGATGAAAACTCACCAGTATACGCAGTAAACCGCAGGTCCGATGGTGTCGATTGCAACACAGTTTGATGTGCTGACCTCAGAGCCTCCTAGTAATCGTGATATTCTACGTCTTTTACCAGTGTTGCCCTAAACGTGATTAGTCAAACCCCTTTTACCAGCGGTGAGCGTCGCGCCGTCTTGGCGTTGGCGAGCTTATACAGTTTTCGCATGCTTGGCCTATTTATGGTGCTGCCCCTTCTAGGGGTTTACGCCGCAGGTATGCCAGGTGCCACACCGGCCATGTTGGGTCTAGCCTTGGGCGCCTATGGCCTGACCCAGGCAGCGTTGCAGCTGCCTTTGGGTTGGTTGTCCGATCGAGTGGGTCGACGCCCCATCATTTTATTGGGGCTTAGCGCTTTTATCGCCGGTAGCCTCGTGGCTGCCTACGCAGAAACCTTGAACGGCATTATTGTTGGCCGTTTTCTGCAGGGCTGTGGTGCCATTGCGGCTGCGCTCACGGCTATGGCCGCTGATTACACGCGGGATTCCCAGCGCACCAAGACCATGGCCATTATTGGTGCCAGTGTTGGGTTATCGTTTGTCATTGCGTTGGTATTGGGTCCTGTGCTGGCCGCTGTCGGTGGCCTCGGACTCGTCTTTATGACCACCGCAGGCATGGGTGTTATTGGTTTTTTACTGGTGGCACTGGTGTTGCCAAAGGTGCCGGCAGTTCAGGCCAGTACCTCTGGTGCAGCCTGGCAGGCGAATCATATTTTCGGTGGTGGTCTGCCGGTGCTTTACACCGGTATTTTTTTACTCCACGGCATCATTATGGCTACGTTTTTGGTCGTGCCTGACCGTTTAGCCAACACGGTTGGTTTTCCTGCGGATCACCATTGGGCGGTTTATTTAGGGGCAGTCATTATTTCAGTACCACCAGCCTTGCTCCTGATGCGGCGTGGTCGAGGCGGTGATAACCCCCGGCGAGTGTTGCTGATCTCGGTGATCGCCTTACTGGCCGGCAGTCTTGTTGCCCTCAATGTCACCGATTTATATGGCATTACCCTTGGGCTCGTATTCTTTTTTATAGGTATCAACACCCTTGAGGCGGTGTTACCCGCGCTGGTTACTCGTATAGCACCAGATCGCTCGAGGGGCGCTGCCATGGGGGTGTTCTCGAGTTGTCAGTTTTTAGGCATCTTCGTCGGCGGAAGTGCCGGCGGTTTTGTATTGGGTAGTGGTGGTCTGATGGCTATTTCGAGTCTGGTTGCAGTGCTGACACTGGTTTGGTTGTTGTTACTCGCCCTTGTACCCATGATCATTGCCGATACAGCTGACGCTTAATCACCACAACAGCGCTTTTTTCATCGTTCAGAGGCCCCTGCAGTCGCAACAAGCCCCGCCGCGTTGTTATAGTCAGACCCACTCCTGACGCAGTGCGGCGTACCCAAGCACTCATTATTCGTCGGGCTCAGTACAACCTAGCGGCAGCATTGTCTGTTGCTGTCGTTATCACCAGTGGAGAACAGCATGGCATCGCGTGGCATTAACAAGGTAATTCTGGTCGGTAATCTGGGAAATGACCCCGAGCACCGAGTCCTGCCCTCGGGAGGTGCAGTGACCAATATCAGTATTGCCACCTCCGAGACGTGGAAAGATAAGAACACCGGCCAGCAACAAGAACGCACCGAGTGGCATCGCATCGTATTTTTTAATCGACTGGCTGAAATTGCCGCCGAGTATCTGCGTAAAGGCTCAAAAGTGTATGTCGAGGGGTCTTTGCGAACCCGTAAGTGGCAAGATCAGTCGGGCCAAGATCGCTACACCACCGAAATCGTGGGCAATGAGATGCAAATGCTCGACAGTCGGGGCGGCATGGGTGGCGATCAAGGTATGTCGGGTGGTATGAGCTCTCAGCCCTCCTATGGGTACGATAGCCAGCCGTCTGCTCCTCAAGGTTCATCCGGGTTTAGTCAAAGCGCACCCAACCTCGATCCTATCGACGACGACATCCCGTTCTGATAAGCACGAGGACTGCAGTTGAAACTCCTGTTGTTGGGGGGCGATACCCCCGTGGGACACTCTCTTAGGGCCTTCATACCGCCCCTGCAGCGCCATGAGCTGGTGTTAACGCCGCTCGAGGGCACACGCTGGCAACGGGAGCGACAAGTTAAGAAAATGCTAAGAGCGATTGCCCCCGATATGATCGTGGACAGTCGTATGATCAGCTTCTGGGATGGCAGTAAATCAGTGTCTAGCGCCGAGCTTGAGCGTACCCAGTGGCTTGCACGGTCAGCGCAACGGCTTGGCATAGGTTATTTTTATTTATCCAGCTCTCAGGTATTTGCCGGCTCCTTAAAGCGACCTTACCGGGAGAGTGATATCCCCGACAGCAAAGAGCCCAAAGGCCAGCTCCTGTTAAAAGCAGAACAGCTAGTGCGAGACACCGTGGAAAACGCCTTTGTGCTGCGGCTGGGCTGGTTATTTTCTGGACGTGGACCCAGTCACTTCAAACTGATGCTAGATCGGTTGCGTGCGGGGGAGACACTCCTGGCCAGTGATTTCCGTCGGGACTGCCCTGTTCATACCGCCGAGGTGGCGCGTGTTGTTGCGGGGATCATTGATCAGATAAGTGTGGGGGCGCCGGCCAGAGGCCTGTATCACTACGGCAGCGCTGGCGACACGGGGTACTTCGCTTTTTGTGAGGCGCTTGTGGCTTTTGCCTCCCAGTTCGACGAATTTTCCCATGCCACCGACTTGCTCGCAGAAGAGTCGATACCCGAGGGATTTGCTATCAATCGCTCCCTCGATTGCACGGCAATTCGCCATCAATTTGGCATTCAGCGTCGGCCATGGCGGGACTTTGTCGAGCGGGCAGTGCGTCGTTACATTGAACTTTACTGTAAAGAGGTTAGCCATGACCGTTGTTGAACCAGTGGCTTTGAATATCGCGGTGCTCACGGTCAGTGACACGCGCAACTCAACCAATGACACCTCTGGGGATTATTTGGTCCAGTCCGCTGAGGCAGCGGGCCATTGCGTTGTCGCTAGAGCGATCGTGAAAGATGATATTTATGATCTTAGAGCGTCGGTCTCTCAGTGGATTGCCGATCCTGCGATAGACGTTGTATTGGCCACTGGGGGTACCGGGTTCTCCGGACGAGATTCAACCCCTGAGGCCCTTATGCCGTTGTTTGATAAGCAGATTGAAGGTTTTGGTGAGGTTTTTCGGCAGCTTTCCCTGACAGAAATTGGCTCTTCAACGATCCAATCGAGAGCCTTTGGTGGCTTTGCCAACAATACAGTGATCTTTTGCATGCCCGGCTCAACGGGTGCCTGTCGCACTGCGTGGCAGGGCATTATTGAGCAACAGCTCGACAGTCGCCATAGGCCATGTAATTTTGTGGGAGTATTGCGAGCTCGGCAGCAGGAGGCTTGACGATGGCGTTAACGCCACTGCCTGACGCTTTGTCATACCTACTGACCAGGGTGCCATCCCTACCCGACGCTATTTCACTGCCATTGGTACGATGCTGCAATCGTGTGCTTGCCCAGTCCGTTACGGCGTCGGTCGACGTACCTGGATTCGACAACAGCGCTATGGATGGCTACGCCGTACGAGCAGCAGATTTGCCTGGCGAACTTCCGGTCACTCAACGTATCCCTGCCGGTGTTGCGCCAAAGCCCTTACAGCCTGGCACTGCTGCCCGTATTTTTACAGGGGCACCGATACCCCTTGGGGCAGACACTGTTGTTATGCAGGAAGACGCTGTGGCCCAAGGCAGCGGCGTTGCAATTCTTGGTTGTCTTACGCCAGGTGCGCATATTCGGCGGCGGGGCTGTGATATAGCAGCGGGTACCGTGGTGTTAAGCGCAGGACAGGTATTGACGCCACAGGCGATTGGCCTTGCGGCCTCTGTAGGATGCTCGCACTTGTCCGTCTACCGGGCACTGCGCGTCGCCGTCGTGACAACAGGTGACGAACTGGTGCAACCCGGGCATGTCCTAGCGCCGGGGCAAATCTACAACAGCAACGGTGTACAGGTACAAGCGCAGCTGCAGCTGTTGGGTATGGAAGTGATGCTGGTCGATAGCCTTCCCGATGACCCCGATACCATCGGTTCGACATTGGAACGCCTAGCGGGTGAGACTGATTGCGTCATTACCTGCGGCGGTGTGTCGGTGGGGGAAGAGGATCATGTGCGGACACAAATCCTTGCGCGTGGTCAATTAGATTTATGGAAATTGGCCATAAAACCCGGAAAGCCGCTGGCCTTCGGCACCATTAGACAGACTCCCGTATTCGGGTTGCCGGGTAATCCGGTCTCGGCTTGGGCCACCTTTGCTCTGGTCGTTAAGCCTTGGTTGATGCGCGCCCAAGGCGCCGAGCTTGTGCCGCCTCGCCGGTATCCGGTGATCGCCGATTTCGACGTAACACGTCCGGGCAACCGAGAGGAGTACTTACGAGTTGAGTTGCATGAGCATGACGGCGCTTCTAATGGTCGAGGTGAGCGCTGGACCGCCCGATTGGCTGGGGATCAAAGTTCCGGTGTCTTGAGTAGTGTCAGCCGTTGTGATGGTCTGGCCATCATCCCGATTGGCCAAACCGTGTCTGCTGGGGACGTTGTCGAGGTGCTGCTAATGCCCTCTTTGCTGCACCCATCGGCCGGTTGAAGCCAGTGTTCAGCCCTTAAAGCGCTGGAATACCAGTGTCGCGTTTGTGCCGCCAAAGCCGAAGCTGTTCGACATGACCCGTTCTAGTTTCACGTCGT
>CBFHMA010000070.1:6664-10693 GCA_965656775.1 Luminiphilus sp.
ACGGTTAGCATCATAGGCGCGTGATGCGTGTTCAGGGGTCTCATTGTACTGGGTAGAGAGTGCTCCCATGGCATCGAATAGGCAGCTGAGTGTCCAGTGCAATTCCTCACCGCCACCCGCAAACACGACGTCTTGTTTGCCAAGCATGATCTGTTCAGCGGCATTACCAATACAGTGAGCACTGGTAGAGCAAGCGGAGCTAATTGAGTAGTTCACGCCTTTAATTTTGAAGGGTGTAGCTAGGCAGGCAGATACCGTACTGCCCATGGTCTGGGTCACGCGATAGGGACCCACCCGTCGCAGACCACGCTCACGCAAAATATCGGCGGCTTCCACCTGGCTTGCCGACGAGGCACCCCCAGAGCCCGCAATGATGCCAGTACGCGGATTAGACACTTGATCGGGGGTGAGACCTGAATCGGCAATGGCTTGCTCTAGGCTTAAGTAAGCATACCCCGCCGCATCGCCCATGAACCGCCACTGTTTTCGATCGATTTGTGCGGCCAGATCAATGTCGGGTTGTCCCGCAATATGGGAGCGCATCCCCGCATCGATATGTTGTTGGCAGGTAGTGATGCCAGAGCGGCCATCCCGAAGGGATTGAGTGACAGTGGCAGCATCGTTTCCAAGACAAGACACAATGCCCAGCCCGGTAATGACAACCCGTTGCGCCATCAGAATGCATCCGTTGAAGTAAACAGACCGACGCGTAGATCGGAAGCGGTGTAAATCACTTTGCCATCGACGGCCACTGAGCCATCGGCAATTCCCATAATGAGCTTACGTTCTATAACCCGTTTCATTTGTATGTTGTAACTGACTTTACTGTGGTGAGGCAAGATTTGACCGGTGAACTTGACCTCCCCTGATCCCAACGCACGTCCCTTGCCCGGGTTGCCCCGCCAACCGAGGAAAAACCCCACCAGTTGCCACATGGCATCAAGGCCTAAGCATCCGGGCATAACGGGATCGCCGGGGAAGTGGCAAGCAAAAAACCAAAGGTCTGGGTTGATGTCGAGCTCCGCAAGGATTTCGCCCTTTCCATGTGTCCCGCCTTCGGAACTGATGTGCGTGATGCGATCGAGCATCAGCATTTGATCGACGGGCAGTTGAGCGTTGCCCGGGCCAAACATATCACCCATGCCGCAAGCGACAAGTTCATCTCGATCGTAAGCAGCTTTGGGTGTGTGTGTAGTAGACGTCATAAAATGTCCGGTAATGGAATAAACGAAATATGAATGCAGTCATTGGGTGCATTCAGCTCGGCCTGAAACATCATTACCGTACAGTTGCTGTGAAATTATGCAGCGGGTCAGATCGCGTTAGCCTAACCGGTAATTGTAAGGATTGGGCTTCCAGTGTCCAGCAAAGTATTGTGTGTCTTTAATGGACCCGTGAATCCGTATCAATGATGCACTCGAGGGGTGTCGTGTTTTTCTCTATGGGCTAGGATACCGATATTCCCTTTTGTATCTCAGGTAGATAAACCATGCTTATTCCTGTTGTCTTGTCGGGCGGTGTCGGTAGTCGCTTGTGGCCTGTATCCCGTGAAGGTCGCCCAAAACAGTTTTTGCCGCTCGGTGGTACCGGCAGTATGTTGCAGGAAACCAGCCAGCGGTTGCGGGGCATAGAGTCGGCGGCACCGATTGTGGTTTGCAATGACCAGCATCGGTTCATGGTGGCAGAGCAGCTGCGTGCGGTTGGTATAGAGCCGTCGGCGCTTATTTTGGAACCCGCAGGCCGTAACACGGCACCTGCTATCGCTTTGGCTGCCCATCGTGCGCTTGCTATTAACTCAGAGGCTTTGCTGTTGGTGTTACCTGCCGACCATCACATTGCTGATGCTCAGGCCTTTACCACTGCTGTCAGTAAAGCGGCGGTTGCCGCCGAGTCGGGACGTTTGGTGACCTTTGGTGTAGTGCCTGCACGGGCGGAAACCGGTTACGGCTACATTCGTTGCGGTGAGGTTATCGACACCGATATTTCAGACATTGCGGAGTTCGTTGAAAAACCCAATACCGAGACCGCCGAGGCCTACGTCAGTGCCGGCAATTACCTCTGGAATAGCGGTATGTTTTTGTTTCGGGCTGATAAGTATCTCGACGCGCTGGAGCAATATGCACCAGAGATCTACGCGGCCTGCGAACGGGCCATGACCGACGCCAGTATCGATCTCGATTTTACCCGCCCAGCTACCGAGGCTTTTCTCGCCTGTCCTTCGGACAGCATTGACTATGCGGTCATGGAGCATACCGACAAGGGCGCCGTGGTGGCCTTGGACTGCGGTTGGAGCGACATTGGTGCCTGGTCGGCACTGTGGGATGTGGGGCAGCCAGATGCCGACGGCAATGTTACCGAGGGTGATGTCGTCGTGGACGATACTCACAACAGTTACTTTCGAAGCGAAAGTCGCCTTATTACCGCCACCGGCGTCGATAATTTGGTCGTTGTGGAAACCGCTGATGCGGTGCTGGTAGCCGCGCGCGATAAAGTGCAGGGTGTCAAAAAGATCGTAGCCGCACTACAGGCTGCCGGCCGACCCGAGGCAACGGTTCACCAGCGGGTATTTCGCCCGTGGGGATCTTATGAATCTTTAATCGTCGGTGAGCGGTTCCAGGTGAAGCGGATTGTGGTTAATCCTGGACAGAAATTATCACTGCAAATGCATCATCATCGAGCGGAACACTGGATCGTCGTTCAAGGCACCGCCGAAATTACCAATGGCGATGAGGTATTTATCTTGCGCGAAGATCAGTCAACTTATATTCCCCTGGGGACACAGCATCGATTGGTCAATCCAGGCAAGATTCCACTGGAATTAATTGAGGTCCAGTCCGGCTCTTATTTGGGTGAAGATGATATTGTTCGATTCGAAGACGTTTACGGCCGCTAGCCAGTAGAGAGGACCTAGAATGATCAAGAAGTGTTTATTTCCTGTTGCCGGTTACGGTACCCGCTTTTTGCCTGCCACCAAAAGCATGCCGAAAGAGATGTTGCCGGTCGTTAATAAGCCCCTTGTGCAATACGGGGTCGAAGAG
Organism: Luminiphilus sp.; assembly: GCA_965656775.1. GTDB lineage: Bacteria > Pseudomonadota > Gammaproteobacteria > Pseudomonadales > Halieaceae > Luminiphilus. The sequence goes on from CBFHMA010000070.1 coordinate 9,703, forward strand.
GCCATGCAGGCGGGCATGACCAATTGCGCGTTTGTGACGGGTCGTGGCAAGCGTGCCATTGCCGACCACTTCGATATTAGCTACGAGCTCGAGCATCAAATTGCTGGCAGCAAAAAGGAAAACCTTCTCAGCAGTATTCGCGACGTTATTGATCAAGGTGTATTTACCATGGTGCGTCAGCGGGAAATGCTGGGTCTTGGCCACGCCATACTGACGGGGGAACCGCTGATTGGCCCAGAGGCATTTGGCGTCGTGTTGTCCGATGACTTGTGCATCAATACCGGTGGTCTGGGTGTGCTGGCGCAAATGGTAGAGCTTTACAAGCAGTTCCGGTGTTCTATTGTTGCCGTTCAAGAGGTGCCCATGGACGATATTTCCGCCTATGGGGTTATTGCCGGTGAAAGCATGCGTGATGGTCTTTATCGTGTTGATCACATGGTCGAAAAACCCAGTCCAGAAAGTGCTCCATCTAATTTAGCCATTATTGGTCGCTACATTTTAACCCCCGATATTTTCGACATTATTCGTAATACGGAACCGGGTGCCAACGGCGAAGTTCAAATTACAGATGCGTTGCAGACTCAGGCCCAGAAAGGGTGTGTCATGGCCTATAAATTCCAGGGACGCCGCTTCGACTGTGGCAGCGTTCCCGGGTTCGTCGAGGCGACTAATCACGTTTATGAAAATATTTATATGAAGGATATGGCATGACAGACGCCTTGACCTGTTTTAAAGCCTACGACGTACGGGGTCGTATCCCTGATCAGTTAAACGAGGATATCGCCTGTCGCATTGGTAAAGCGTACGCTGACGTCATTAAACCGAAAACCGTTGTGGTTGGGCATGATATACGTCTAACCAGCGAGGCCATCAAGGCCGCGTTAGTCGACGGTTTGTGCAGTCAGGGTGTCGATGTCCTAGACATTGGCCTGTGTGGCACAGAGGAAATTTATTTTGCCACGTCACATTTAGGCGTAGACGGCGGCATAGC
>CBFHMA010000071.1:0-10573 GCA_965656775.1 Luminiphilus sp.
TCGGGGGGTGGTATTGCCTACAACCGTGATGAGTTCGAAGCCATTTGTATTCGTGGCTTAGAGTTATCGCCCACCAAGGAATTGCTGATCGATGAATCACTCATCGGTTGGAAAGAGTACGAGATGGAGGTGGTGCGCGACAAAAATGACAATTGCATTATTGTCTGCGCCATCGAAAACTTTGATGCCATGGGCGTGCATACCGGCGACTCCATTACCGTGGCGCCTGCCCAGACCCTCACCGACAAGGAATACCAAATAATGCGCGACGCATCGCTGGCGGTGCTGCGCGAAATTGGTGTCGAAACCGGCGGTTCCAATGTGCAGTTTGGGCAGTGTCCCGACACCGGCCGAATGGTCGTCATTGAAATGAACCCGCGGGTATCCCGCTCGTCCGCCCTGGCTTCAAAAGCTACCGGCTTCCCTATTGCCAAGGTGGCGGCCAAGCTGGCGGTGGGTTTCACCCTCGACGAATTGGCCAACGATATTACCGGTGGTAAGACCCCGGCCTCCTTCGAGCCCGCCATCGATTATGTGGTTACCAAGATTCCCCGATTTGCCTTCGAGAAATTTGCCACTGCTGATGCGCGCTTAACCACCCAGATGAAATCGGTGGGTGAGGTTATGGCCATTGGCCGGACTTTCCAGGAATCCCTGCAGAAAGCACTGCGTGGCTTGGAAGTGGGCTCGGCGGGCTTCGAGCCCAAACTAGCGGTACGCGACGCCGATACCCGCGCGGAACTCATCGACAAACTGACGAATCCTGGTGCTGACCGGCTGTGGTTTATCGCCGACGCATTCCGGGGTGGTTTCAGTCTGGAAGAGGTGGCCGGTTACTCGGGTGTGGACCCCTGGTTCTTGGTGCAAATAGAAGATTTGATACAAGCAGAACAATCCCTTCAGGGCTGCGATGTCACCCAACTCGATCGAGCCACATTACGGCGTTTGAAGCGTAAAGGCTTTTCCGACGCACGCTTGGCAGCACTGTTGCAAACAACCGAGACGGTCGTACGAGAACATCGGCAACGTTTAAACTTACGCCCGGTTTATAAGCGTGTAGACACCTGTGCCGCGGAGTTTTCGACGGCCACGGCTTACATGTATTCCACCTACGAAGATGAATGTGAAGCAGCACCCTCGGATCGCAAAAAGATTGTGGTGTTGGGTGGTGGTCCGAACCGCATTGGTCAGGGGATTGAGTTCGATTACTGCTGCGTACACGCCGCCCTCGCCATGCGCGAAGACGGTTACGAAACCATCATGGTGAACTGCAACCCCGAGACGGTCTCCACCGACTACGATACCTCTGACAGACTGTATTTTGAGCCGGTCACTTTAGAGGATGTGCTCGAAATCATCGATTTAGAAAAGCCCGTAGGGGTGATTGTGCAGTTCGGTGGCCAGACACCCCTGAAGCTGGCTCGAGCGTTAGAGCTTGCGGGTGTGCCCATTATTGGCACCACGCCCGACGAAATTGATCGTGCCGAAGACCGTGAACGCTTCCAGCAAATGATTAGCAAGTTGGGTTTGAAGCAGCCCGACAACACCACTGTGCGCAGTGTCGATGAAGCCGTAGAGGCAGCGTCGCGTATTGGCTACCCACTGGTGGTGAGGCCCTCTTATGTGCTCGGTGGTCGGGCCATGGAGATTGTGTACCGAGAGGAAGATCTGCTGCGCTACATGAGTGAAGCGGTTCGCGTTTCCGATGACTCGCCGGTGCTGCTCGATCACTTCTTAAGTGCAGCTATCGAAGTCGATATCGACGCGGTGAGTGACGGTAAGCAGGTGGTCATTGGGGCCATCATGCAACACATTGAACAGGCGGGTATTCACTCGGGTGATTCTGCGTGCTCACTGCCGCCGTACAACCTAGCCGCCGACGTGCAAGACCAGATGCGTGAAGTCGTGAAGGCCATGGCCCTAGAGCTGGGCGTGTGTGGGCTTATGAACGTGCAGCTGGCCTATCAAGATGGCGAAATCTATGTCATTGAAGTGAATCCACGGGCGTCGCGCACGGTGCCCTTTGTCTCCAAAGCGGTAGGTGTGTCCTTGGCGAAAGTGGCTGCTCGGTGTATGGCGGGGCAATCACTGGCCAGTCAGGGTATTACCCGTGAAGTGGTGCCGCCTTATTACTCCGTTAAAGAGGCGGTGTTGCCTTTCAATAAGTTCCCGGGGATTGATCCTATTTTAGGGCCCGAAATGAAATCTACCGGCGAGGTGATGGGCACCAGCGCATCGTTTGCCGGGGCCTTTGCGAAGGCACAATTGGGTGCGGGTGATATCCCGCCTCAGTCGGGCATGGCACTATTTAGCGTGCGCGATGCCGACAAGCCCGGTGCCGTTGCCGTGGCCCGCCGTTTCCACGAGAAAGGGTTTACCCTGGCGGCTACTGGGGGTACGGCAGCCGCATTTGAAGCGGCGGGGCTCACGGTGCGCAAGGTGAACAAGGTGCGTGAAGGTCGACCCCATATCGTTGACCTGATCAAAAACGATGAAGCGAGTATGATTGTGAATACCACCGAGGGTCGCACCGCTATCTTAGATTCAGCGCCCATTCGTGCCAGCGCCGAGCAACATCGTGTTTACTACACCACAACGCTGGCGGCGGCCGAGGCCGTGTGTATGGCGCTGGAGCATGAGACCGATATGGAAGTGCGGCGATTGCAGGACTTACACGAGAGTATTGCCCCATGAACAAAGTGCCTATGACCGTTGCCGGCGAGCGAGCGCTGCGGCAAGAGCTCGAGCACCTGAAGCGGGTTGATCGTCCGCGCATTAGTGCTGCCATTGCCGAAGCGCGGGAACACGGTGACCTAAAAGAGAACGCCGAGTACCACGCGGCCAGAGAGCAGCAGAGCTTTGCCGAGGGCCGTATCAAAGACATTGAGCACAAGCTATCGCACGCTCAGGTTATTGATGTCACCGCTATGCCTCACACTGGGCGGGTGATTTTCGGTGCCACGGTGGTGTTGATCAATCTCGATACCGATGCCCAAGTGACCTATCGCATCGTGGGTGAAGATGAAGCCGATGTGAAGAACAACCTGATCTCTGTCAATTCACCTATTTCCCGCGCCTTAGTGGGTAAAAGTGAAGGTGACGAGGTGGTAGTAAAAGCCCCCGGTGGCGATATCTACTACGAGATTGATCAGGTAAAACACATTTAAGCGCCACTGAATCCATTGTGCTCAGCGACCGCCACCTTAGGCACCCACTGTTGTGTTGCCAGCGGTACCGAACGCCATGATGTGGACTGACAGGGAGCGGATCTGTGATGACAGCAAGTGCTGACCCCACGCCCCTTTGGAACCTTGCACCCGGGGTGCAGGCAACCGTAGTGGGTTTCGACGATGGCCTGTCGGAGAATTACCGTGTGCGACTCATGGAGTTTGGATTTCATCCGGGCGAGGTAGTCACTTGCCTGTTGTCGCCGGGGTTCGGTGCACCCAAGGTCTACCGTGTCAGCAATACGGTGTTTTCGCTCGACAGTGACATTGCCGCCAAAGTGCTCATGGCCACCGATTCCATTATGAAGGGCGCCGCTGTATGAATCGTGTATTGCTCATTGGCAGCCCTAATTCGGGTAAGAGTTCGCTGTTTAATCGACTCACCGGTTTGCACCAGAAGGTTGCTAATTTCCCGGGTATCACCGTCGATGTGTCATCGGGCGCCCTCGCCAAAATGCCCGATGTGGAACTGCTCGATTTTCCCGGTACCTACTCGTTGCAGCCCATTTCCGCCGAGGAAGAGGTAGCGGTTGAGTACTTCCAGCGTGCATTAGCCGATCCGGAAGTGCGCCATGTGTTGTGTGTCGTTGACGCCACTCGCCTAGAGAAGAGCCTGTATTTCACGCTGCAGGTGACCCGTGAGAGCCAGCGCCACGGCAAGCCCATTACCATCTTGGCCAATATGCACGATGTGCTAAGTGCCAATGGTTTGAGCTTTGATCCCGAGGGTCTGGCCCGGGAAGTCGGTGCGCCGGTGATTCTGGTTTCGGCGCGGGAAGGCAGTGGACTCGATCACGTCATTGAGCGACTGCGTTCGGCGCTCATCAGCGACGATCGCACCAGCGGCTTGTGGGCCGATACCCCCGATACCCTGTTACGGGGCACGGCTCATCAGTTAGCCCACAAGTACGGTCCCAGTGGTGATATTTTGGTGCGCCAACAGACGCGCCTCGATCGGTTTTTCTTGAGCACGACCACCGGAGGCGTGGCATTTTTTGCCATTATGCTGCTGTTGTTCCAGTCTATTTTCACCTGGTCGGCACCGGTGATGGATGCGGTAGAGGCCACCGTGGTGGGCCTGGGTGAGGCGTTAGTACCACTCATTGGTAATGCGGTGCTGGCCGATTTTACTTCCGATGCGCTATTTGGCGGTGTCGGCGCTTTTTTAGTGTTCGTGCCACAAATTTTTGTGCTCACTTTCATCATTGGTCTGCTTGAGGACTCTGGTTACTTAGCCCGAGCGGCCCTTATCTGCCACCGGCCCCTGAAGATTTTTGGTCTTACGGGCAAAAGTTTCGTGCCCATGCTGTCGGGTGTGGCCTGTGCCATTCCTGCAGTCTATGCGGCCAGGGCTGTTGATTCGCCTCGGCAGCGCTTAATGACCTACCTGGCTATTCCGCTGATGCCCTGTTCGGCACGCTTACCGGTTTACGCCCTGCTCATTGCTACGTTCATCCCCAATGACACAGTGTTGTTTGGACTGGTGGGCTGGCAGGGTGTAGCCATGTTTGGCATCTATTTCTTCGGCATGGTGTGCGCACTGTTGGTGACCGGGTTTGTAAGCAGGCTATCGACCGTAGCGCAAACCGAATTGCCCTTCGTATTAGAGCTACCCCCTTACCGCTTGCCCAGCTTCCGCCCTATAGCCCGGGCGGCGGTGAATCGGTGCAGGCACTTTGTCACCAAAGCGGGCAAGGTCATTTTGGGGGTTACGGTAGCCGTATGGATCTTGGGCTATTTCCCTAATTACGGTACCGACTTGGCCGGGTCGTGGTTGGGTACCTTGGGTAGGTTCATTGAGCCGGTGTTCGCACCAATTGGTCTCGATTGGCGCTATGGGGTTGCTATCTTAAGCTCGTTCCTTGCCCGCGAGGTATTCGTGGGCACCTTGGGTACCATCTTTGGCATTGAAGGCGCTGAAGATAATATGCTGCCCTTGGTCGATCAGATTCAGGCCAGCGCATTGCCTTTGGGCTCTGGCTTGGCGCTGTTAGTGTTCTTTGCCATTGCCCTGCAGTGTGTCAGCACGGTGGCTATTTTGGCTCGAGAGTCGAACTCTTGGCGGGTAGCGCTCACCATGTTGGTCACGTATCTGGTAGCCGCCTACTTGGCGGCGCTGTTGACCTTCAATGTGACTCAGGGCTTGGTGGCACTCGCAAGCGGTGCTTAAAGCATTCGCTGCAAATTCGACTTGCGCGGGTCTGCCTCTGGGTTGCGACGCAACAGGGTGGCGGTGTTGCCAATGCGCTGAACCAGCGTGGCGTGCGACTGCTTCAGCAACTGCTCAATCACGCCATCGCGGAGTTCTCGGTCGCCAACCGCTACCTTAATTTTGACGAGCTCGTGGTCGGTCAGTGCTCGTTCCATTTCTGCCATGACCCCGTCACTCAGACCGGCTCCGGCCACTGTCACAATGGGGTGTAGTTTGTGAGCAATGGCACGGTACTGCTTGAGTTCGCTGTTGCTCAGTGCTCTAGTGGCTTTGCTGCTGGGTGAGGTTGGCGAGCCAGAGTTTGCGCTGGGGTTTGTTACTTGGGTCATGGTAAGAATTCCTAAATGAGCGCGCCAGTGTACTGTGTTCGAACACGTGGCGTCCCGATGCCGAAGGAGAGATGCTGAATCATGCCGAAAAAACGATCCTCTAGCCGTGCTTGGCTAAAAGAGCATCGGGAAGATGTATACGTGCAGCGAGCTCAGAAAGAGGGCTATCGCTCTCGGGCCTGTTACAAACTCATGGAGTTGGACGATAAAGATCGGCTCATTAAGCCCGGTATGACCGTGTTAGATCTGGGCTCAGCACCTGGCGGTTGGTCTCAGGTGGCGGCCGAGCGGGTAGGGCATCGTGGTCGGGTTGTGGCCAGCGATATCTTACCCATGGATAGCCTTGCCGGCGTCGATTTTATCGAGGGTGACTTCACGGAAGACGCGGTTTTTAACGATATTTTGGCGCTGTTAGGGGATGATCCCGTGGATTTGGTGATGTCTGATATGGCGCCCAATATGAGTGGCGTTACAGCCGTAGACCAACCCCGAGCCATGTATTTGGTTGAATTGGCCCTCGATTTAGCCCAGCGGGTGCTGGCGCCTCGGGGGGGCTTTGTCGCGAAAGTCTTCCATGGCGAGGGCTTTGAGGAGCTTATGGCCGAGACCCGAGCCGTATTCGGTAAAGTACTCACCCGCAAACCGGAAGCCTCTCGACCACGGTCTCGAGAAGTCTACTTAGTGGCCACTGAATTTCACGGCGGCATTGAAAAGTGAACCAATCGCCTGCATCTAAAGTAGTGTAGCAGAGGCTAGAAATGACACCTGCGCAACAGCCGCGGTCGCGCTATACTGCTCGGCCGTCATGAGATACCTGCGCCAATGAGGGCATTATTTTGAACAACATGGCAAAGAATTTACTGCTGTGGTTGGTGATTGCAGCGGTGTTGCTGTCGGTCTTCAACAACTTCAGCATGCGCGGCGCCACCGAACAGGTGGGCTATTCCGAATTTATTCAAGAAGTTGAAAACGATCGACTGCGCAAAGTGGTTGTCGACGGCTTGACCATTAACGCCGAGCGTTTCGATGGCAGTAACTTTGAAACAATCCGCCCCATGGTGGAAGACCCGAAACTGATGGACGACCTGCTCAGCCACGACGTCGTGGTAGAGGGCCGCAAGCCCGAGCAGCAGAGTGTCTGGATGCAACTGTTGGTCGCTAGCTTCCCCATCCTCATTATCATTGCTGTATTTATGTTCTTCATGCGCCAAATGCAGGGCGGCGCTGGCGGCCGTGGTGGCCCCATGAGCTTCGGCAAGAGCAAAGCCAAGTTATTGGGCGAAGATCAAATTACCACGACCTTTGCCGATGTGGCGGGGGTAGAGGAAGCCAAGGAAGACGTACAAGAGTTGGTTGAATTCCTTCGCGATCCCAGCCGATTCCAGAAATTGGGCGGCAAAATTCCCCGTGGCGTACTCATGGTAGGCCAACCGGGCACCGGTAAAACGCTGCTCGCCAAAGCCATTGCCGGCGAAGCCAAGGTGCCGTTCTTCTCTATCTCCGGCTCCGACTTCGTCGAAATGTTCGTGGGTGTGGGTGCATCCCGTGTGCGCGACATGTTCGACCAGGCCAAGAAGCAGTCTCCGTGCATTATTTTCATCGATGAGATCGACGCCGTGGGCCGTCACCGTGGTGCTGGCTTAGGCGGTGGGCACGACGAGCGTGAACAGACCTTGAACCAGTTGCTGGTTGAAATGGATGGCTTCGAGGGCAACGACGGCGTCATCGTCATCGCCGCCACCAACCGTCCCGACGTTCTCGATCCGGCGTTGTTGCGTCCGGGCCGCTTCGATCGTCAAGTGGTGGTGGGCTTACCCGATATTCGCGGTCGCGAGCAGATCTTAAAAGTGCACATGCGCAAAGTGCCCCTATCGGAAGATGTCGAGCCCAGTAAAATTGCTCGCGGCACCCCCGGCTTTTCCGGTGCCGATTTGGCGAACCTGGTGAACGAAGCTGCCTTGTTTGCTGCCCGCGCTGGCGTGCGCATGGTAGGCATGGACCAGTTCGAACGGGCGAAAGACAAAATCATGATGGGTGCTGAGCGGCGTTCCATGGTGATGTCTGAAGCCGAGAAGCGTAATACTGCTTACCACGAAGCGGGCCACGCTATTGTCGGGCGGCTCATGCCCGAGCACGACCCCGTGTATAAGGTGTCCATTATTCCCCGTGGCCGTGCATTGGGCGTGACCATGTTTTTACCCGAGGAAGATCGCTACAGCCACAGCCGCCGGCACATCGTGAGTCAAATCACCAGCTTGTTCGGTGGCCGTGTCGCTGAGGAAATTACCTTGGGGCCCGAGGGCATCACGACCGGCGCCTCTAACGATATTCAGCGGGCCACGGAGATTGCACGCAACATGGTGACCAAGTGGGGCTTGTCGCCCACCCTTGGGCCGCTCATGTATGACGAGGGCGGTGAAGAGGTATTCTTGGGGCGCTCCGCGGGTCAGCCCTCCAAGGCCATGTCCGATGAAACCGCTAGATCTATCGACAAAGAAGTGCGTCGCATCATTGATGAGTGCTACGACAGGGCGCAGCGGTTACTCGAAGAGAATCGTGAGAAGCTCGATGTCATGGCCGATGCGCTCATGCACTACGAAACCATCGATGCCGGGCAAATCGACGATATTATGTCGGGTAAAACTCCGCGCCCGCCCTCTGGCTGGAGCGATAACGACCGTCCGGACAAGGGCAGTAAGGCGGCTGAAAAAGAGGCTGCCGAAGGCGCCATTGGCGATCCAGCCGGTCAACACTAGGCATCATGAGTCCCACTTCAATAGCCGGCGCGGTCTTAGACTGCGCCGGTTTTCGTTTAGACCTGAGCTACCCACGGGTCATGGGGGTGCTCAACGTTACCCCCGACTCCTTTTCTGACGGCGGGCAACTGCACGATGGCAAGACGCTACAGGCCGATGCCTTGTACCGACGCGCCGAAGCCATGGTGGCTGCAGGGGCTGCGGTACTCGATATTGGTGGTGAGTCGACTCGACCCGGTGCAGAGCCGGTGTCGGCAGCGGAAGAGGCCGACCGCGTACTGCCTGCGTTAACCCAACTACGTCAGCGATTCGATGTGGTGCTGTCACTCGATACCAGTACGCCACTGGTGATGCGCGAAGGTGCGCTCTTGGGTGCGGGTATGATTAACGACGTGCGCGCGTTAACGCGCCCTGGCGCATTAGACGCAGCAGCCAGCAGCGGCCTACCCGTGTGCCTGATGCACATGCAGGGTGACCCCCAAACGATGCAGCAGGCGCCGTCTTACGCCGATGTGGTGGCCGATGTGAAAAATTTCCTGCAGCAACGCATAGAGGCCTGCGAAGCTGCTGGTATTGAGCGCACCCGCTTGCTACTGGATCCGGGCTTTGGCTTTGGTAAAACCTTGGCGCACAACTTGACCTTGTTGCAACGTTTGGGGGAACTGCAGTCATTTGACTTACCCATTCTGGCCGGTTTGTCTCGAAAGTCGATGATTGGGAAAATTACAGGCCGACCCGACGACGACCGGCTGGCTGCCAGTGTTAGTCTTGCGGTCATGGCCGCAGAGCGCGGTGCGCGTCTATTGCGTGTGCACGACGTCCAAGAAACCGCCGATGCGCTCGCGATGGTGAAGGCCCTAGAGGAATTAGCTCAGTGAACAAGCGTTATTTTGGCACCGACGGTATACGAGGCCGAGTCGGCACTCATCCTATTACCCCCGATTTTATCTTAAAGCTAGGCTGGGCCTGCGGGCGCGTGTTTGCGTCAACGTGCAGTGGTGTACCAACGGTCGTCATTGGCAAGGATACTCGGGTATCCGGCTACATGTTTGAGTCGGCGTTAGAAGCAGGGCTGGTGGCAGCGGGTATTAATGTGAAATTGCTGGGCCCCATGCCGACCCCAGCAGTGGCGCTTATGACCCGTACCCAGAATGCCATGGCAGGTATTGTTATCAGCGCGTCCCATAACCCGTTCGATGACAATGGCATTAAGTTCTTTGATGAAAAGGGTGCCAAGCTGCCCGATGCCACCGAGCTGGCCATTGAGCAAATGTTGGATCAGCCCCTAGAAACGGTGGGTAGCCGAGACATTGGTAAGGCGGTACGTGTCGTCGATGCTGCTGGCCGCTACATTGAATTCTGTAAAGCCACCTTCCCCGAGCGCTTGAGCCTGCGCGGCTTGAAATTGGTTATCGATTGCGCCAATGGCGCCACCTACCACATCGCACCTTCGGTGTTTACCGAGTTGGGCGCCAACGTTGACGTCATTGGCGCTAATCCCAATGGCTTTAACATTAACGATGCCGTGGGCTCTACCGATTTAACGGCCCTGCAATCGGCGGTGACCGAATCCGGTGCCGATATGGGTATTGCCTTCGACGGCGACGGTGACCGCGTATTGTTTGTCGATGCCGATGGCAGCGTAGTCGATGGCGACGAGTTGTTATACGTGCTGGCCATGCACCGCATTGCCAAGGGTCGCTCAGATTCTGGCGTGGTGGGTACGCTCATGTCGAACATGGGCCTAGAGCTGGCGCTACAGGAGCAGGGGGTCACCCTAGCCCGGGCCAAAGTGGGCGATCGTTACGTGAAGGAAATTATGGCTGCCCAAGGCTGGTCTTTGGGTGGTGAGAGCTCTGGACACCTCATTTGCAGCGATGTCACCACCACCGGCGACGGCATTGTGTCGGCACTGCAAGTACTGGCGGCGGCGGTCGATGCAAAGCAGCCCCTAGCCGCTTTGCGCTCTGGTATGACTAAGCTGCCCCAGGTGCTCTTGAACGTGCCGGTGGCTGACAAGGCCGGCTTCGAGTCCAAGCCCCATGTGGT
>CBFHMA010000072.1:0-10338 GCA_965656775.1 Luminiphilus sp.
GCATCGTCGGTGCCGGTGCAAACGCCTGTGTTCTCCATTACACCGAGAATCGCGACAAGCTTGTCGACGGAGACCTCGTGCTTATTGATGCGGGCTGCGAGTACGCCGGTTACGCGGCAGACATCACTCGAACTTTTCCCGTCAATGGCCGCTTTAGCCCCGAGCAAAAAGCACTTTACGATATTGTGCTGAAAGCCCAGTTGGCCGCTATTGCCAAAGTCAAACCGGGCAATGCGTGGAATCAACCCCACGATGCCACAGTGCGAGTGATTACCCGAGGCCTTATGGATCTGGGCCTGCTAAAAGGCGATGAGAAGACTCTCATCAAAGAGGGTGCCTATAGGGACTTTTACATGCACCGTGCTGGCCATTGGCTCGGTATGGATGTACACGATGTGGGCGATTACCGTGTCGATGGTAAATGGCGTCAACTGGAGCCCGGCATGGTATTGACCATTGAGCCTGGCATCTATGTGGCACCCAATAACACCAAGGTACCGGCAAAGTGGCGGGGAATTGGTGTACGCATCGAGGATGATGTGGCGGTAACAAGCTCGGGCTGTGAAGTGTTGACCGACGGTGTGCCCAAGACCACCGATGCTATTGAAGCGCTCATGGCGTCTGCCTGATTGATGACGGCATCGGTGCTAATAGTGGGCGGGGGCATGGTTGGCCTCGCCTTTGGCCTTGCGGTGAAGTACGGGCTGCCGACTGCTTCAGTCCGTGTCCTTGAAGCAAGGGCGCTATCCACCGAAGTCAGCCCCAATCCTCTGGATACCCGAGCCTCGGCCCTGAATCTGGCCAGTGCCGACATTCTCAAACGCTACGGGGTTGCGGACCAACTATTGCCGATGGGTGCGCCTATACGGCGCATACATGTGTCGAATCAGCATCGGTTTGGCAGCACGCTGATGTCGGCCGACGAATTGGGTGAGCCCTGTTTGGGTTGGGTGGTCGACAACCATCTCATTGGGCGCAGTTTAAAGCTTGCCGCCGATCGACAAGGTATCGTGTTGCAAGCACCCTGTGATGTGGTGCGCCTTGTGCGTGGACCCACCCCTGCGGTTGAGCTGGCCGATGGTTCACAGTTGTCGGCGAACCTGGTTATTGTGGCCGATGGCGCCCACTCGACCTTTCGGGAACAGTTGGGTATCGCTGCCGATGAGCGCGACGTACAACAGGTGGCACTGGTTGCCAATTGCCTGTTCGAGGGCCCGCAGCAAGGTATCGCTTTCGAGCGCTTCACCCCCAATGGTCCTCTGGCACTGTTGCCCCTGCCCCATTCGGTCATCGGTCAGCAGCGCTTCAACTTAGTGTGGTCGATGACCCCCGATCAGGCAGACCGTTACATCCAGATGGATGACAATACACTGATGGCCGCGCTACAAAAGGCTTTTGGTTGGCGACTGGGGGCTGTTATCGATATTGGTGTTCGGTCTCGGTGGCCTCTACTGCGGGTGCGTGCGCAGGAGCAGATACGACATGGTTTTCTGGTTGCGGGTAATGCGGCCCATGGTCTGCACCCGGTGGCGGGTCAGGGCTTGAATTTATCTCTGCGCGACAGCTTGGCGCTGGCCAAGGTTTTGGGCGAGTCCGTGACCCAGCGCGAAACACTTGGATCAGTGGCCACTTTGCGGCGCTACGAGCAAGCGGTTACGGCTGATCAGATGCGCACGGTAGCCGCTACTGATACGTTAGCAACACTTTTTTCTCGGGGTATTTGGGGCCTTAATGCGCCCCGTGATATGGCCTTGGCGGGTCTCGATTTACTACCGCCGTTGCGTCGTTGGGTGGCTCGCCAGGGCACAGCGGCCGATCGCCGATTGGTACAAACCGTTGCTATGACCTCTGCCGAGATGTCCCCATGACCCACTATGATCAAGATGTCATCATCGCCGGAGGGGGTATTGCGGGGCTTACCCTGAGTGCTCTGCTGGCCCAGTCAGGTTTGTCGGTGCTGCTGTTGGAAGCCCATCCCCGACCGCCGGCACCGGCGTTTGGAACCGATATTGACCAGTGGGATCGCAGAGTCAGTGCGCTAACTCCGGCATCGGTGGGCTTGCTGCGTCGGGTGGGTGCTTGGGCACATATTGACCCCCAGCGTCTAGCGCCCTACCAATCGATGCATGTTTGGGATGCCGAGGGCACCGGCACTATCGAATTTGATGCTGCGGATGTTGGCGTGAGCGATCTCGGCCATATTGTTGAAAACCGGATCACGGTAGATGCGCTATTGGCGGTTGTGGAACGTTCCTCACGGGTGCGCATTGAATGGGGCGATGGCGTCGAACGTCTAGTTCGCGATCGTGACGGCATGACCGTTACCACCCAAGCGGAAGCCGAGTGGTCGGCGCCGCTATTGGTCGCAGCCGACGGTGCACGGTCTCGTCTGCGCGATATGGCCGGCTTGAAAACCCGCAGTTGGTCTTATCACCAAGGCGCCATCGTGGCTACCGTAGCGCTCGAGGAGCCCCATCAGGGTACCTGTTTCCAAGCGTTCTTAGCCAGTGGGCCGGTGGCTCTTTTGCCACTTGCCGACCCTTGTTTGTGCTCCATTGTGTGGTCGGTGGATGACCCAGAGTGGGAGCAGTTAATGTCCCTCGATAGCGATCAGTTTGTGCGTGCTTTAAACAGTGCGCTAGCGGGCAATGCCCCCAACGTTCGCGCTATAGGTCCAAGAGCCGTATTTCCCTTAAATCAGAGTCATGCGATTGATTATGTGACCGATCGATTGGCGCTGGTAGCCGATGCTGCTCATAGCATTCACCCATTAGCAGGCCAGGGTATTAATTTGGGCCTAGCCGATGTCGGCGTGCTGGCCAGTATTGTAAGCAACGCTTATCACGATGATCTCGATTGGGGTAAAGCCACCTTGCTTCGTCGCTATCAACGTCGGCGTAAAACAGACAATCTGGCGATGATGGCCGCCATGGAGGCGTTCAAGCGCGGCTTTGGTAATCGTCACCCGCTGGCCTTGGCCGCCCGCAATATTGGCCTCAATTGGGTCAATCAAACACCCCTATTGAAGCGCTGGTTTGCGGCTCAAGCGCTTGCAGCCGAGGGACTTTAGCGGCATCTTTAGCCCCCGCTGGCGAGTGCCAGCAACCTACCTCGCCTCTTACCACAGGAACAAGGAATCCATGAGCAATCCGACTGAACTTAAGTATGCAAAAACCCACGAATGGGCACGCCTTGAGGAAGATGGCACGGTCACAGTGGGCATTACCCATCACGCACAGGAAGCGTTGGGTGACGTGGTATACATTGAAGTGCCTACTGTCGGCGATACCTTGGCAGGTGGTGAACAGGCAGGCGTTGTTGAATCCGTAAAAGCTGCTTCAGACATTTATAGCCCGATAGCCGGTGAAGTCACAGCCGTGAATGAGTTGTTGGAAGATGCACCTGAAACGGTTAACGCAGACCCCTATAACGATGGTTGGTTCTACCGCTTGCAGCCCGAGGACACGTCAGAGCTAGACGCCTTGTTGTCGGCAGACGATTACACCAATCACTGCGAGGAAGATGCTTAAGTCGGTGTCTTGTCAGGGCCTGAGGGATAGAATTCGCCAACCTCGCTCTAGGGCAACAGCCTGTAACTGGGGATCTGGATCAACCGCCACTGGGTTATCGACCTGTTCTAGCAGCGGTAGATCGTTGTGACTGTCGCTGTAGAAGTGCGCTCCTTGCATCGAGTGCGGGGTGCTTTCTAGCCAGTCATGAAGCCGTTTGACCTTACCTTCACGAAATGAGGGTGTACCAATAGGTGTCCCCGAGTAGCGGCCATCGATCAATTCAGCTTCGCAACCTATGAGCGTGACAATACCTAGTCGCTCCGCGATGGGTCGGGTCACTACGGTATTGGTGGCGGTGATGATTGCTAAAGTATCTCCGCGCTGTCGGTGCTCCTCGATAAGGGCCGTGGCTTTGGGTAGTACCATGGGTTCTACCCAGTCCTCGAGAAACCTGCGTAACAAAGGTGCAAGTTCTGCAGGTGTTTTACCGGTGAAAGGTTTAAGGGCGTGGCGTAAATAGTGGTCGATGTTTAAGGTGCCCGCTTGGTAATCGGCGTAGAACCCATCAGTTGCGGTGCGATAGGCTTGGGCTTCAACGAGGCCTTGTGTGCACAGGAAGTGCCCAAAGCTGTGGTCGGAGTCGCCGGCAAGCAGCGTGTTGTCTAAATCGAATAAGGCGAGAGCCACAGCTTGTCTCAATTCCGGGTATCAATGAAAAGTTGCCCACGCAGGTGGACTCGGGTATGAAAGAATAGCGAGTGCGCAAGCTACCAACAAACATAGCGCGATGGGAGCATCAATTTTTGAGCGTCACCTCTTCAGACCGAATTATCGATCGTCAGGGCTTCCGGCCGAACGTGGGCATTATTGTATGTAACCACGGCGGGGAGGTGCTGTGGGGGCGTCGAATTGGCGGTCGCAATTCCTGGCAATTCCCCCAGGGTGGTATGCACGGTGGTGAAACCCCAGAGCAGGCCATGTTTCGGGAATTAAATGAAGAGATTGGTCTCGAGCCATCCCATGTCAGCATCTTGGGCTGTACCCGGGGTTGGTTGCGTTATCGCCTGCCCAGTCGGTTCATCCGAAAACATGAACGACCGGTCTGCATTGGTCAGAAACAAAAGTGGTTTTTGTTGCGCCTAGAGGCAGATGACAATGCAGTTCAGGTCGATGCCCATGACGACCCGGAATTTGATGGCTGGCGCTGGGTATCCTGGTGGTATCCGGTAACTGCGGTGGTTGATTTCAAGCGAGAGGTCTATCGCGCCGCTTTGGGTGAATTGCTACCGGCGTTGCTACCCCAGCGCAAACGACGCAAAGCGGGATAGCGCCGTGCTTGAGACCCTGCGCAGAATTATCCAAGCGGTTAACGAGGCCGATAGCCTGCCCGACGCACTGAACCTCATTGTTCGTGAGGTGCGCGCGGCTATGGTCACCGATGTGTGCACTGTCTACCTAAGGGACCGATCAAACAACCGCTTAGTATTTCGGGCTACAGAGGGTTTAAACCTCGACAAAGTTGGTAGCTTTTCGCTGGCGATGGAAGAAGGTTTGGTGGGTTGGGTAGCCAGTCGGGGTGAATTGCTCAATCTATCGGAAGCTAGGGATCACCCCAGTTTCCAGCTTGTGCCCGGATTAGGGGAAGAGAGCTACGATACTTTCATGGGCGCCCCTATTATCCACCAGCGCGATCTGCTGGGGGTGTTGGTGGTGCAGCAAGCGGCTAAGCGGCGCTTTAGTGACGACGAAGAATCCTTTTTAATTACCGTGTCTGCACAGTTGGCGGGCGTCATAGCCCACGCCGAAATGGCCGGTGCAGTCATCGATCAGGATCAGCGTCCCAACGATATTAAGCGGGTTGTGGGTATTCCCGGTAGTCCAGGTATTGGTATTGGCACCGGTATTTTTGTATCGCCCACGGCCGATTTAATGGCGGTGCCGTCGCGCCCAGCCACCGATCGCAAAGAGGAGCTGCGTGCTTTTAGAACCGCATTGGCTCGGGTGCGCGATGATATCGAGGTTGTAGCCGCTAACCTAAAAGACGAGTTGTCGCCGGAAGATCACGCTTTATTCGGGGTATATTTAAACATCCTCGACGATTCCACCCTTGGGGGTGAAGTGGCTGCGCTGATCAAGGCGGGTGAGTGGGCTCAAGGCGCCCTGAGTCAGGTCATGATCAAGCACATTCGGCATTTTGAGCGCATGGAGCATAGCTACCTGCGTGAGCGAGCGGTTGATGTGCGCGACTTGGGTACCCGGGTGTTGAGCTATCTTCAAGATGAGGAAACCAGCCGGCGCAGTTGGCCCAAACGAACCGTATTGGTGGCCGAGGAGATTACTGCTTCTGCCCTGGGCGAGGTACCCCGAGAGAACCTAGTGGGGGTGGTGTCACTGCGTGGCTCAGGTAATAGCCATGCGGCTATCCTGGCTAGGGGCATGGGCGTGCCGGCGGTCATGGGTGCAGCCGATTTACCCTACGCTCGATTGGAAGATCGCCAGCTGGTGGTAGACGGTTACAGCGGCCGTGTTTACATCAATCCACACCCAGAAGCGTTGCGTCGATTCCAACACTTAGTCGACGAAGATCGCGCCTTGTCTCGGGAGCTGGCCACTCTTAAGGACACACCCTGCAATACCCTCGATGGCCATCATATTCCCCTATGGGTGAATACGGGCATTGTCGCGGATGTGCAGCGAGCACTCGAGAACGGTGCTGAAGGCGTAGGCCTGTATCGAACGGAAGTGTCGTTCCTATTGCGCGACCGTTTCCCCAGTGAGGAGGAACAGCGTTTATTGTATCGAGAGCAGCTGGCGGCCTTTGCCCCTGCCCCTGTAACGATGCGCACCTTGGACATTGGCGGTGATAAATCACTCCCCTATTTTCCCATTGTTGAAGACAATCCGTTTTTGGGCTGGCGCGGTATTCGCGTCACCCTCGACCATCCGGAAATTTTCCTAGCTCAAGTGCGCGCTATGCTTAAAGCAAACGAGCAGCTGGGTAATTTGCGCATCCTGTTGCCCATGATCTCGGGTATCGAGGAGCTTCAGGAGGCGCTGGTCTTGATTCGGCGTTGCCATTTGGAAGTTCAAAGCGAGGGCTATACCCAGCCGTTCCCACCGGTGGGTGTCATGATCGAAGTGCCCTCGGCGGTTTATCTTGCGGGTGCACTTGCCTCGCAAATCGATTTCTTATCGGTTGGCTCTAATGATCTCACCCAATACTTGTTGGCGGTCGATCGTAATAATCCGCGGGTGGCAGACCTTTACCGTGCACTCCATCCGGCGGTGTTGGCTGCGCTACAACATGTGGTGGATGCTGCCCACAGTCATGGCAAAACCGTCAGTATTTGTGGCGAGTTGGCTGGCGATCCTCGGGCAGTGCCGCTACTTTTAGCGATGGGGTTTGATCAGTTGTCGATGAATGCAGCTAATTTGCCCCGCGTTAAGAAAATTCTTACGTCGATGTCCTTAAAAGACACCAAAGACTTGCTGAAAAGCACATCGACCCTGTGGACTGCCGACGAGGTTGGCGCGAAGGTGGATGAATTGCTGCATACATTAGATCTTCAGCGCTATATCCGCGGTAAAGGCGACACCGCTATCGACACGGATGGCGCTCGGAGTACGTCGTGATTCCATATCCCGATATTGACCCCGTAGCGGTGGCTTTGGGGCCACTTAAGATTCATTGGTATGGCTTAACCTATTTAGGGGGCTTGCTGTTCGCCTGGTGGCTGGCAGTAAAGCGCAGTCACCGACCCGATTCCCCTGTGCAGCGTCAGCATATTGATGACCTGATTTTTTATGCAGCCCTCGGCATCGTGTTGGGTGGGCGAATGGGCTATGCACTGTTTTACGGTTGGGAGCGCTTAAGCAGCGACCCGACTTGGCTCATTCGTGTCTGGGAAGGGGGTATGGCGTTTCACGGAGGGCTCTTGGGCGTGATTGTTGCCATGGCGCTGTTTGCCCGTCGGAACGAAATTGAATTTGGTCGATTGGCAGATTTCATTGCGCCTTTGGCGCCGGTGGGGCTGGCTTTGGGCAGACTTGGCAATTTCATTGGCCAAGAACTCTGGGGTCGATCTACCGATAGCCCGCTCGGTATGGTGTTTCCCAATGACCCATTGCAGCTGGCGCGCCACCCCTCTCAGCTTTATCAGTTTGCCCTCGAAGGTATGCTGCTGTTTGTCGTGGTGCTGTGGTTTAGTCGCAAGCCGCGCCCTACTTGGTCGGTGGCGGGTTTGTTCCTCGTGGGTTACGGTTGCCTTCGGTTCACGGCGGAGTTTTTCCGAGAGCCCGATGCCCACATCGGCTTCGATGCCTTTGGCTGGCTTACTCGCGGTCAGTTGTTGTGCGTTCCTATGGTGGTACTGGGGCTTGGGTTCCTCATTTCTGCCTATCGCCGTCCGCGATCTTAACTAACCTTCTATTGGACAAAATATGCAAGCCTATCTCGACCTATTGGCCGACATTCGTGATCACGGTGTCGATCGCGGCGATCGTACTGGCACGGGTACCCGCTCGGTATTCGGTCGTCAGTTACGCTGTAATCTAAACGAGGGCTTCCCCCTCCTCACCACTAAAAAGATTCACTTCAAAAGTGTGGTTAACGAGCTGCTGTGGTTTTTAAGTGGTGACACCAATACCGCATGGCTGAAAGAGAACGGCGTTTCTATTTGGGATGAGTGGGCAACACAAGAGGGTGACCTAGGTCCGGTATATGGCGCCCAATGGCGTCAGTGGCCGACCCGCGACGGCGGCAGCATTGACCAGCTCCAGTATGTGCTCGATTGCCTCCGACAGCGCCCGGAGAGCCGGCGCATCCTGTTTCACGCTTGGAATGTAGAGTATTTGCCCGATGAGGGCATGTCGCCTCAAGATAATGTCCGCGCTGGCCGAATGGCCCTGCCCCCATGCCATTTGTTGTATCAGTTCTATGTGGCCAATGGTGCCTTGTCGACACAGCTGTACATACGCTCGAGCGATGTGTTCTTGGGTTTGCCCTTTAACATTGCCTCGGTGGCGTTACTGACCCACCTATTGGCACAGCAATCGAATTTGCAGGTGGCCGATATTATTGTCTCCTTGGGTGACGCTCACATTTACCACAATCATCGGGAGCAAGTGGCTTTACAACTTGCCCGAACACCGAGTGCCCCACCGACGTTATCGATTCTGCGGCACCCCCCGTCGTTATTCGAGTATCGGTTTGAGGACTTTGAGCTGCAGGGTTATGAGCCGCAGCCACATATTCCGGCGCCCGTGGCGATATGACGACCTTTAATCTGCCCGTAGTGATGGTATTGGCTGTTGCCGACAACGGCATCATCGGTCGCGATAATGGTTTGCCATGGGATTTACCCGACGATTTGCAGCACTTCAAACGAACCACCCTTGGCTGCCCAGTGCTTATGGGCCGAAAAACCTTTGAGTCGGTAGGCCGTCCATTGCCGGGTAGAACTAACATTGTGCTCACTCGCGATATCAATTGGCACGCACCGGGGGTCGAACCTGTTCAGAATCTAGACGAGGCGTTGAGTCGCGCGCAGCAGCAGGCCGTCATCGACGGGGCTCGTGCGCTCTATGTCATTGGCGGTGCAGAGATTTATCGGCAGGCGCTGGGGCTGGCCGACGAGATCATCGTGACCCGCGTCCACGGAGTGGTGAGTGGCGATGCCACCTTTGACCTTGCCCTTTTAGAGGGTTGGCGCGAGGCTGACAGACAAGATTGCGATGCTGGAGACCGCAACAGCCACGATTTCAGTATTGTGCATCTTAAGCGATGACGATAGTCTCCGAATTGTTGAGACATCACTGACGGAAATGATGAGTTTGCTTGCAGGTTATGTACTCGGTTAGTCTAGACGCACAAAACTTGCGCAAATTAAGTCATAAGCTATAAGTCATCAGCGCGAAACATCAACTCTGTTCAATACGGCGGGTGGGACCCGACAGCGTCCTGCCACAGGATTTTGTCCACTAGAGGAATTACCGACCCCATGACTACGCAACGATTCAAAACTGTTCTGCTCGCGGCCTGTGTCGCCGGCGGCGCCCTGGGTGTCGCAGCTTCCACCGGCGCCCAGTCCCTCGATGCCATTCTGGATGTGGGCAAAGCACGCACTGCTGAAGCGCGCAGCTCCCAAGCCAAGATCGATCGACTTGCTGACGAAACCCGCGACCTGCTGTCTGACTACAAAACGGTCATGAAGCAAATCGACGGCTTGAAGGTCTACAACGCTCGATTGGAGCGCCAAATTGCTAATCAGAACGCGCGTATTGCCGATATCGACGAGTCGATATCGGAAGCAGCAGTGATTCAGCGTCAGATACCACCGCTGGTCGTGCGCATGCTCGATGGACTTGAGCAATTTGTACAATTTGATATGCCCTTCGACCTCGATACCCGTGTGGGCAACATTGAAGCGGTACGCAATAACCTTGATCGCTCCGATGTGACCTCCGCCGAAGCCTTCCGTCAGGTGCTCGAGCTCTACTCCATTGAGCTTCAATACGGCCGCGGTATTGAGTCATACAGCGACACTATTGAGGTCAACGGTTCCGAGCGGGAAGTCGATATTTTACGTATTGGTCGCGTCGCGCTCATATACCAAACCACCGATGGCGCCGAGACCGGTGCTTGGAACAAAGAGACCCAGAGCTGGGATGCGCTCCCCGCGGGTGATTATGCTGGTGCAGTACGCAAGGGCGTCCGCATTGCCAAGAAACAAGCCACTATTGAATTGTTGAACATGCCCGTAGCGGCTCCGGAGGCCAACTAAAATGACTGCGCAGTTTGTTAAAGCTTCAGCCCTAGTTGTCATTG
>CBFHMA010000073.1:0-10264 GCA_965656775.1 Luminiphilus sp.
CAATGCCAAAGTTGAGCGACCATATTGACCACTTGGTCATGAATACGAAATGACTCGGGGTAGACAGTCTGGTCGGCGAGGTTAACCCGAAGTCCCATCAAGGCCACTTGTTCTTCATCATCCTCAAAACTGACATTAACGTAGGATGAGGTGTTGAGTTCTTGCCGAAAATCGAGGGCGTGAGCATCTTCGATCACCTTGCGTACCTCGGTGGAGGATTGTCCACGTATGGGCATAGTCACGGCACCGTGAGCCCTTTCCGGCGTCACGACATCGGTGACCCATTCGCTGCGTTGCTTGAGTTCAGCGAGTTGTTGTTGCAACTGACTGACTTCATCGCGCAAGGCTTTGATCTCTGCATCGGTACTCATCAGGAATCCTTCTAGGTTTGCGAGACAGATAGCTGGTTGGCAATTAACACTATTGGTGACCACCCGATAACTGTCAACCGCGATAACACAAATAGAGCAGACCGCGCCCCAATGCAGGCAGGTCACTGGAACGGTCATGCAGCCTGCGTCGAGCCGGCAAATAACAACACAACGCGAATAGTTCATTTGGATGCGCAGTGCCCGTTCGGCCCTGCGGCAGGAAGTGGTAGCCTGCCAAAAACAACAAGGTGCCGCCCATGAGCAGCTCAGACGCTTCTCCTTCGACCGTTCGCGATATCTCGGCTCAGTTCACACCCGCTAAGCGCTACTATGTACTGGCGGTACTGACCTGTGGCTATGTTCTTAATTTCGTTGATCGGCAGG
This sequence comes from Luminiphilus sp., assembly GCA_965656775.1. GTDB lineage: Bacteria > Pseudomonadota > Gammaproteobacteria > Pseudomonadales > Halieaceae > Luminiphilus. The sequence continues at coordinate 756 of CBFHMA010000073.1, forward strand.
TCATGACCATCCTGCTAGAGCCCATAAAAGCCGAATTTGGCGCCAGCGATACCCAAATGGGGCTCATCTCGGGCCTTGCCTTTGCTCTGTTCTACGCCACGCTAGGTGTGCCGGTGGCTCGGTTGGCTGACCGCTGGTCCCGGCGAAATGTACTGTCGATTTCTATGGCCACTTGGAGCACCGTCACCGCCGCCTGTGGTATGGCTGCCAGCTTCTGGCAGTTAGCATTATTGCGAGTAGGTGTTGGTGTGGGCGAGGCCGGCGGTACGCCACCATCACAATCGCTGCTCACTGACTATTTCCCGCCTGAGCAACGGACTTTTGCCCAGGGCATTTTAGCCACAGCACCCAATATCGGTATCTTAGTGGGCCTGTTCGGTGGCGCCCTAATTGCAGAGGCTTATGGCTGGCGTACCGTATTCATAGTGTTTGGTATACCGGGCATCTTCCTTGCCGTCCTGCTCTATTTCACCGTGGCAGAGCCGGTCAAGCCCAAGCCTACGATCGCAGATAATGACAACCTCTGGCAGTCAGTGAAGCGTATTGCGAGCATCCCCTCTTTTTTGTTTATTGCCCTCGGTGTTGGCTTCGCCGCCATTCCAGGGTACGGCATTGGTGTTTGGTCACCGAGTTTACTCGTACGTGTGCACGGTATGACTTTGGTTGAAGCGGGCATGTGGCTGGGCATTATCGGCATCATTGGCGGTAGCTTCGGTAACATTTTCAGCGGTTGGCTAGTCGACAAACTTGCCCGACGGGACAAGCGCTGGCAGCTTTGGGTACCCGCATTGGGCTTAATCATCGCCCTACCACTGCAGGCCCTGTTTGTTATGTGGCCAGAGAGCTCCACCTTTCAACTCGCAGGCACCACACTACCGACTGCGCTAATTTTCATGGGTCTTGCGGCAATAGTAGCGGTGTTTTGGGTAGCCCCCTCTTACGCTGCCGTCCAAAATTTGGTCCCAGATCATTTGCGAACTCAAGCATCAGCGGTACTGTTGCTGGTGTTCAATTTATTGGGCCTTGGACTTGGCCCCCTCTCGGTGGGCATGCTAAGCGATGCTTTCAGCGATTTTGGTGTTTACTCAGTACGCTGGGCACTACTTATCACCCTTAGCCTCGGTTTTGTTGCGGCGTTTTGCTACACCAAAGCCGCAAGTCGCTACCGAGACACCGTGGAGATCTGAATGTCCGAAGCGTTACCCCCCTGCCCTGAGTGCCAATCGCCCTATGCCTATTTAGATCAGGACAACCTCGTATGCCCCGAGTGTGGGCACGAGTGGCGCATCGGGGACATCACCGAGTCGGAGCCCGGGTTGATCGTTCGAGATGTGAATGGAAACTCACTCAGTGAGGGAGACTACGTCACCCTCATTAAAGATCTGAAGGTGAAAGGGAGTTCTGCAACGGCCAAGATGGGTACCAAAGTCAAAATCAATCGACTGGTCGATGGCGATCATAATATTGATTGCAAGATAGAAGGTATCGGGCCCATGATGCTAAAGGCAGAGTTTGTGAAGCGCGCCTGAACTGACTGAGTGGCACTCTTTAAAGGGTTAAATTCGTGTTACGCCCACGTATAAACGCACTGCTGATTACCTGGAGCAGTGGGATGAGTGCAGCAGGCTCACCTTTTCGGGAATGTCGCTCTGTGAATTTAACCCACACATTCAATGATCAGACCATTGACTGGCCGACTGCATAATGAAAAAAAAAGAGGCTGTCACAGAGATCGACCTGAAAGCGGTTTACAACCGCTTTGCCGATACCTACCACAGTAATCGGGGCAGCTTCGACATATCGCCACTACTCGATGCACTGTTGGCAGGTCATCGGATTGACAATACGCATTTGCTCGACTTGGGCTGTGGCGCGGGCGAACCGGTGGCAGCCGAGTTCTTACGGCACGGCTGGACAGTCACCGGGGTAGACTTCTCGGCACGAATGCTCGATTTGGCAAATACCTATGCACCCGAGATGATTCCAATCTGCGCAGATATGCGCGACGTCCACTTCCACAGCGAAACGTTCGCCATCATTACCATCGTGTATGCACTGTTTCATGTGCCCGCAGAGTATCACCCGATTCTGCTAGCGCGCTGCTTCGACTGGCTGCAACCCGGCGGGCAGTTGCTATTTACCTACGCCACAGAGGCCTACACCGGACAACCCACATTTGACGGCAATAAAAGTTTCATGGGTGAAACACTCTATTACAGTCATCTGGAACCTACAGCACTCATGGCTACATTGACTGACATTGGTTTTACTATCGACAGCGCCGACAACAAGACCCTTGGCGGCGAAACGTTCCTTTGGGTGCAAGCACGAAAACCGCAAATCTAAGCCCTAAGTTTTTCCACCAGAGCCGCCTCAAACTTTTCATAATCACCGCCACAGGCCTTCAGTTCATGCTTGTTGAGTAGGATTTGGTAGTGATCGTTTAGCTGTAGCACAACGGCGGGTAGCGCTCCTTGGGTAACAGAGGATAATGCCGTCGGCTGTTCATCCCGATGCACCCAGGCGATGTCGAAGCTCCGTGGTGAAGGATTCCGGTGCGCGGCGCGCCATGCTGTTTTACCCAATGGGTTCCAGCCGTGACTGATATCACACAGCGCACAATCCCTGACACCCATGAGTTTACCCGCTAGATAAGCCAGCTCCCCCGATAGAGACCCGTCGGCATCATAAACCGCATAAAGTTTGTAGCTCATTGCCTGCATCCTGTCTTTTGGGTGAACCATTGATTAAGCCGTAACACCGCAAAAGAGCGCTATCCCCTGTTTGACGGGGAACCATTACACTACAGCAAGCAAAAACACCCAAAACAAAAATAGCTACGGTTAAACAAAAGAGGAGTGCTGTGCCCACCCGCTATCTACCCACTCACCATAGCAACTTAAATCACATTCCCGGGGATTGGGGACTTCCCCTGGTGGGCTCTGCATTGCCCCTCGTATCTGACTTACTCAACACCGCACGACAGCGTGTCGCACGCTATGGCGTCATTTCTCGGGTGAGACTTGGCCCTGAGCGCGGCCTACTGGTCGTGGGTAGCGACAGCTACCGCAGTATTTTCACCGATAATCAGCAACGCTTTTCAGCCCGTTTAGGCTACATGAATCAACTGGGGCGTTTTTATGAAGGTGGGCTGTTACTGCGCGATGCCGATGACCACAGAGCACAACGGCGTATTCTTCAGCAAGCCTTCAAGTTCACCACGATGCGCGATTACGTGCCGAGGGTTGAGCACACAGTACTGAATCACCTTGCAACGTGGTCCCGGGGGGATGCATTTCATTTCTATGATCACATTAAACGGACACTGCTTGACGTAGCGACTGATATCTTCTTGGGCATACCCGACGAAGATCAACGTGGAGAGTTTGTTTCCCGGGCTTTCCTCGATATCGCAAGCGGATTGGGCAGCCTGTTACCTTGGGATTTACCCGGCACCCCTATTCGACGCGGATTGCAAGGGCGTGATCGACTCCACCAATACCTGCACGCGAGTATTGAGGACAAACGCCAGCAATTGGGCATGGACATGCTCAGCCTGCTTGCAAACGCACGCACAGATGACGGTAAGACCTTTTGTAATAAAGAAGTCATTCAGCACGTGGCTTTTCTACTGTTCGCCGCCCACGATACGACCACTAGCTTACTGAGCCACTCGGTGATGTATCTCGGCCTGTACCCAGATTTTCAGTCACGACTACGTGTCGAATACGACAGCCTTAAAAAAGCCACCCTCGAGTGGGACGACCTAAGCGCCCTGCCATTAACCCAACACTTTCTTGATGAGGTGCTGCGCTTACATCCGCCGGTGCCCTTGATGGTTCGCAGAACCACTGTCGAAGTTGAGTTAGGTGGCTATACCATACCCGCGCATACCGACCTGTTTATGCCTAGCGCCTACAATCAGCGAGACGGCCGATACTGGCTTAATCCTGACGACTTCGACCCAGAGCGCTTTAGCGCCGAGCGATCAGAACATAAGCAACACGGCTTCTACTTCCATCCTTTTGGCGGTGGAGCCCATAAATGCATTGGTATGCACTTTGCCTACATGATCGCCAAATTGTGCCTATTCCACTTACTGCGCAATTCAGTACTCGAACTGCCTGATAACTTCCAACCCAAACTGGCGTGGATACCAATACCCCGACCCGCCAATGGACCGCCTATCATCCTACGAGATCATCCAAAACGATGACACGTCACATTAAATACAGTTTGGCGGGTGCGCTCTGGAAGACGGACTGCATTTGGTGACAGTAGCAAGCCGTCGCAGTGTTGAATCTTTTAACGGATGGATGATTTCAAAGAGGATCGGCCGCGACGTCATCGGTGATCGTACCGAGGGACTTCAATACAACCACGATGGCTCTCTCACTGTATTTTTGCAACATGACCGCCCCAAGCAGGGCACATCGAATTGGCTGCCCATACCTGAGGGTCACTTTATGTTGGTCATGCGCTTGTACGAACCGTCAGCAGCGGCACTGGATCATCGCTGGGTTCCGCCGATCATTGAGCCCTTGGAGTAGACTCACAGGTTTAGCGCCAGCACGGCGGCTACAAAAGATCCAGCTATGGAATAACGCCACATCGATGAACGCGTCTACTATGACGCCGCGTATTTGAGACAACGCGCGCGTCACGGTGTGTTATGTTTCTGGCGGAGGCGTTTATGACTTGGACGCGGGCTTGGCGTTAGACAACAATACCAATTACAAGCTGGGCATAACATACGTCCTATTAAGCGTTTGCCCACCCATAGGCTTCTTCCCATGGCAAATGATGCACTCGGTATCAACCCTGGAGCGAATCACTATCGATCTGGTACTACTCATCAGCATGTCGCTCATCGGCACTTTGTTCTTGATCCGCCAGAGCCTAGTAACCCGCCAAACTCGTAAGACCCTTGAGGCTACTGTGGCTTTGCGCACTCGAGAACTGGAGGCAGCTCGTGAAGAATTAGCGCATTGTCATGCCAGCTTACGCTCCCTCACAGACAAAGCGCCCATCGGTATTGCCGCTCGCTCTCCTGCCGGTGTTCTCGAATACACGAATCCCCACTGGGGGACATTAATCAGCTTGTGTCCAAATCTAGCCAACTGGGCGCCCGAAGATACCGGTGCTGAAGACTACCTGAAGGATCTTTACTTAACTGACGAGACGGGTGCTCCACGTCATTTTTATGCGGTCATTGCCGATTATCTAGACACGCAGGGAAATACCGGTGGCGTTTGGATTATCGTGACAGATGTGACTGAGCGTAAATTAGCTGAGACTCAGTTAAGCAACCTTGCCAAGCTCGCCTCCCTCGGTGAGATGTCGACTGGCTTAGCACATGAACTCAACCAGCCTCTCCAAGGTATTCGCCTCGTTGCAGCTAATCTGAAGCGGCTTACGGCGGAAATTCACGGTGCACAGCCGGCAGTGGCTCAAAAATTTCAGCGGCTCGATGATTTGGTAGAGCGCGCGGGTAAGTTGGTCGCGCGAATGCGCTCCTTTGGACGTATTCAAAAAGGTGATTTGGCACCCGTAGATTTGGGTCATTGCTTACAACAGACTGTTGAGTCGTTCAAAAAACACCACTTCACAGATGACGTGTCCATACGCATTGAGCTACCAGATCAGCCCGCGGTGGCGCTAGGCGAGCCCCAAATGATCGATCAAATTGTAGTCAGCGGTCTGTCAAACGCCCTTGATGCTGTGCGAAGCACAAAAAGGCCTGGGGAGATAACAGTGGCCCTACATCCTGAACAAGAGCTGTGGTTACTACAGATTTCTGATAACGGTCCCGGTATTGCGCCAGACCTGATTGAGCGCGTTATGGAGCCTTTCTTTACCACTAAACCGGTGAACGAGGGCGTAGGTCTGGGCTTGTCATTAAGTAATGGTCTGGCAACTAGCATGGGTGCGCAACTCGGGATCGCTAATGGCGAGCAGGGAGCCGTATTGACTCTGCAATTTCCCAGCTGGGAGCCTGTGGCATGGAACCCAAAAATGAGCGCAACAAGTAACTAGGAAAGACTCGATAGGGTTGTATTCTGTCTTCCTAGCGCGTGAGACGCGTGCTCAGGCGTTATGGCCTAGAACCTTAGGCATCGAGATTAGGGTCATCGCTGGGGCTAGCGCCCCAACGCCAACGGGGGGTCAGTCCCTTGCGTGCCCATACTTAAACCCGTGATGCGGTAATCTTACCTCTGAACAGTTATCGCTACGGTGGTCAAACCCATGTGCTCGCATCGTTATATCCGCACCAAACAACTCGTACTCACAGCAGCGGTAGTAGCCCTCATGAGTACTTGGCTGCTCAGATAACGAGGCCACGCCGCCCACCGATCAAACAGACACTGATACACCCGTGGCAGGTGACCAAAGTGATGCCCCACCAGAAGACGAACTGCCAGTGCCCTATCAGCAGTTGATGACTGATCGTTTGGTGGATGCAGACTACTGGCAAGAGGAACCCGCCATTCTTGCAGCGGGACTCGGATTCACGAATATCAATGGCGTACCTGGATTAAGTGATCCGAATCTGTCGTTAACCGAGATTGAGGCTATGGTGCGTGATGCGGGCGCGGGCTGGCATAACGTCACGAGCACAGCCCCCGTTGATGAAATCGACCTCCGGGCGCGAACATCGGCGGCCTCGTTATTCGGTATCACACAGATTTTTGGCTATCCCTCGCCGAATGGCGATGGGCTCCCGATGGAGCTATCCCATCCCGTTCTAGCCTCAACGGTACACCGCGAAGATATAGCCGTGTACCTAAACACTGGACCCCCGATAACATCTCGGTCATGCCAAATGGCGAGTACAACGAGCGCAGTACCTTGGTCATGAATGGCGCTTTTGAGACTAAAGGGCTAGCAGAACTAGGTATTGCAGCCTCTAGCTATGATGACAGCTATATTGAAGACCATGACAACCAAATTGATATTGTGCTTGTCGGGGACCGGGCCGCCGCAGAGCGCGTTGCCGTAGTCCACATTCCCGCGGCGCCACCGTATAAACCCTTTTTTAACCCCGGTGGCCCGGGGTCTGACCCGGATTCAGCCACCGTATATTCAGAACCAGGTCCCGAGTACTTTCAAGCTGTCACGATTGCATTGGATGATCCCATGCAGGTTTCATTCGAGCCTTAAGGTAAACCTCGCCCACCCACGATGTTAAAATCACGACGCTTCTGGCCGATATGACTGGCGCCATAGGTGGACGAATGGATCTGTCAATAGCTGTCTTGAATGGCAGGCGGCTTGCTCAATACTAAATACGCGGCAGGCACCACAAACATGGCAAGCAAAAATGCCGACAGCATACCCCCAACCATCGGTGCTACGATTCGCTGCATGACATCAGTTCCCGTGCCGGCACCCAACAGTACGGGTAATAGCGCAACAACCAATGTGGCCACCGTCATCAGAACCGGGCGCAATCGAAGCACTGCGGCGTCACACAGTAACTCAAGCAAGGAACTCACACCCGTCACCTCTCGCTCTCGACTTGCCCGATTGAGATATACCATCATCAGCACAGCCATCTCCGTCGACACACCTACCACAGCAATAATCCCGACCCAGACAGCTACCGACAATGAATAATTTAGCAACCACAATAACCAGAAGGCACCTGCCATAGCGAGTGGCAAGGTCATGAGAATGACAGCAACATCTCGCCATCGGCGAAAGTGCGCGTAGAGCACTACAGCCACTAATGCGATAGTGATGGGTACAGCCAACCTCAAGCGCGCGTTGGCTCGTTGCATAGCCTCGTACTGGCCAGTCCATTGCACACTGTAACCGGGAGGTAACGTGAGCTCCTGCTCGATAAGGTCCTGTGCTACTGCTACGTAGCCAGCTAAATCAGAGCGGTTCAGGTCAATAAGCACCCAGGACGATGGCCGCCCTTGCTCACTTTTTATCACCGATGGCCCATCATCGATTCGTATGTTTGCGACATCCCCCAAGGCCAACTGGACACCCTGCGGCGTAACAAATGGCAACTGTTCCAAGGTCTTTACAGAATCACGCCAACTTGAGGGATATCTCAGGTTAACCGAGTAACGCTCTCTCCCCTCTAGCGTGTCAGTCACGGCCGCACCACCTACTGTGTAGTCGATAATGTCGTGAATATCGGCAATGTTCAGCCCCCAAGAAGCCGCTCTGTGCCGATCGATATCGATAGTGACATACCGGCCAGCCGCTACACGCTCGGCATACACCGAATGGGTACCGGGCAAGGCCTCCAATAACTGTTCAACCCGGGTTGTTATCTGTTGCAAAGTGAGCAGGTCAGGGCCACTTACACGAATCCCCAAAGGGGTTTTGACGCCTGTCGCCAACATATCAATGCGCGTTTTGATGGGCATAACCCAGGCATTGGCTAGTCCCGGTATTGTCACTAAACCATTCAGCTCATGTCGCAGGTCTTCGCTCGTTAAGCCTTCCCGCCATTGATCCTGGGGCTTAAGCTTGATGAACGTCTCTATCATGGTGAGAGGCGCTGGATCGGTTGCTGTGTCGGCACGGCCTACCTTGCCGAATACCCTTTCCACTTCAGGCACTGTAGCAATCAGTCGATCTGTTTGCTGCAGTAACTGACGCGCCGTGCCGATCGAAACCGACGGATAGGTCGTAGGCATATACATCAAATCGCCTTCGTCAAGGGCTGGCATAAACTCCGAACCCATATGCTTCAAGGGCCACAAACTTGATATAAAAATGACGCTTGCCAGCAGAAGGGTAAGGCGCGGACGCAGCAACGACTGTTTTAAAGCTCGCCGGTAGGCGCCTGTCAGTGCTAGCCACCAAGCTGGCTCCTGCTGGGTTACATGGCCGCTTCTCAATGCGTAGCCGACGAGCACAGGAATGACAGTGACAGCCAGCATAGCGCTAGCCGCCATTGCCCACGTCTTCGTGTACGCGAGGGGGCTAAACAACCGCCCCTCTTGGGACTGCAGTAAAAAAACAGGTAGGAAGCTAACCGTTACAATAATCAGACTAACCCATAAGCTTGGACCCACCTCCGCCATCGCACGGTACACAAACGTCCAGTAGTCCTCGTGGCGTCGACGAAAACCTAAATGACGGTACAAACTGTCAATCATGACAATAGCGCTGTCACTCATAGCACCAACAGCGATCGCGATACCACCCAGTGACATGATGTTGACCGTTAACCCTTGAATACTCATCACAATGAACGCCATGAGTACACCGAGCGGGAGTCCAATGACGGCTAAAACGCCCAACCGTAACCGACCAAAAAACAACCAACATGCGAGTGCCACGAGCAATATTTCTTGCCCAACTTTCGCGATGAGTGTGTCAACCGCTCTATCAATCACCCCCGATCGGTCATAAACAGTGACGACTTCCACACCCTCGGGTAGCCCTGACTTCAGGCGTGTCAAAGCTGACTCGACACCGCGAATGACCTCTCTAGGATTTGCTCCAGAACGCATCACGATGATGCCCCCCGTCGCTTCACCTTC
>CBFHMA010000074.1:0-10244 GCA_965656775.1 Luminiphilus sp.
CACTCAGGTGGCGAACGGGGACCATGCGCTTGTGGAGTACGGCGAAAACTATGAGCTGCTGCTCATGGACGAGGTAATAGATGACATGGCTGGCGTGGGGAAAACTTGAGACATTCGGGCCCACGTCTGGCCTGGCCTTGCTGAGTGTAAGTGATTCAGCAAACAACTGCATCGCCCGACGGAAGTCGGCCAGGTACCGTTGCGCCTGCGCGACACCCCATTGGCTTGCGGTGAATCGACGAATATCGAGCAGATCCGACTGGGCATCCGGCGCTAGGCGAAACCCTGACATCAGTCGTGAACACCGTCCTGCATCTTATCGAAAAAGGTCTCGCCATCGACCAGGTTGCCCGCCTCGATATCGGCATGAGCCTGTTGCGCTCTGGCCTGCACCAGTCGCAACTTGAGCGACTCCATGCTTTCGTAGTCTTCAGCTGAAATGACAACCGCGACCGGCTTGCCGTTTTTGTTGATCTGAACGGGGGCTCGCTGGGCTTTGATCAACAAGTCACCAAAATGGGTTTTCGCTTCGTTGGCAGAGAGTGCGTCCATCGATAATGGCCTCAATAACGTTCGATTCGTTTATTTTAGTCGAATCGAACGATACGAGCCAACAGTGTCGGGAACGATTATGTGTATGTCCGACCGGCCGGCAAAGTTCCGTTATCGAAATCCGTACCAGTGCGCCACACCCAGCGCCGACCTCTCCACGGACCTACCGCTATGGCACCTATAGGAACCAAAATCCTGCTTTTTGGTAATCATTGTACTCATTCCAGTTGAAAACTTTGAAATGGACACTATAATTACCACTTCTACAAAATAGGGTACCTATTGTGACCAGCGACAAATCAGCGAAAGGTCGAGCCGCGGTCGTCTTTCCTAAGAATCGACGCCTTTTGGAACAGTTTGGCGAGAACATCAAACTGGCATGCAAACGCAGGGGTTACACCCAGGTGTTGATTTCCGAGCGCACCGGGCTCAGCCGCCTCACCATTCGCAAGATAGAAAAGGGGGACCCCAGCGTGTCCATCGGCCATTACCTGGCCGTGTTAAGCGTGCTCGGATTGGCGGAAGATTTTGCCAGAGTCGCTGCAGACGATGAGCTGGGGCGTAAGCTCCAGGACATCAAGCTGATGAGCAAGAAATCCGGAACGCAGCCTTGAGCCGAGATAAGAAGCCTTGATCGGGGGGAAATAGCCATGAGCACAGAAGTCCTCGTCTTCGCAGATTGGGAGGAGTTCCAGGAGCCGACCTTGGTTGGCACACTTCGGTCCTCCCCCGCGCGTCAAAAGGAGCATTTCAGCTTCAGTTATGACACTGACTGGCTGCTGTCTCCTTATGCGCAGCAAATCGATCCTGAGCTCAATCTCTATTCCGGTGAACAGCACGGGGAAGACGATAAAAATTTCCGGGTGTTTTTGGATTCCTGTCCCGATCGCTGGGGTCGCCTGCTGATGAAACGACGCGAGGCAATCCATGCCCGGCAGGAACAACGGCGTCCACGCGTTCTGTCCGACATCGATTACCTCCTGGGCGTGCATGACCTGCACCGCGCCGGCGCGCTGCGCTTCAAACGCGAAATGGATGGCCCTTTTCTCGACAACGATGAACGCCTCGGGGCTCCGCCGCTCTCATCGTTAAGGGAGCTTGAGTACGCGGCCGGGCAGGTGGAAGAAAATACCGGTAGCGATGATCCCGACTATGTGAAGTGGCTGTACATGCTGATGTCCCCGGGTTCTTCCCTGGGTGGCGCCAGACCGAAGGCCAGTGTGACCGACGAGGAGGGTCACCTATGGATCGCCAAGTTTCCAAGCCGCCAGGATGATTACGATATGGCGGCCTGGGAATACGTCGCGTACCAGTTGGCGCTGGATGCAGGGGTCGTCATGCCGGAGAGCCGGATCGAAAAGTTCGGCAGTCACCACCACACCTTCCTGACCAAACGCTTTGATCGCACTACGGCGAGTCGTCTTCACTTCGCCTCGGCGATGACGCAACTCGGCTACTACGACGGCGACTATGAAGCCAGTTATCTGGAACTCGCCCAGTTCCTTACCGAGCACGGCGCCAACACCAGAGAAGATCTCGCGCAGTTGTGGCGGCGCATCGTTTTCTACATCGCCATCTCCAACACCGATGACCACCTCCGCAACCACGGCTTCATCTACCATCAGGGAGGCTGGTTGTTATCGCCAGCCTACGACATCAATCCGGTGACACCCGCCCATGGATTGCATCTCAATATCACCGACAGCGATCATCGGTTGGACTACGAGTTGGCCATGGACGTCATCGAATTTTTTCAGCTCGACCGCGGGCAGGCTCTGAAAATCAAAGATGAAGTGCTCGCCAGCGTCGGCAAGTGGAGGGCTCAAGCAAGCGCAGTTGGACTCAGCAGAAGTGAGCAAAATCTGATGGAACCGGCCTTCAATCTTTGAGCCGGATTTTCGGTCGTTTTGCTCCGTGGAACGAACGTGGAACGCAAATCCGAAAATAAATGTATCCCTGGGATATTAAAGGATTTTATATAGACCCCCTAATAGCTCAAGTCCTCTCCTGAGCACCAATCTTCTCGCATCGCTAGAGTGTATCCCCAATTAGCCAACTGACGTAGCCTCTACAGTGAACAGGACTTCCCTGCTTCGCGCCCTAAGCGCTCGCGCTTAGTGTGCTCTTGATCAGTACCGAATCAAATGCAAGCGTGTTTGTCGCCCCGCGAGATAGTGCACGGTGGTGCCATCGAAAAATGCACTCTGCTCTAATTTCATTTGGGCGGATTGGCCACCCCACTCGGGAATAGCCACAGTGACGTTGCCCTCAATGGCATAACCGGTCATGGGATACAGTGGCCAATCGCCACGACCGGGCGTTGGTCCTTGATTATCCCACATACCAATAGTCGGACCCGGAGCATGTCCAAAAACCCCAAGAGGGTGCGTATAAATTGCGTGCTGAATACCCGCCTCTGCCAGCGAGCGCTGTGCCGCCTGCAATATCTCGTTACCGGTACGGCCCACCTGAAATTCATTGGTTAGCAAGTTCTGCCAGCGATTTCCCACCGCCATGGCGGTCGCCAATCCTCGAGGCGCGTCGGTTTCACCCAACTTCAAAACGTAGCCCATTTCCTGCGTATCCGTGCACAATCCAAGATAGCAAAGGCCCACATCGGTGTGCAGAAGATCGCCGCGCCGAATCACAGAATCCGCGGCACCGTCGCCGAGTGAATTAGGGTTTTTGCCATAATCGGCGCTCTGCCACTGCCGGTTCACGTCTGGATGAAACCAAGGCTCCAAGCCTTCTTCTTCAAATCGCGTTCGTATGAACCATGCAACCTCACCTAAGGTCGTCACGCCGGGTGTAATAACCTCGTCACTAAAGGCGCGGGCAATCGTCTCTCGTGCGATGGCAACCGCTCGCTGCCAAACCTCTACCTCCAGAGGTAGGCGTGTCTCCAGCCAACGAACGACCAGCGACTCCGCTGAGGTCACTCTATCGCCCAGCGTTGGGCCGATGGTGCTGATTAAGCGCTCATAGAGGCTGTGGCTGAGTCCATCAGCAACCGGCCACATGTCACTGACATTAACGCCAATACGCTGGGGATTCCTGTCACGTATGACTTGCCCCAAACGCTCCCATTGCGCGTCTAAATCGCCTCCCTCCCAAGCGGCCTGATACAGTGAGCCTAGGGGATATCGACTCACGGTGAGTCGTTCGACACCCTCTTCACCCTGATCGAAAAACACTAGCATGGTCGTTCTGCGGGCTGTAAACCGAGGCTTGGGCACCAGGGAGAGGAAAACAGGGTCATCGTTGTATTCGCGAGCGATGACCACCCACATATCAATGCCCGACTCAGCCATTAAGCGCGGTAACAGCGTCTCCAATCGCTCGGCAACTATCGTATTTTCGATGACTGGCCGATTTTCAAAGGGCTCAATGGCCAACATCTGGGCCTGACTGTACGACGCTATGACAAAGGCGGCGATGCTACTGCCCATTAGTCGGACGAAAGTCTTACCCATCAATACTTGCATAATGCTCTCCTTGGCCGCCTGGGTGGCACGTTGAGGCCTCTAGCCTACGTCAATAAATCGGCCTATGATCTTTCGAGATATCGAATAATAAGAGCCGCTTACCTTATGGCACACCTTATGCCGCAGCCCAATTGTAAAAGCCCAATGCTTGCCTTTGTTCCTATAGCCATCCTTGCGGCATGTCTGACAGTAACATTGCGCATCATGCCCGTGGCTCACGGACAAGACACGGTTGGCAATCCAACCCGCAACGCCTACTTTGGCGACTTACATGTCCATACGCAAAACTCCTTTGATGCCTTTGTGTTCGGCGTTCGCCGCTCACCCGATGATGCCTATCGCTTCGCCAAGGGGCAGGCCATTCCGAATGACGGCGGCGGACAAGTCCAGTTGGCCGATGGACCACTCGATTTCTATGCGGTTACCGATCACGGAGAGTATCTAGGTATCATCCCGGCCATGGCGGACCCCACTCACCCCCTGTCAAAAACCGCCACCGCAAGCAGTGCATTTAGTGACGACCCCGTTAAACAGGGCGCTACCTTTGCCCGAATTGGCGCATCTTTCGTAACACAACAGCCCATCGCCGATATCTACGATCAAGATCACATGAACAAGACGTGGCTCGACACGGTGGCCGCGGCGAATCGTCATTACGAGCCCGGCAGGTTCACCACCTTTGCTGGGTATGAATTCACAGCCATGCGGCCGGTTGATATTGAGCGCAACGCCGCCGCCAATCTGCACCGCAACGTGCTCTTTGCCGATAGCGCTCCAGCCACTATCTTCACCACACTAGAGTCTGGTGACCCCGATGATTTGTGGCGCTGGATGGATAAGGAGCGCGCCAGCGGGCGTGATGTTCTAGCGATTCCCCACAATGCCAACGCCTCCAACGGCATGATGTTCTCCCTATTCGACGCTGAGGGTAAACCTATTTCACGGGAAGCGATGGCACGACGACAACGCAACGAACCGGTCGTGGAGATCAGTCAAATTAAAGGCAGCTCCGATACTCGGCCACTTTTCTCACCCGACGACGAGTGGGCCGATTTCGAGCACTATCCGTTCTTAGTGGCCTCCAAGCTGAAATCTAAAGACTTACCCGGCAGCTACGTACGCCCAACCTTGGGACAGGGGCTATCAGTGGCAGATGCCCAGGGAGTCAATCCATTTGCCTTTGGTTTAATTGGGTCCAGTGATACGCACATAGGGGCCGGTCCTTTCGACGAGCAACACTACTCGGGTAAGTTCCCCTCCGATGCGGCCAGCCCCAAAAATCGTGGCTCGGTGCCACTTGGCGAGAACTGGGAGGAACAGCAAACACTGATTGTCAGTCGGGGCCGGCGCGCTACTACCGCGTCATATTTCAGCGCTGGCTCTCTCGCCGGCGTCTGGGCCGAAGCCAATACGCGAGAGGCGGTGTTCGCAGCGCTCAAGCGCAAAGAGGTGTTTGGGACCTCAGGTCCTCGAATTCAAGTGCGGTTCTTTGCAGGGCACTATCCAGCCAATCTCCTTGATGCCCACGATACACTCGAGCAGGCGTATCGCCTTGGGGTTCCTATGGGTTCTACCTTGGCGACAACCGATGAAGCACCATCAATGCTGATATGGGCACTCCAAGACCCCAACAGCGAACCTTTACAGCGCCTGCAAGTGATCAAAGTGTGGCGCGGCACCCATGATGAGCACCGAGAGATGGTCTTTGACGTGGCCTGTCCCGCCGGTCTCGCACCCAGTCCAACCACACACCGCTGCCCAAATAACCGAGCAACCGTCAACATCGAAACCTGCACCACCGACCAGGGCGTTGCCGCGCCTGAACTAAAAACCCTATGGCGCGATCCCAGCTATCGTCGTGATCAGTCAGCCGTTTACTACGTCAGAGTTTTGGAAAATCCCAGTTGTCGCTGGAGCACGTGGGACGCTGCTCGCAACGGCACCCCACCGAACCCTGAGGTACCCACCATTATTCAGGAGCGGGCTTGGTCATCGCCCATCTGGCTTAGTGCCAGCTGACGAAGTCAGAGCGACAATGCCTGAGCAATCGTTTCCAAACCCCGCTCAATACACCACATGGCACTTAACGCACCCAACACCAACACCGGGAGCTGATCGAGCGCCAACGGGCGTACTGGCGCTAAGCGCGCCACTATCGATGACCCAATCCACAAGACGGCGATGAACGCCAGCTGCCCTAATTCAATACCGACATTGAAAAACAGTAGAGCCAGCGGTGTGTGACCCTGAGGTAGGCCCGTGTCCGCCAATGCACCGGCAAAACCCATACCGTGCAGCAGTCCAAAGGCACCCGCCAGCCACCAAGGCGAGCGCCAAAGTCGAGAAGATCCCCGCGGCCGCGTCAATTCAACCGCAAGCAGCAATACCGATGCGGCAATCAGAAATTCAATAAAGGCCACGGGATAGCGAAATACCCCCAGGGTCACCATAGCAAGCGTAATACTGTGGCCTAAGGTGAATGCAGTGATTG
The DNA here is from genome assembly GCA_965656775.1 of Luminiphilus sp. Lineage (GTDB taxonomy): Bacteria > Pseudomonadota > Gammaproteobacteria > Pseudomonadales > Halieaceae > Luminiphilus. The sequence continues at coordinate 6,529 of CBFHMA010000074.1, forward strand.
TGATCACCAGGCGACGGCCAGTGCCCACCAGTATGAATAACCCCATTACAAACAGCAGATGATCGATACCACCCCAAATGTGCTCAGCACCAACCACCGTATACCGGGCCACCACCTGCGATAGGCTGGGTTCACTGGGCACGGTGAACGTAGGGGTCTGGGGTGTCAGCACCGCCTGATGCTGTATACCTTGGGCCAGATGAAGAGACAGCACGACCGACGTTTGATGTTGAGGCAAACCGTGAACGCGAATGGTTGTGCCCACCAAACTATCGGAACATGACACGCGAAGCTGGCGGACGCGACCCGTGCCTTCAGGTAACCAGGGTGATGTCTCAATCTCAGTGCACTGGGCCGGAAGTTCCACACGAAGTGGCTGGACGCTTATGGATTGCAGTGGGGTTTTCCAGGCGACACTGTAATGGACATCGTTAAGCTGAACGATAGTCAGCGCAGACGGTGCAAAGCGGTGCGCCCACGCCGTCGTTGACAGCAGGGCCATCAAGAGCCCTATCGATATCGCCGATGACCGAAGCACCGCTGAACACAGATCAAAGAAGGACGCCTTCACTGGGTTCGCACCTGATAACCTTCCATCAAGGTACTGATGGCGTCGTTCAAAGCAGTTTGCTGCTGCTCCTGCTGTAACTGCCAGCGAAGTGTTTCGACCACTTCATCATAGGTTTGGGGTAGTTCTGGCTGAAAACCGAGCACATAGACCAGATGCCAGCCAAAAGGCGAAGCTGCGGGTTCAAGCCACCCAGAATCGCCAGATAACGCCATCACTTGTTCTGCTAAGACGTCGGCAAAGGCATTTCCAAAGCGACTAGACACCTGTTGCCAGGTCTGATGCTGGAATACATAACCGCCTAAAAACGGTTTTCCCATAGCTCTCGCATCAGACACCGAGCGCTCAGCATCAAGTATCGATGCCAGTACAGCGCGAGCGTCTTTAGGATCGACATCACCTAAAAATACATGGCTAAAACTAAGGGTGGCCGGAGATACGAGGGATGCTGCACGCTCATCGTATGCGGCACGTAAGGCTGTAGCTTCAATAGCGGGCAGGCCCGCATGAAGCAACAATTCCTGCTCCATGAGTTGCACTAAACGCCGGCGAATAACTTCGTCGGTTAAGTGCATATTGAACGCCAACCCCCTTGTCGTGGCCGCTTCCATCGTCAGGGTCGCGCTAGGATCAAGAAATTGCACGTTTTGAATAATCCGGGCCGCGATAAGTGGGTCTTGCCGGTACCACTCCCGTTTCAAAGCTTCACGGAATAACAGCTCATCACGCAGCTCTAAACGGGCAAAATCTGCGAGGGTGTCGTCGTCGGGTGGTGCGCCTACGGTACGAAGATAGTCTGCGGCCCGAGCGGCAATGCGCGCACTATCGGGTGGACCCAACACCGGCAGCGGTTCGGGAAACCACCACCGCGATACCGACAACATAATGGCACCGAGCACCAAGAAATGGAGCAGAGCCGACCCCGGCAGCCAACGCTGGGTTAGCCATGGTGCCGAAATCTTAGATAACCCCCTGCTCACTCAGCCCAGCAATGCGCACGGCGTCGTAGCCCAGTGAGGTGAGTAGTGTCTCTGTGTGCTGACCTGAATAGGGAACATTACCCGGCGTCGTCACGGTGCGACTGAAGCTGGGAGCAGGGCTGGGCTGGATCACTCCGTCGACAGTAGTAAAGGTGCCACGCGCCTTGTTGTGCGGATGTTCTAAGGCCTCAGACATATTGAGTACGGGTGCAAAACACGCATCGGTACCCTCTAATAACTGACACCATTGTTCGCGGGTTTTGGATTTAAACACCTCCGCAATCACCCGTTTACCCTCTGGCCATTGGCTCTTATCCCACTGGTCGGCAAATAGGGGGGCATCCTGCAACCCTAGCTTCTCCATCAGCAAGGCGTAAAACTGCGGTTCCAAGGCACATATCGATATGTAGTGGCCATCGGCACAGGGGTAATTATCATTCCACGGTGAGCCATAGTCACTCCAACCACTCCCTGCCTCATCGGACAATTGACCCGTGTTATGCATCATCCGTAACAGGGTAGAAATGTAGGCTGAGCCATCGGTGATAGCGGCATCCACAACCTGGCCCTCGCCAGTGCTTTTTGCATGAAACACGGCGCTCAATACACCGAGTAACAGCACCATGGTGCCACCGCCAACATCACCGACCAAAGTGAGTGGTGCAGTGGGTGGACGATCGGGACCACTGCCGGCCCAAAGGGCACCACTAAGAGCGATGTAATTGGGGTCGTGTCCTGCGCTTTTTGCCAAAGGCCCAGTCTGGCCCCAACCGGTCATGCGCCCATAAACCAAGCGAGGATTTCGCTCTAGACATACCTCTGGACCCAGCCCCAATCGCTCCATCACGCCTGGTCGGAAACCTTCAATGAGCACGTCAGCTTCTGCAACTAACGACAGCACGATATCAATGGCGGCTGGCTGCTTAAGGTCTAGCGCTAGGGAGCGCTTACCTCGGTTGTAGATAGCAAATTGGTAGCCGTCGCTAGGCGCCTCGCCATTTGCTGACTGACTTGAGCGCCGCTCGACCAACACCACATCGGCACCCAAGTCCGCCAACATCATGCCGGCACAGGGAGCCGGACCGATTCCAGCAATTTCGACGACTTTCAAACCGGCGAGAGGGCCTTTACTCATGTGGTATTCCTTATTTTGATGTCTGTTGTTTTCGGCTCTTAAAGTTTACGACTAGGACCCACCGGTGCCTACCGTCCATTCAGACGCAACCTTTATAGTGACACGCGCCACTGGTCTAAGCCGCCGGCCAGAGGACTGACTAATTATCGGCCCCCAGGGAAACCCAATTGACGCCACGCTTCATAAACCACAGTGGCTACACAATTGGACAAATTCAAACTACGTCTGGTGGGTACCATGGGTAAGCGTGCAACCAATACGTCATCGAGCTGAGCGAGAACCTCCGCCGTCAGACCCCGTGTTTCGGGTCCAAACAAGAGGGTGTCGGTAGGCTGATAGCAAACCTCTGTGTACACATGATTGCCTCCGGTTTCGATAGCAATCAAGCGCCGATCAGGGTGCGCCTGACAGTACGTCTGCAAAGACGACCATTCGCTGATGTGTGCATACTCATGATAGTCAAGTCCAGCCCGACGCAGCCGCTTATCGTCCAACACAAACCCCATGGGTTTAATCAGGTGCAGGGCAAAGCCAGTGTTGGCACACAACCGAATAATATTACCCGTATTCGGTGGAATTTCCGGTTGGTACAAAACCACATGGGGCAACACAATAGGGTCCCTAGACACACTGGCGCAGTCGACGAGCAAGGCTAAAACTGGTCACCACTGTGCAGCCATAATGCCCAATAGTGCTCATTGAACGAGTCGCTTAAAGCGGTCGGTAGCGGCTACCAACGCGGCAGTGTTTGCCGGGTCAAATGCCAAGTGACCGGCGGTGGCAATCATTTGCAGTTCAGCTTCAGGCCATGCCTTGTGTAAATCCCAGGCACTCATGGCGGGGCAAACGACGTCGTAGCGTCCCTGCACGATGACCGCCGACGTGTCAGGCCCAGGAGCTTTGGACGCTCAGGCGTCAGGCAAAGGTTACTTATCCACAACGGGATCACCGGCGAACCAAAGTCACATCAAAAGGCAGAGTTTCGCGGACCAAAGTCGAGTGTTCGACCGTTTGAGTCGGCACCGTGCCATGC
>CBFHMA010000075.1:0-9940 GCA_965656775.1 Luminiphilus sp.
ATTGGTAACGATTTGCTGGACTTTACCGGGATCACTATAAAGTTCAGTCATGTTGCTCTCGATATCGAGCTCCAGCTGATTGCCATTTTGGGAGAGGAGTGGCGATAGGGAATCGCAGACTTGAAACACCAGAGCAGCGGGTTGGAACCACTCGGCTGTTACCAGCATTTTGCCCGTCTCTATTTTCGAGAGATCGAGGATGTCGTTAATCAGACTGAGGAGTTGGCGCCCGGAGAAAATAATTGTCCCTAGGTCGTGGTGGAACTGGTCGCGATTGAGCTCGCCTGGGTCACCAATCTCATCTTGTAGCATTTCGCTATAGCCAATAATAGCATTCAATGGCGTTCGCAGCTCGTGGGAGACATTGGCTAGGAACATGGACTTTGCCGCGTTTGCGGCATCGGCATTGGCCTTAGCGTCGCGTACGTCTTCAATAGCGCTCTGCAATTTAGCCGACATATCATTAAAAGTGCGCGCTAGATCGCCAATTTCGCCCGCATCCCGTCCAGCATCAATGCGGTGTGTTAGGTCACCCGAGCCAAAGCGTTGAACGCCGGTTTTTAAACGTAGTAGACTGGCGTTGGTGCTTCGAATGAGTGCGATCACGAGTAGCATAGTGACGGCAATAGTTGTCACAAAGCCAAAGACCGTAATGCGATCGGTGATACTAATGGTGCGATCGATGGTGTTGGAGCGTTGTACCGCCAGAAAAGCCTGCCGTTGGTCGAGTTCCTGCAGTCGCTGGAACGCGTCGTTGTAGGCGGTGGCAGAGTCCATATTCAGGACCACCGATCGGTTGTTGTAATCACTGTAAAAGCTACGCCAATCCAATAGCAGCTTGCTGGCACTATCGTGCAGTCGTCGATAGTAGTCTTCTGTACCTTCCCCCCCCAGTGCACCTAAGCGCCGCAAGCGCTGCTCAATGGTGTTAAGTTCCGCAAGGGCAACTTCTCGCTCGTCAACGCCCAGAGGGTCTTCGGTGGTTTCCCGCAATGTGGCCAGAACCAGTACTTGTTGCCGATTATCTTCCAAGCTTTGTTCTAAATCAGTGATCAGTTGGGCAGCATTCACTGCATCTCGGTAGGCAATTAATGACTCAGAGCGGGCAAAACTGCCCCAGACGTGAGTGGCAACGTTTACGGCAAACAGGGTCAGAATGCCGCCGGAGAACAGGTAGAGTCGGGTTCTCAGGCTGAGTGAGCTGCGCCGCCACTTCACGGGGTTAACAGCCGCTCGATTTTTTTAAGGAGATCGGGGAAGTCGATAGGTTTGGTTGCATAGTCATTGCATCCGATGGATAGGGCATGCTCGCGGTCGCTGTCCATAGCGTGTGCGGTTAATGCGATAATCGGAATATCAGATAACACCGCATCGCTGCGCGCTTCTTGGCAGGTTGTCCAACCATCTTTTACAGGTAAGTTCATATCGAGTAAGACTAGGGCAGGATGTTCCTTGCGCATTTTGTCCAGAGCTTCAGCGCCATCCCCTGCCGCAACCACCGTAAAGCCGGCTCGTGAAAGACGGCGGATCAGCATATCTCGGTTGATCTCGTTATCTTCTACCAACAAGACCTTTGGCAGTGGTGCTATCACGATTCAATTCCTTCTATTGAGTAAACCGCAATGGTTTCGTCGATACCCCGAACGCTCACGGCTCGTCGATCGCCCAGCCGGCAACGGGCTTGAATGGCATCAATAGTACTCTGCGCGGCCAGGATTTCGTTGGGTGCGGTGATATCTTCGATACGTGATGTGACATTCATGGCATGACCAACGAAGCCGTACTTCGAGCGTCTTTCCGACCCTATATTGCCAGCCACAACCGTGCCGGTGTTGAGCGCAATAGCCATTTCCAATGTGGGCAAACCATCGGCTAGGTTAGCGGCGTTGATAGCATCCATAGCCTGTTGCATTTCAATAGCACAACGCACCGCGCGCTCTGCGTCGTTGTCTCGGCGGCGGGGCGCCCCAAAGACCGCTAGAACAGCGTCACCCAAAAACTCATCGATGGTGCCTTGGTAGGACAGAATGATGTCCGTCATACGGCCGAGGTAACGATTGAGCAAGGTGACTACTTGCTGTGGCGGAAGGTGCTCACTGAACGTCGTAAAGCCCCGAATGTCGGACATCATGATGGTGACTTCTCGCAGATCGCCGCCCAATTCGAGCCCCTCTGGACTTTCGAGAATTTCGTCAACAATGTCGTCTGACAGGTAGCGACCGAAGGTTCGTCGAATAAAGCGCTCGCGTCGCTCCAGCTGCTCTCGGTACTGGTCCTCGCGGTCGTGCCAACGCTTGCGCTCAATGCCAGCGGCAATCCGCGCCTGCAGTAAAACCGGGTTGAAAGGCTTTAATAGGTAGTCGTCGGCACCTGCTTGGATACAAGCAATAATTTGATCCATATCTTGCCGACCACTGATCATGACAACAGGGGTTGCACGTAATCGCTCGTTGTCCTTGAGTTGTTTTAATACCTCAGCGCCACCGATGCCTGGCATCATGAGATCGAGCAACACCACGTCGACGGCCATGGTGTTGAGTAATTCCAACGCTTCCTCGCCAGATTCGGCAGTAAGTACGGTGTGACCCGATTTTCCCAAGAGTCGTGACACAAGATCACGATTTTCAGGCATATCATCAACCGCCAAGATAACGCCTGGTTCAGTGATGTTTTGCCGATTACTGTGCTCCCCCGCATTCTGTTTAACGTCCTGATACTCTGCCGGGGTGTCGTCGATTCCATGGTTACTGGGTGTCGTGCTGGCGCGCAATAATGCAGGGAGTGCTTCCGCTACCGCTGTGTGGAGTTCAGCACCTTCCTCCTGAAGCATTTCAGCATAGCCTCGGATGGCACCTATCAGGTTCATCATGTCATGGCGTGCATCACCGCTGGGGTCAGCGATGCGCTCGGACAATGTATGAGTAGCCTCAAGTAGGGCGCGTACGTCCTGAGCGGCTTGAGGTTGAAGGACTACAGTTTGGCGGCCACATGCAGCAGCCAGGGGCAATGTGCTGTCGACTACACGCTTCGCCCACGCCATTGTCGCGTCCATGTCATTGTCCTGTGGCATGTTCTGAGTCTCTCCCGGGCGATGAGTATACGTGCAGCGTACTTATTGTTGAGTGTGACTGAGACGTTTCTGTCCTGCCATAGGGATAGGCGTCCGTGGGTGTTTAAGGTAACATTCACGTTTTAGAACGTGTTGACAGGACATAGATTGAATGCTCGATCAAGTGGAAATATTTCATGGATTATCGCAGGAAGAGCTGCGGGCACTAGAGTCCAGCAGTACCACTCGTGCGTTCCCTAAGAACACGGTGGTAATCCACGAAAATGATCCGGCGGATTCGCTGTTTGTTATTGAGTCTGGCCGTGTGAAGGTTTACTGCAGCGATAAAAACGGCAAAGAGTTCATTATGAACACCTTAGGCCCTGGTGATTACTTCGGTGAGTTGGCGCTACTCGACGACGCTACTCGATCGGCTTCTGTCCGCACCGTAGAAAAAGCAGAATTTCGTGTTGTCATGAAAGATGACTTCAACAAAGTGCTTGAAGATCATCCCAACATTAGTCGCCAACTCATTAGCAATTTGGCAGCGCGGGTCCGCAAACTGACCGCCGACGTCAAAAGTCTTGCTTTGCAAGACGTATATGGTCGCGTTGCTAATGTGCTTATGGATCTGTCGGAAGAGCGCGGTGATGGCACTTTGTTTATTCCTGAAAAACTCACCCAGCAGGACATTGCGGACAGAGTTGGTGCGTCCCGTGAGATGGTTGCCCGTATTCTCAAGGATCTAACCATTGGTGAGTACATCCGGTTTGAGGGTCGTCATATCATTATTAACACCCGACTACCGGCTAAGTACTAGTCTGACGCCCTACTGTCTCAGTTAGCGGTAGGGTCAGATGATACAGCCAACACACTAACGTCGAGATGACCCTGCGCCAGTGTCACAGACAGGCGCTCTCCTGTCGGAACATTGTTGCTGTCGCGGACCAAGTCACCACCCTTTGTTTGTATGATTGCGTAGCCACGCGCTAAGGTTTGCTGCGGGCCTAGGGTGCTTAGCAATCGGTGGTGTTGTTGTAACTGGCGTCGCGCCACAGCGACGCGATTCTGCATGCGGTGTCCCAGTTGTTGCCGTTGTGTCTCGAGGGTTTGAACCAGGCTCTGCAGCTTCAGTCGGGGATGGCGCTGTTGCAGCCGAACGGTTAGGTATTGCAGCTGCTGATGCTGATGTTGTAACCGATGCGATACATGATGCTGTAGTTGTCTCGTTAGCGCGTTGAATTCTCGACGCTGCTGTGCGACTTGTCGGCCCGGGTGACGTAATCGGGCTCGTAGATGGCCTAGGCGCTCACGTTGCGATCTTAGCCGGTGGCGGAGTGTGGATTGCAGCGTGGTTTGGATCTGATCGAAGCGCTGTAACCACTCGGTCTGATCAAAGCTCGCTAACTCGGCCGCCGCAGATGGTGTGGCCGCACGCTGGTCGGCGACAAAATCGGCAATAGTGAAATCGACTTCGTGCCCAACCGCAGAGATGATGGGCAGCAGACTGTTGGCGATAGCACGGGCAACTTGCTCGTCGTTGAAGGCCCAAAGGTCCTCAAGAGAGCCACCCCCTCGACCAACGATCAGCACATCGAGCTTAAGGTTCCCTTGAGACGTTAAATCATTTGCCCGCTTTATGGCTTGTACAATGGCGGCCGGTGCGTCGACACCCTGCACAGGTACGGGTAACAGAACCACTTCAATCATCGGGCTGCGACGGCCCAGTACGCTGAGAACGTCGTGCAGCGCGGCTCCTGCGATGGATGTAACGACCCCTATGCGTCTGGGAAATGTGGGCAGTGGCTTTTTGTTCGCCGGATCAAAAAGGCCTTCGGACTGTAGTTTGGTCTTGAGGCGCTCGAAGGCAAGTTGTAGCGCGCCATCACCAGCGGGCTCCAGATGTTGCACGATAAGTTGAAACTCACCCCGTGCTTCGTAGAGAGACACCCTTGCTCGGATCCTCACCACGTCGCCACGGTTTGGTCGCTGTTTAACCCGAGCATTCGCACCCCTGAACATGGCGCAGCGTATTTGGGCATTATTGTCCTTCAGCGTGAAGTACCAATGCCCCGAGGCGGCAGGGCTGAAATCCCCGATTTCGCCCTCAACACGAACCTGGTCAAAGTGAGCTTCTAAGAGCGTCTTTGCGTCTCTTGTGAGTTCACTTACGGTAAGAGCCGACTGCGAAAGTACAGTGCTTTGGTGGGCGCTTGTTCCAACAGGATTGGCCACGAGATTCCCTTGTTATTTACCCAAAATCGGTTGATGGCTATAATGGTGAGTTTACCAGACTCATACTCTCAGCTTTGACCGACTCTGCCCGCAAGGCTTCTCAATTGTCGGTAAAGCACTCAACGAGGTCAACATGCTGCGGATCGCGCAAGAAGCTCTTACCTTCGACGATGTGTTGCTGCAGCCTGGTTACTCGGAGGTGACGGCCAAAGACGTCTCTCTGGCGACTAGGCTATCGCGCAATATTACAATGAATATTCCACTGGTTTCGGCGGCGATGGACACCGTTACCGAGTCTCGTCTAGCCATTGCACTTGCCCAAGAAGGGGGCATTGGCATCATTCATAAAAACATGACAATTCTCGAGCAAGCCGAGCAGGTGCGTCGGGTGAAGAAGTTCGAGAGCGGTGTGGTGAAAGACCCCATTACCATACAGGCCACCGCGAGCATCAATGAGCTGCTCGACCTTACACGTGCCAATGGCATTTCGGGTGTGCCGGTGATGCAGGGCAACGATTTAGTCGGCATTGTCACTCGGCGAGATCTTCGATTTGAAACCGATATGGCGAAGCCTGTGTCGGCAATCATGACGCCGCGGGAGAGGTTGGTGACGGTCGCTGAGGGTGCACCCTCGGACGAGGTGCAGCGGCTATTGCACCAGCATCGTATTGAAAAGATCCTTGTGGTGAATGACCACTTTGACTTGTGCGGCATGATCACCGTCAAGGATTTTGACAAGGCCGAGAGCTTCCCGTTTGCCTGTAAAGACGTATTCGGTCGGCTACGGGTGGGTGCGTCTGTGGGCACCAGTGCCGATACTGACGAGCGTGTAGAAGCGTTGGTAGGTGCGGGTGTCGATGTGTTGGTTGTCGATACAGCACACGGACATTCTAAGAATGTCATTGATAGAGTTCGAAGTATAAAAGCCAAGCACGGCGATATGGTCGATGTTATTGGCGGTAACATCGCCACCGCCGAAGCCGCGTTGGCGCTGTTTGAGGCTGGTGCCGATGGCGTCAAGGTAGGCATCGGCCCGGGCTCAATCTGCACTACGCGTGTGGTGACGGGTACCGGTGTGCCGCAAATTACGGCCATCTCCAATGTGGTTGCTGCACTTAAAGACAAAGACGTTCCGATCATCGCCGACGGTGGTATTCGCTTCTCTGGCGATATCGCTAAAGCCATTGTTGCGGGTGCACACTCGGTCATGATGGGCAGTATGTTGGCGGGTACCGAAGAGGCACCGGGCGAAGTCGAGTTGTACCAAGGGCGTACCTACAAAGCCTATCGGGGCATGGGCTCTATCGGTGCAATGGCCCAAAAACAGGGTTCTTCCGATCGTTATTTTCAAGACAGTAGCGCGGGCAGCGAAAAACTTGTGCCCGAGGGTATTGAAGGTCGTGTGCCTTACAAAGGTCCTGTCTCTGCCATCATTCATCAGCTTATGGGCGGTGTACGCTCTGCGATGGGTTATGCAGGCTGCCCCACGATGGAAGAGATGCGCAGTAAGCCCCAGTTTGTGCGCGTCACCGCGGCAGGGATGTCGGAATCCCACGTACACGATGTTTCGATTACCAAAGAAGCACCAAATTACCCTGTACGCTAGTTAGCGAGGCTAACGCCGGCGTCTATTTATTGTCTGCTCGGTAGAGGGCTCTGTGACTACTGATATTCATCAGCACCGCATTTTAATTCTGGATTTTGGCTCCCAGTACACCCAGCTCATTGCTCGTCGCGTGCGGGAAATTGGCGTTTACAGTGAAATTCATCCCTGGGACAGTGATGCTGATCAAATCCGTGATTTTCGTCCCAGCGGCATTGTTTTGTCGGGTGGTCCTGAATCGGTGACCATGGCGCAATCACCTCGAGCCCCGTCGATTGTGTTTGAGCTTGGTTGCCCTGTGCTAGGTATATGCTACGGCATGCAAACCATGGCAGTACAAATGGGCGGTGAGGTTGCAGGCTCAGATAGTTCTGAATTCGGCTACGCACAAATTCGCCGAACCTCTAATGGTGGTCTGTTACATGATATTTCCGACCATATCGACGAGGACGGTAATCTATTGCTCGACGTTTGGATGAGCCACGGCGATAAAGTGTCGAGCTTGCCCACCGATTTTGAATGCATTGCAGCAACCGATAGTTGCCCTATTGCCGGTATGGCTCATCAACAAAAGCCATGGTTCGGTATCCAATTTCATCCTGAGGTCACCCATACCCAGCAAGGTAAGCGCATGTTTGAGCATTTTGTGCTCGAAATATGTGGTTGTGAGGCTTTGTGGACGCCCGCGAATATCGTCGAGGATGCTATTACTCGGGTCCGAGAGCAGGTTGGGAGCGACAAGGTGTTGCTGGGCCTGTCGGGGGGCGTTGACTCGTCGGTGGTTGCTGCGTTGTTACATCGGGCTATTGGCGATCAGTTGACCTGCGTGTTTGTCGATAATGGCTTGTTACGGTTGCACGAAGGCGATCAAGTCATGGAGATGTTCGCCCGCAATATGGGCGTTAAAGTTATCCGGGCCAATGCCGAAGAGCGTTTTTTGTCGCGCCTTACAGGTGTCGCGGACCCAGAAGCCAAGCGCAAAATTATTGGTAACACTTTCATCGATGTCTTTGATGAAGAGGCCACCAAGATCACCGATGTGAAATGGTTGGCTCAGGGTACTATTTATCCCGATGTTATCGAATCGGCTGGCGCGAAAACCGGCAAAGCCCATGTCATTAAATCTCACCATAATGTAGGTGGACTGCCCGAGGACATGGCCTTGGAGCTTGTTGAACCTCTTCGTGAGCTCTTCAAGGACGAGGTGCGCAGGATCGGCTTGGAGTTGGGCTTACCGAGAGACATGGTCTTTCGTCATCCGTTCCCAGGACCGGGTTTGGGTGTGCGGATTCTCGGTGAAGTGAAAAAGGACTACGCCGATTTATTGCGTCGCGCCGATGCCATCTTTATAGAAGAGTTACGCAAAGCCGATTGGTACGATAAGACCAGTCAGGCCTTTGCGGTATTCCTTCCCGTGAAATCCGTTGGCGTGGTCGGTGACGGTCGTCGTTATGAATGGGTCATTGCAATCAGGGCGGTGCAAACCATCGACTTCATGACCGCGCGCTGGGCGCACTTACCGTACGAGTTACTCGAAACGGTGTCTAATCGCATCATCAACGAGATCTCGGGTATCTCTAGGGTGACGTACGATATTTCTGGAAAGCCGCCGGCCACTATTGAGTGGGAGTGACTTGTATCTGTAACTAATTGAAATATAATGAAATAAAAATTCTAATCAATAATACAAACTGCATCATCAATGGTATATTTTGTGGTGTTTATTGCACGTGGCAGGGCAGGGCGCGTTGATACCATGAAAGGAAAACTGAGCTTGGCATGGTATCAGAGAGTTTGGGTTGCAAGTGTTCAGGAGCAGTCCGAAAGCTCGCATACCGGAGTGCTTCAAGTTTCTTCGTATCAGCCACTTCGCCCTTGTTGGTTTTGCGGCTTTTCCCCCGGTTAGAGCACGTCCAAATCAAGACCAAACTGTTTGACTGCTTGAGTAAACAGCCCAAAGCAGATCAGAGTAATGAAGGCGCTGGCCAGTAAAGCGCCCCAGAATCCCAGGCGCGGTAGCAGCGACGGGAAAGCCAGAAGCATCGGAAGTGTTGGGATCACATACCAGAAGGTGTACCAAGCGTGATTGGAGACTTTCTCTGCGGAACCGGTTTCGACCTGAATCCAGATGAGTGCCAGAATGGTGACTAAGGGCAAAGCGGCCACCAAGGCACCCAGCTTATCGCTGCGTTTTGCGACCTCTGAAACCAGCACAACCACAAAAGCGGTTGTTAAATATTTCGTTATCAACCAGCCCGTTCCCATCGCACGCTCCTTTTTCAAAAATTAAACAATCAAGCTAAAAACCGATTGCCGATCGGTTTTTGTGCTAGTATATGCCCCGATTAGATTTGTGGAAAGCTGTCGATGATATTGGGTGAGTTAGAGAAGCGCGTACTTCAATACCTGTGGGAAACGCCGGAGGCCGATGCTAAGCAGGTACATGAGGCGTTGACTAAGCGCCAAGGCGGCACGCTTAACACCATTCAGAGCACTTTGGATCGATTGTTCAAAAAAAACCTGCTGACCCGCCAGAAGCAGGGGCATGCGTATTATTACCGCGCCAAAGTCGAGAGGGAGGAGTTGATTGCTCAACTCATCCAGAGCGTCACTGGAGACTTTGTCAGCGAAGGCGAGGACAGCCTGATTGCCGCCTTTTCTTCCGTCTCGGCTGGACTGGATGACGATAAGCTTTCTCAACTTGAAACACTGATTCAGCAGCAACGCCAACGGCGTAGTCAGGAAAACGTCGATGCTGATTAATGAGTGGGCGATGGTGCTCAATCTGATCAGCATCGCGTTGATGGGCATGTTGGCGGCTACTGCGCTGCTGGCTTTGATGTGGCCGTTTACAGCGCGTTACATCCCGCAATTATCGCCTTCCTCACAACAGAGGGTGTTGTGGTTATTCGTGGCTACCCCCTGGGCAACCAGCACCATCTGTGTTTTCGTTTTTCTTTTATCCCTGGATTCATCTGACAATTCCCTTTGGCTGGGCCGACTCACGCACTGGCACCATCCGTATGTGTTTCATTTGGATAGTTGGCACAGTG
>CBFHMA010000076.1:0-9722 GCA_965656775.1 Luminiphilus sp.
TCACTTGGTCGCGGGCCACGTCAAATGCGCTGTCGGTGGACTTAGAGTTCGAGAACGATGGCGGATCCAATAACACAAGGTCATAACGTCGTTGACAATGGTTCAACCACTGCAGGCAATCACTACGCTCGGCCCGATGCTGACGCTCCGATAATCCATTGAGGGCCAAATTATCTCGGTACCACTGCAGGTAGGTATTCGATAAATCAACGCTGGTAGAGGTGGTAGCACCGCCCAGCGCGGCGTGAATCGAGGCCACACCGGTGTAACAAAATAGGTTAAGGAAATGCTTACCCTTAGCCTCTTGGGCCAATCGTAAACGCAGGGGACGATGATCGAGAAATAGACCGGTATCGAGGTAATCGTGCAAGTTAACGAGTACCCGTGCAGCCCCCTCGGCAACCACCCTGCGCTCGCCCCGTTGATCGAACTTCCCGTACTGGCCACTGCCCCGCTGCCGTTGCCGACGTTTGGTTGCGATAGGTTCGGGCTCGGGTAATTGCAACACATGGCGGGTGGCCGCAATGACTTCCTCAAAACGACGACTGGCCGCGGCCTCGTCTATCTGTTTTGGGGGCGCATATTCCGCTATGTGCGGCTGGCCATCGTAAATGTCGATAGCGACCGCATATTCGGGCATATCGGCATCGTATAGCCGGTAACAACTTACCTGTTCGCGCTGCAGCCAGGCTTTCAGTTTGCGCTGATTTTTCCTGAGGCGGTTTGCCACCATTTCAGCACCCACCGTCAGTGTTGGTTGACCGGCAGTCGACGGGTTGCCCGTGGCATCGGCACCCGATGCCATAGGGGTCGAGAGCCGGTTGTCACTGTTTAGCTGAAACAACAACAGCTGAATATCGATGGCACCGTTATTAAAGCCATACTGACGATGACTACGCAGGCCCACTGCCCTGCCCAGTTCCTTGTTGCTGGTTACAATACCCACCTGCCAACCTTGGAACTCCTTATGCAACGTCCTGCCCAGTTGCTGGTACAACAACTGCATGGTGTCGGTTTCACCAAGGCGCTCACCCCACGGGGGGTTGCAGACAATAAGGCCCTCGGGCATCGGCCGATGGCTCGGTCGTAACAACTCATTCAGCGCTTTCGGACGCACCCGAATCAGCTGCTCGTAACCCAACGCCTTAATGGTTTCTTCGGCCCGACGCACGGCGCGAATATCACCGTCATAACCCCGAATTTCCACACCTTCGTGGGCATCGTGACAAGCCGCTTCGGCGGCACTCACAACTGCCTGCCACTGCTCGGGGGCATGGCCTGCCCAACCCTCAAAACCATAACCGTTGCGCCTTAAACCCGGCGCTCGTCCGGTGGCCATCATGGCTGCCTCGATGAGCAAGGTGCCCGACCCACACATGGGGTCAATCAGTGGCAAGCCACGCTCAAGCGCCTCCGGCCAGCCGGCACGGGTGAGAATAGCGGCTGCCAAATTTTCTTTGAGGGGCGCTTTACCGGGATCGAGCCGGTAGCCCCGTCGGTGCAGACTCATACCCGATAAATCGATAGCGACGGTCACCTTACCCCGGTACAGGCGTACGTTGAGTCGCAAATCGGGCTGCTTCAAATCGACATTGGGGCGCTCCAAACCCCGCTGACGAAAGGCATCGACAATGGCGTCTTTACAGCGTCGAGCACCGAACTGGGTATTGCGAATATCGTCACTACGCCCCGAAAAATCGACCAGTAAACTGCCGCCTGGTTGCAGGTGCTCGTGCCATGGCAGACGCAGCAGCCCTTCGTACAAATCATCGCCTTGAGTCGTGGCAAACTCGCTCAGCTGCAGCAACACCCGATTAGCAAAGCGGCTGTGCATACAGGCCCGGTAAGCCACACCCAAGCCACCGCGAAACGCCACACCCGTGACGGTTTCTCGGGCTTCTGTAGCACCCAGTGCCAGTAATTCGGGCTGTAATACGCTGCTCAAGCCCTTGGGACATGTGGCCAAAAACTGCAAATCGCTCAAGGAGTGAGGCCTCGTTCAAGTCGTATAATTTGCGCCAGCAGCTGGCGCCATTGTTGGTATTGGTGATCGAGGGTACCTGATAACCGAACCACCCGGTCATCGGTTTGCAGCACGGTGGATTCGGTTTCATTGGTGAACCCCGTGGCCAGATCAAACAGGTCTTGCTCCTGAATGCGCAGGGATCGATAGGTAGCATATACCTGCTGCATAGCCGCAAAGCTACCGGCATCGGCGCGTAATTCCCGATCGGCTGCACGCTGGGTATAGTCCTCAAGATACTCGGCCTGCTCCCGTACAGACTGCAACCACAACGCGTAGGTAGGCAGCAGCTGTTGTTGCAGATCGACATACTGTTCATCGACAGTATCGATAAACAACGCTTCCTGCCGACGGATGCGCTCAATGCGCTCGAGCATGGGGTCGTCTCTTGCGGGTAACCGCAGTAACTCGACGCCCGTGTCGTTAATTCGCACGTAATCGGCAAACGCCTCAGGCGCCAATTCAGCCCCATAACGGAGCTGAGAGAGGGGACCCAATCGCTCTAGGTGTTTTATGGGAACCTCTTCTAGCGCCTTTGCTAGAGCGGCTTCAATATCTTCAAATAGCGCGGCAAATGGGGGCTCAGCGTGCGCCGCGAACGCTTGGTCGAGCCATATCCTATGACTGGCATCGATAGCGCGCAGGGCAATGACTAATTGACGACCATCCGATACCCGCACTTCTCCCGTAACTGTTAATGCCGCCAGTTGGCTTGCCTCGGGCAATACCCGCACCGGCCCCCAGCGCTGTGCGGCAGTGAGTGCATCGCGCACCGCCACCGTTAGCAGTTGAGCTTCAACCCTGCGCAGCACATGGCGCGCATCCCGCTCATCGAAGGCTTGGTTACCGTCGTCGAATACCACAACCGCCACCTCCAGACCTAGCCCGGCGAGCGCTCTTGAAGAGGTGTTGGCGACATCCTGATCTGCCCAAGCACCTAAAGGTGTCCACAGTACCCAGCACAACCAGAGCACCACGGCTGGCGGCGCTTTTGGTCGTGGAGGTCGGTGCAGCGCTCTGTGCAGCACAGGATGGTTGGCTTCAATCACTGTCATGGCTTCGGTTCAGTGGTACACACCCGGCCTTTGCTGAGTGTTTGGGTGCAACGATACCCGGCAGAGTCGGGGTCGTATCGGTTGAATACTCGACGTACGCTGAAGGGGTAATCCACCGTCGGGGAATAAACAGCGGTTTGAATGACCACCGCATCATCTAACTGAGCACGGGTAATACGATGGTGAATGCGTAGACCCTCGGGTAGATCGATGTAAAAGAAGAGCTGGCGTCCATCCCAACCACATTGCTCCGTGCCAAAGGGGGTCACCGTGACCGTGGGCGGTGGCACATCGGTGCGACAAACCAAGGCAAAACTGTTGTCTCTGGCCACTCGCACCTCGGATTCGGATTGCACCACTTCCAGCAGTGTAGGCGCTGTGATGAGCTCGGCCATTTCCGCCAGAGCCAGTAAATCGCGCCCGCTCGCCAGGGGCGATCCGCCAACCGATTGACCCCGTTCAGCAGCGCGAGCGCGGCGCTGTGCCTCCTGTTGCCAGCGCCGTGCTAGGACATCGAGCTGAGCCTGAATATTATCGCTGCGGGCATAATCAAGTTCCCAATTGCCGCTCATGTCGACGGGTTTCGCCGGCGCAAAAGTGGGCAGCGGCTCAGGTTCAGTGGCACATCCGAGGACAAGCGCTAGCACCCCCAGAGTCAGTGGGCGACACAACGATGACAGTGACCGTGACAATCCAGCCCACCCCTTTAAAAGTAAGTGCTGCTCTCGCCCCGCGGGGGTGCCACCGTCAACAGCGTGTTCGGTGCACATGATCAGCGGCGTCCAGCAATGCCCCAGGTATTGAAACCCGCGAAACGAGGGGTGCCGGGCAGGTACATTTGCTCTACCTCATCGAGGCTAAAGCCCCCAGAGCGCAATAAAGCAGGAATATCGCGATTTAAGTTACAACCTCCAAAGGCCCTCTGCCAAAACGGGTTAATACGTGCTTGCCATTTGGCGACACCGGGATCAGGGGCTAATCCATGTTCGCAGAACACTAACTGCCCACCCGGCTTCAGTACTCTGTGGGCCTCCGCCAAAGCCTGGCCCGGGTCGGGAATGGTACACAGGGCAAAGGTGAGCAAAACACTGTCGACACTGGCGTCTTCCAGCGGCAGGGACTCGGCGCTGCTGGCGTGGAAATCGACGGTCAAGCCGGTGTTACGGACCCGTTCTTGCGCCAAGGCCCATGAGGTTTCACAGGGGTCTATGGCAATAATGCGCTCTACCGCCGACGCCGTGTAATGGGGCAAGTTGTGGCCCGCACCTAGCCCAATTTCAAGCACTGTTCCGTGGGCCTTGGGCACCACCTTTTGGCGCTGTCGCAGAATGGGGCGCGTGCCACAAGCACAGGTCACCAGCCGAGGTAGAACGTGGGTGTTGTACCAGCCCATAGAGTGGCCTCCCGATCTTAATAGTGCTCGATAAAATCCTTGTCGTCCGGCACCGCGTCAAGCTCGTGACGATAGGCGTCGGCATCAATACGCCGCATTTCCCCTTCAATCCACTGCTCCACCCGCGCCATTAAATCGGCGGCAGACTCGCAGGCGTTGGCGGTAATCGGCGGCCCAATGGACACATCGATTACCCCCGGTATAAAGCTAAAGGTACGGCGCGGCCAACAGCGCCCCGATGCAACCGCAATAGGCACAATGCAGGCATCGGTGGCTAATGCCAAGCGCGCTGCACCGGTTTTGTAATCACCTTTCTTGCCCCGCTCGGTACGAGTGCCCTCGGGAAACATAATGACCCACTTGCCGCGATCCATAAGCTCTGCACCCAGTCGCGCCACCTTATTCCAGGCCTCACTCCGAGCACGTCGGTCGATATGCACCATCTGCAGCCGCGCCAACGACCAACCAAAAAATGGAATAAACAACAATTCACGCTTGAACACGTAGGCCAAAGGATGGGGCATCATGCTTGGAAAAAAGAACGTCTCCCAGGTAGATTGATGCTTCGGACACAAAATGACCCGCTGTTGGCCGTCTGTGGTGGGTAAATGTTCTAGCCCTTGAACCCTTACCCCAACCCCGCCAATCCAACGGGCGGCGGTTACAGCCGCCTTTAACCAAGGCTGAGCAAACCACCACCATAACTTGCGATCGTCGACTACCAGAGAGAATAGGAGCAGTAGCGAACCCACCGGAATAACCGACAGCGCCATCCACAAAAACACCAAGATGGAGCGCAAAAATCTCATAGGGGTGGTCTCCGACGTTATTCGGTTGTGACGTAGCACGCCATTAAACCAGAAAACGCCAGGTCACGCGGCTACACAGCTAAGCGCGATAAGAGTTCCGGTGCAAAATAGTGGTGACGACACCGACCGGGGCACTGGCAGTTGCTAGGAATACTTTTATACTGTGCACCATGGGCAAGCCACCGTACCTAAAACCACCCTCTAAAGAAGAGTTGCGACAGCATCTGAGCCGCGACGTAGAGACGTTTTTAGCCCAAGGCGGCAGTATTAACCAAGTAGAGCCCGGTGAGACGGGTTTGGCCTCGAATCAGCGTCCTTTGCACGCTCCCCTCTTCAACGACCCACCGGCCGAGCGCACCCCCCTTTACCAGGTAATAGCCACCCTCGACGAGCGTCGAGCACAAATGAAGCGCCCCACCAGTGCTCAACGGAAAACCCAGCGCAAACCCCGTAAAAAAGTGATCTTCGATGACTTCGGTGAGCCTCTGCGCACAGTCTGGGAAGACCAATAGATCAGCAAGCTAAGCTGAACTGAACAGGACTCCGATTCGTACTGATGGCAGATAATGTGCGCGCTGGGCGCACTGCCACAGAACTCTCTACAGGAACCTGCCATGATCACCCTTCACGAGGAAATCGTCGTTCCACGCAGCGCTAAAGACTGCTTCCGTTACGTCGCCGACTTTCGCACCACCACCGAGTGGGACGCCACCGC
Source organism: Luminiphilus sp. (assembly GCA_965656775.1). GTDB lineage: Bacteria > Pseudomonadota > Gammaproteobacteria > Pseudomonadales > Halieaceae > Luminiphilus. Next base: position 5,996 of record CBFHMA010000076.1, read on the forward strand.
CGTTCGCGCCGATAAGCTAACCCCTGGCCCTGTAGGGCTGGGTTCACGCTTCGACTTAGACTGCAAAGCTGGCCCCACCACCCTGCAGCTTGAATACGAAATCGAAGAGTTCCAGCCCTGGCATAGTCTGGTATTGCGCGGCAAAGGACGCTGGTTTGATGTCATGGACACCATCGTATTTTCGGAGCGTGATGATGGCACCACCCACATCGACTACCGCGCCGAATTCCAATATCACTACGGTCTCGAAAAACTAGCCGGGGGCATGGAAAAGGCCCTGCGCAAGATGGGTGGCGCCAGCCTGCGTGGACTAAAACGCGCCTTGGAAGACACCAATACCCTGCCCGGCACACGGGCGGCCACGGCAAGGGCCGATAAGTGGGTGGCACCGGGCGTGGCCATGTTCAGTAAATTGGGTTATCGGCGGGGCCGTAAATACTGGCTACCCACCAGCCGGTTTATGGATGGCCAGCACGTGGTCATTACCGGCACCAGCTCGGGCCTGGGGAACGCCACCGCCATGGCGCTGGCAGAAGCCGGCGCCGATCTGACGTTGGTGATTCGGAACCCCAAAGGGGTTGAACCACTGCGACAACAAATTGCCGACGCCACTGGTCGGACCGATATCACGATAGAGTTGGCCGACTTATCGTTGATGGCCGATGTGGAGGCATTGGCGCAGCGTTTAATGGCTAAAGGACGGCCCATTGACGTACTGGTGAACAACGCCGGCGCCCTGTTCAACGAGCGCGCGCTGACCGATGAAGGCCTCGAGCGCAGCTTTGCACTCTTGATACTGAGTCCATGGCACTTAACCCGGCTCCTGAAACCCTTACTGGCAGATCACGAGGCACCCGCCCGGGTGATTAACGTGATTTCCGGGGGCATGTACACCGAACAACTGAAGTGCAACAAGCTGATTATGCGCCCAGAGACCTATCGTGGCGCTGTTGCTTACGCGCGCTGTAAACGCGCCTTAACCGTGCTCACTGAGCTATGGGCCGATGCATGGGCCGACGACAACATCGTCGTGAATGCCATGCACCCGGGCTGGGCCGACACTCCCGGCGTAGCATCGGCACTGCCCACCTTTCGCAAGATCACCCAACGCATTTTACGCAACCCCCAAGAAGGGGCCGACACCATTATCTGGCTGGCACGGGCCACCGAAGCGGCACAGGTGTCGGGTAGATTATTCCTCGACAGAGAGGTACGCACCCCCTATCTGCTGGAGAAAACCCGCGAATCGGTGACCGAACGCAACCGGTTGGAGGACTACCTGGAGATTAAGTTGCGAGAAGTAACCGAGGGGCACACTAAGGACGACGCATCCGCCAAGGGCGCGTCAGACACCAATGCCACGGCCGCTAACAAATCCAGTGATGAAGCCGCCCCTTAACGGCGGCTCCAGACTTCGGCACCACCAATATAGGTGGCCTCTACCCTGAGGGTGCGAACGTCATCCTCGGTAAGTGGATTCCCAGATAGCACGACCAAGTCGGCCAATTTACCCGGCTCTAATGAGCCTATTTGGTCATCCATAAAGACCTGCCAAGCGGCATCGATAGTAATTGAGCGCAACGCTTGCACGGGGTCAATACGATGTTCTGGGCCCAATACAGCGCCACTACGGGTTTGGCGCTGGGTCTGACTCCATACAATTTGCATGGGCAGCATGGGGGTCACCGGTGTGTCCTGATGGCCACTAAAACGCACACCGTGGTTTAGTGCCCACTGAGCAGGGCTGAGGTTGGCTGCACGCTCGGGACCGACAAAAATGCCCGCGTGACGATCGCCCCAATAGTAGGTGTGGGCGGGGAAGAAGCTGGGCGTAACACCCAAGTCGGCCATGCGTGCTATCTGGTCTTCCCGCGCCAGCTGCGCGTGAATAATAAGGGGCCGGGCCTCAGGCCAGGGGTGCGCTGCCTGGGCCGCTTCAATGGCGTCCAGGGTGTCGTCAAGACTGGCGTCCCCATTACAGTGAATCGCTGCTTGCACACGCTCGCGATACAAGCCCTCTAATTGATAAAACAGATCTTCTCGAGATACCGACGGATACCCCCGATACTCGGCATCGCCCTCGAAGGGGGTGTAGTAGGGCTCGGTCAGGTAGCCAGTAAAGCCCTGGATGCTGCCATCGGCAATAATCTTCACGCGGGGTACGACCATACGACCCGCCGCAAGGGATTCAGGCCGCCAGCTCTCGGTTAATACCTGCTGTTCTACCTCTTCCATGAGCGGGAACAAGACAACCCGTTGTGGGTAAACATTGAAGCGGCTGAGCGGCCCCAATAGGTCGGCAATCATAACGGGCATACCACCTGCAGATGCCGTGGTAACCCCCTGCTCTAGGTACTCACGGGCCGCATGGGTGGTCATGCGAATAGCATCCATGGCCCCAATGTCCAGGGTCTCCATGAGGACCACACGTGCAGCGGTCTCTTCCAGCACACCGTTAGGCTCACCGGGCTCGCCGGCTTCACCCTGACCAAAGCGCTGTATGTGGCCGCCTTTTGGGTCGGCCGTTGCAGCGGTAATACTCATCTCGGCGAGGGCCACGGAATTCACAGCCGCTAAATGCCCCGAGGTGTGCACCACAGCCACTGGCCGCTCGGTAGACACCTGATCGAGATCGTAGCGAGTCGGATGACGGCCCTCGGCCAACAAGGTGTCGTCGTAACCGAAACCCCGAATCCAGCCATCGGGGCGTTGCTGGGCATACTCTTTCAGGGCATCGATTAGCTGGGGCATACTTTCAACGGTGCCCATTGGAGGGCTATTTAAGTTAGCCGAAAACACCACCTGACCCGACCCTGGAAAATGGCCGTGGGCATCGACAATGCCAGGCATTAATGTGCGACCCCGCAGATCGGTAACCAGCGTGGCGTCGGTAGCCTCGGCTAACAAGGACTCGGCAGTACCCACCGCGTCTATGCGATCGCCGCGTACACTCAGTGCGTCGGAAACCGTATTGTTGCCGTCTAAGGTCAGGATATGTCCGTTTATGAAGATCTGATGTTCGGGGGCTTCAGGGGGACGCGTAGCAATAGCAAAGAGTACGTAAATACCCGTAAGAAATGCCCCAAGAATCAGCAGACCTACACGATAAGACATGGTTTACTCCGTTCTACTAGGTGCGCTACTCAGTAATGGGGTGGCGGCGCATCGGTGGTTTCGGTCATGGTATCGAGCCGGTTACCCTGCTCTTTTAACTGCCCGTGCAACAATCGCAATTGTTGCTGTAACACGTGCAACTGACGTTGTTGTACCGCCAGCGCATCGTCAAGAGTCGCTACCGTATCCTCTAGAAAGGCCACCTGCATTTGCAATGCCTCAAAGGTGGTACTGTCTTCGGCGTCGGTCGATGTGCTATCGGTGGCGTTCACCCTGTCATGGCTGCCGGGCATAGTTTGTCTCTGTCGTCTTTGTTGATGTAGCGCCTTGAACACAATAGGGCTGTGGCTTTAGCTCTTAAACACCACAGCCTTGCGGGCTACTATACCCCGTGTCGAGATTCACTGCGGTAATGGAGCGCTTACGTGGCAAAAAAATCATCGTCTAAACTGGTGTACTCCACCGACGGTGGCCGTCTGTGTCACCAGTGTCATCGCAAGTTGGCAGATTGCGTCTGCGGTAACGCTGCACCGGTTCACCAGGGCGATGGTATTGCCCGTATACGCAGAGAAACTAAAGGGCGCGGTGGCAAAGCGGTGACGGTTATCGACGG
>CBFHMA010000077.1:0-9691 GCA_965656775.1 Luminiphilus sp.
TGGTGTTAGTCAACCAACTGTTGACCGGCATTTGGTTGACCATGAACTACACACCGTCTGCAGAGCAAGCGTTTGCGTCTGTTGAGTACATCATGCGTGATGTCGACTACGGGTGGTTGCTGCGCTACATGCACTCAACGGGTGCTTCTTTCTTCTTCGTGGTCGTTTATCTGCACATGATGCGTGCGTTGTTGTACGGCTCTTACAAGAAACCAAGGGAGCTCCTCTGGGTTTTCGGAATGCTCATTTTTGTGGTTTTGATGGCAGAGGCGTTCGTCGGTTATGTACTGCCCTGGGGTCAAATGTCGTACTGGGGTGCTCAGGTTATCATCTCGTTATTTGGCGCTATTCCCGTTGTCGGCGAAGATATTGTGACCTGGATTCGCGGCGACTACCTGATTTCGGGTATTACCCTTAACCGCTTCTTTGCGTTGCATGTCGTGGCTCTGCCCATTGTGCTTCTTGCGTTGGTGGTTTTGCACATACTGGCGTTACACGAGGTTGGCTCGAACAACCCAGACGGTGTCGAAATCAAGAAGAAGAAAGACGAGAACGGCATTCCGTTAGACGGTATCAAATTCCACCCCTATTACTCGGTGCACGACATCCAGGGCATTGCTGTATTCCTGTTCTTCTTTTGTGGCGTCATCTTCTTTATGCCAGAGATGTCAGGATACTTTTTAGAGTATGCCAACTTCGAGCAGGCCAATGCCCTAAAGACCCCAGACCACATTGCGCCTGTGTGGTACTTCACACCGTTCTACTCGGTACTACGTGCGGTACCCGATAAGTTTTGGGGTTTCGTGTTCTTCGCCGCGTCAGTGGCCATCCCGTTTGCGTTACCCTGGCTCGACAGATGTGAAGTCAAATCGTGGCGTTACCGCGGTAATATCAATCGTGTGATGCTGCTCTTATTCGTTGCCAGCTTCATTATTTTGGGCGTTCTAGGGGTCAAGTCGCCCACACCGGAACGCACCGTTCTGGCGCAGATCTGCTCAATTTTCTACTTCTTGTTTTTCCTAGCGATGCCAATTTGGTCGACGATGGACAAGAACAAGCCGGTACCAGAGCGGGTGACCATGGATGGTGGCATGGGCTTCTTTAAGAGTCTTGCGACCCTCGGCGTGATTGGTTTGTTGACGTTTATTCCGCTCAAAGTCGTTGGTGCAGAGTCTGCTTACGATTGTGGCACTATGCCTTGTGACCACATCACCGTAGATCCTACTAATTCGGCATCTCTGCAGCGGGGTGCGGCGTTATACAACAGCTACTGCATGGGTTGCCACAGCCTGCAATACTCACGGCATAATCGCGTTGCACGGGACTTAGGTATTCCAGAGGACCTATACCAGGCCAACTTGATGTTCGACCCCAGCATCAAAATTGGCTCTCTAATGGATAACGCCATGGACAAAGCCAACGCCAAGACATGGTTTGGCGCCACGCCACCCGATCTCACGTTGGTAGCGAGGGCACGTAATCCCGACTGGCTTTACACTTACCTGCGTAACTTCTACCAAGACAGCACGCGCCCCTATGGCGTTAACAACAAAGTATTTCCACAGGTGGGTATGCCCCATGTCCTTATGGAGCTGCAAGGTATGCCAGAGTGTGCCGCGGGTCCCGGGTATGGTCACGACGAACATGTAGATCCCCTATCAGGGCAGTCGGTCATGGAGCAGCCCTGTGGTCGATTAGAGGTTACAACCTCCGGTTCCATGACTCCTGAGCAGTTCGATGAAGCCATCTATGATCTCGTCAACTTTTTGGCCTATACCGCTGAGCCTATGAAGGTTGAGCGCCAGCGTATGGGTATCTATGTCATGCTCTTTTTGGCCGTCTTCTTTGTGTTTGCGTGGTTGTTAAGCCGTGAATACTGGAAAGACGTACACTGAAGTGCCCTGCCGGAAGTGCCTTCTTTAGGCGCTTCCCACTGCCCTATTGGGCTCCCCGGAGAACATAAATGAAAATCTCGGACGACAACTCAGCTGTTGTGTCAAAACGATCTTCCATGACGCTGTTTTCTGACAGCACTTGTCATTACTGCCATCGTGTACGTATTGTGCTGGCTGAAAAAGGCGTAACGGTCGATTTAATAGAATCTGACAGTGGCAATGCTCCTGCTGATTTAGGGGATTACAATCCCTACAACTCTATGCCCACGTTGGTAGACAGAGATTTATCGCTCTATGAGTCGAAAGTGATGATGGAGTATCTCGATGAGCGCTTCCCGCATCCACCGTTGCTGCCCGTCTACCCAGTTGCGCGTGCAGAGAGCCGTCAGCTGATGTACAGAATTGAGCGCGATTGGTGTTCATTGGTTGACGCTATCGAAAACTCTCGCTCTGATAATGTGGTCAAAAAGTCAGCAGCTGAATTGCGCGATGGTTTGTTAGCCATTGCCCCTATTTTCAATGAAAAACCCTTTTTCATGAGCGACGAATTTACCCTGGTCGATTGTTGTGTCGCGCCCATTTTGTGGCGCCTTCCCGCACTAGGTATTGATATTCGTCCCAGCAAACAGTCTAAGCCGCTTCTCAATTACATGGACTCGCTGTTCCGTCGTGATGCCTTCCAAGAAAGCCTCTCGATGTCGGAGCGGGAGATGCGGATCTAGGATACGATGACACCCAGCCGGCCCTATATTATCCGGGCTATCTACGAGTGGATTGTTGACAACGATTGCACTCCGCATCTTTTGGTGAATGCCAATGGCCATGACGTGGTGGTGCCCCACCAGTATGTCAGCGACGGCCAGATTGTACTCAATGTGTCGCCAACAGCTGTGGTCAGTCTGCAAATGGGTAATGACGCGGTCACCTTTAATGGCCGCTTCGGCGGTCAGCCTATCGATATTTACGTGCCGGTGGCGGCTATTCTCGGTATCTATGCTCGAGAGAATGGGCAGGGCATGGTGTTTGAATCAGACCCCGAGCCCGATCCTCCACCGGCGCAGCCCACTCCCCCAGAGCGTACTCGACCTGCCCTCAAAGTGGTCAAATAAGTTCGAATAATCGGACAACCCGCTGAACCCCTATGATGCTGGCGACAGTGTCACTGACGCGTTCGGCTTCCTCGGGGGTTAACAATCCCATGAGGTAGACAACACTGTTTTCGGTTACTACCTTTACCCGCATGCCTGGGGTATTTGATGTTGTAAGGAGTGCGGTTTTGACCTTCGTCGTAAGCCATACGTCATTGGCATCGGCATTGCTATCAGAATTAGGTCCGACTACCAGCTCGTTATAAATGCGTCTCACCCCATTGATTTTGCGCACGACGTCGGCTGCCTGGTCTTTCAGTGCTTGATCAGGAACTTCACCGGTCAACAGCACGTAGCCGTTGTACGACACGACCAGTAGTTTTGCTTTCCGGTAGCGATCGTCGGCCGCTTTAACATTGACCGTCGCTTTAGTTTCAATGCTTTCATCTAAGACTTGTTGGGCCAGCGTCCGCTCACCGGGATCTTCGGCAATAGGATCAGAGCCCACCGCAACCAGCAGTGAACCGCAGCCAGTCAGACCTAGTGTTAACAGCAGTGCGCCAAGTGCTAAGCGCAGAGTGGGAATGGCATTCACAACATGTCCTCCATGGGGCCAAAAGTCATAATGTCGATGAGTTCAGCAAGGCATATGACACTCGCGTGACACAGCGCCAAGTTTCCCGCTAAAGAGATACTGGGAAACGTTAAGCTTACCCCGGGTCCTTGGGCCCCCATCCAAATAGGTTGCATATGGCGCTTGTTAATGGTGGCGGCGAGCGCCAATAAATGATGGTGCTCGAGGCTGCCAGCAAAGACTAATGCAACATCGCCCGGCTGTCCTTGTGCTTGCATTTGCCCCGATATCCATAGTTGTGCGCTTTCGGGTAGCGCGCCAAACCTGCTGGCTAATTCGACCGTCGGCAGAGCTGGTCGCTCCCTGCCGAGGCCGCGGGTCATCAATTCTGAAAACAGCACGGCGGTGCTTGCATCGAGACCAACGCCACAGCTGAACACTTTTTTATCAGCTAACAGCGCACTGTTAATAAGTTCGGCCCCACTACTGAGAATGTCGGCTATGGCGTCAACCGATAAGCTTAAATGCTCAATGTGGTGCTGAAAGTGTCTTGCGACGTTATCGTAATAATCCATATTGGCGCATCATCTTAGTGTTTGGCTACGGCTGAAAGCCGCTCGTATCCACGTGGGTCGAGTGTCACTGCCGATCAATCCGTCAAAGGTTATGACATCGAAGCGACAGGTATGTTGCTGAAACAGGGGATGCTTTTGTAGGAAAAGTGCAGCCGTATTGGCGATACGGCGTTGCTTATGCTGATCGATGGTATGAACCGCACGGGCGTAGCGGCTATTGGCGCGCTGCCGAACTTCAATGAATACCAACGTTTTACCGTCGCGCATAATGAGGTCAATCTCCCCACAGCGGGCTTGAAAGTTTTGAGCGATCAGCTGTAAGCCTTGCCGCTGCAAATAGGCCAACGCCAGCTGCTCTGCAAGATTCCCTCGATGTCGCGACATGGTTGCCCATCTAAAAGCCTTTAGTGCGAGGGTAGACTGACGCGCTGCACGTTGTCCTCAGCAAAAACAACCAGATCAAGCTCTCGTGTAATGTCGCCGCTGCCTGAGCGCTGGAGTAATCCTGTTTCCCCTGCAAACAAGGGTGCTCGAGTGTGAAGGGCTTGCTCGTAGTGTTCCAACATATGCACCGCATCTGCACCTAGTGCGTTCAGGCGGCGGAATCGGAGGTCATTTCCCGCTCGCAACATGGCTGGAATCTCTAAGAACCTGACATTGTTTAAGTCACGGTTTTGCGGCGGATTATCACCGGTATAGACTGTGGACGGGGCATAGATGGGTACATCGCCACTGTAGTGGAACACGAGCAGCGGGCGTATGGCTCTGGCCTCGGCGGGGCTCGGTGTTAGGAGGAAGATCACGTCGTAATCTTCACGCCGTCTCGGGCGAGCTTCGACGGGCTGGGCAAAAGCATCTTCAAAAGCTTTCACTCGCGCCTCGGCCTGCGCGCTACCAACGGTTTCGCTGATTTGCAATGACAGCGGCGAGCCATCATCAAGAACAAGTTCAGTTGTAATTTGCCCACCCAGACCACGCCAACCACCTCTAAGGGCATCGGCCATACGTTGTCCCCAATCAGAACCGGGAGCAATAACGATTGCTCGACGCAGACCCTGTCCATAAGCTACCTGCGCTAGTTGCCGCGCTTCATCTTCAGGGGCCAGGCTCATAGCTGACCAAGAGAGCACTTCGTCGGGCAGTAAAATGTCCGGACGGTTGAGTGCAATGACCGGCGTTGATTTTGGCGTTATCGCACCCAAACGTTGTACGTTTGCCTTTGTGAGTGGTCCCAGCACTACGTTGGCACCTTGTTTTTCGGCTTCGCGATAAGCCGCGCTAATGCCGTCTGACAAGTTGCTATCAATCACGATGAAGCTTGGTCTAGTGTCGGCCACGGGGTATCGCTTGTAGAGTTCGGTAATCATGCCATCGAGTACCGCATTGCCCGCGCTCTTAAGGGAACCGCTCAGGGGTAATATGGCCGCCACCTGATTCGGTGGTGTTGCCTGCAGCCAGGTGACTAGCGCACCGGGCATCTTAGACGCGGCAGGATGATTAGGGTGTAGCTGTAACCAGTTTTTTACGGACTGACGTCCTTGACGATAGCTCGCATTCAATGCCAGCCATTGCCGCCACTCGCTGTCGGTGCTTGCTTTGACGGCCCGCCGCAGCTGATCATCGGTTACACGGAGCATTAGCGACCACACATCCTCTATGATGTCGGCGTTGTGCTCCGGCATATGCTCTCTGCTGCGTTGGTAGGCAACCTCAGCCGCCGCGAGCCAGCGCCCCTCCAGTTCTAGGATGTGCTGCTGCTGCTGTCGGGCAAAGTCACGTGCAGCATCGTTGTCGCTTGCAGCTACTTGCGTCAGTAATGCGTTGGCGCTGGCGATGTCGCCTTCAAGCCAGTCAATGTGCGCGGTGATCAGCATCAGCGCATGATCATCCATTCCTTGTTGTTGCTCTTGCTGCAAACGCGCGCGTGCCACCAGCGTTCCGTCAGTGTAGGCGAGGGCGCGTAATTCCTCGACCATAGCAATGTCGAGGTGGGCCGGCGGCGTATCGGTGGGGGCGTTACTTATGGGTGGCGTCGGTGACCGAGTGACAGCCTTGGTTTGTGGCATGGGGTCACTAGTGGTGCATCCGGTAACTAACAAGAGCATCATGCAGGCCAAGGACACTGCCAAGCCCCATCGAGACCCGGTGAAATACGTTGAATAGGTGTCTAATGTCATATGCCTGAGTATAGAGAGGAGTGATACATTTGGAACGTGGTTTGTACATAGTACCGACGCCCATCGGTAATCTAGCGGACATCACTGCCCGAGCTATTGAGGTGCTCAGTGCCGTTGATGCTATCGCTGCGGAGGACTCTCGACAAAGCCTACGACTGCTTCGACATCACGGTATTGATCGACCTCTATTGGCTTATCACGATCATGTTGATGAGGCCGCATCAAGTGCAATCGCTGCGCGAATTGATGGGGGAGAAGCTATTGCGCTCATCAGCGATGCGGGCACTCCGCTGGTTTCGGATCCGGGATATCGGTTAGTGCGAGCTGTACAGGCACTTCAGCTTCCTGTTATTCCCCTGCCCGGACCCTGTGCCGCTATTACAGCCCTAAGTGCATCAGGCTTACCAACAGACCGTTTTCTGTTTGAAGGATTCTTACCCGCAAAAAGTGGCCTTCGATGTCAGAAACTTCAGGCGGTCGTGAATTTTAGGGGTACTCTTATCTTCTATGAAGCACCCCACCGCATTGTCGACACGTTGAAGGATGCGGTACAAATTTTGGGCGCTCAGCGAGAGGCTGTTTTGGCAAGGGAATTGACGAAGACCTTTGAGACAATTAACAGGGCACCACTTGGCGACATGTTGCCTTGGGTGGAAGCCGACAGCAATCAGCAGCGGGGTGAAATTGTGCTGCTTGTGGGGCCATGCGATAGGAGTCAGTCGTCGTTAGACAATGCTACGCGCACTCTGTTACTGCGCTTGGGGGAGGCCCTGCCACCGCGAAGAGCGGCCGCGATAGTGGCGGAATTTTCGGGTCTAAAAACCCGCGAACTCTACGATTTGTTGTTGGCGGAGCGTCTGAAGGATGATAACCCTTGAGCTATCACGCATTCACCCGTAGAGTCAGCCGCGAGCTGATTAGACGATCGCTGCCAACGTGGTTGGTGGAGGAAAGTCCGGGCTCCTGAGGTCAGGGTGCCAGGTAACGCCTGGGGGGCGTGAGCCCACGGAAAGTGCAACAGAAAGGAAACCGCCAGTTAGACATTGACTGCTGGTAAGGGTGAAAAGGTGCGGTAAGAGCGCACCGCGCGGCTGGTAACAGGCGTGGCGATGGTAAACCCCACTCGGAGCAAGACCAAATAGGGATCCATGTGCCGTGACCTCCGGCGGATCCGGGTAGGTCGCTACAGGCGGGCGGTGACGTCCGTCGCAGATGAATGATCGTCCTTGACAGAACCCGGCTTATCGATCAGCTCATTTTTATCTGCCACAGGTCATGTGCCCAAGATTCTTGGCGCATAAATAACCAAATAGAATAATAAAAGCATCTCTTAATATTCTTCTCTTTATTGCTTCGTCTTATTTGTACGTAGTATCTCTAAGTTCCTGTAACAAATCGGAATTTCGCTCTACCCGAAGCATCGGTCCTGTCTCGCCGGGAGCCCGGTCATGGGTCGGTAAGCGACTGAAATACAACACATTTCCCTCTGTCATTGCATTGACCTCCTTGGATTCGGGTCGTATAGTGGTGAAAAGTGGCAGAAAGTGGATTTTTGAGGTCTTTCTGTCGGGGTTTCTTAAGCGGAGTGGCACTTAGGTGTTTCGAGGCGTACAGCACATCAACATGGATGCGAAAGGGCGGATGGCGATTCCATCGCGTCAGCGTGAGTCGTTGTTGACCAAGTGTGCCGGACAGATAGTGGCAACTATCGACACTCAGTCGCCCTGTCTCGCGCTTTACCCGCTGCCTGAATGGGAGCGTATCGAGAACGAAGTCCAATCATTGCCGGCACTTAATCCAGCGGTTAAGCGGTTTCAGCGCTTGGTATTGGGGTATGCGAGCGATTTGGAATTAGACGGCAGTGGTCGAGTATTGCTGCCTCAATCTCTGCGCGATTACGCCAAGCTCGATAAAAAAGTCGTGCTGGTGGGGCAGGGTAATAAATTGGAGCTTTGGTCTGAGGAGCTCTGGATTGCTGAGCGCGAAGCGGCACTTGCCGTCGAGATGGATGGAGATATTCCTGTTGAATTGATGTCGTTGACGCTCTGATGGAATTGCAACATCAGACCGTGCTACTCGAGGAAGCTGTGGCTGCACTTATGTCTACTTCAGTTTCTGGTGATGACGCCAGTACCTATATCGATGGCACTTTTGGCCGCGGTGGGCACAGTGCGCGCATCCTTGACGCGATGGCTGATGATGATCGGCTGGTGGCGTTTGATAAAGATCCTGAGGCTGCCATTACGGCGGCGTCATTGGCGGCCCGAGATCCTCGATTTCAATTTGTTCAGGGTAGTTTTACCGAGCTGGAGCGTATCGAGGGCGACATAAGTGGGGTATTGCTCGATTTGGGTGTATCCAGTCCTCAGCTCGATGAGCAGGCGCGTGGTTTCAGTTTTCTACGAGATGGTCCCCTCGATATGAGGATGGACAATAGTCAGGGTGTAACCGCTGCTGATTTCGTCAACAGTGCTGATGAGTCGGAAATGTGTTTTGTGTTGCGTGAATACGGTGAGGAGCGATTTGCCAAGCGTATTGCCCACGCCATCATTGAGGCCCGCGATGAAAAGCCATTTACGCGCACAGCGCAATTGGCATCGGTAGTGAGCGCTGCCAATCCGGCCTGGGAGAAGCACAAACATCCCGCCACGCGTGTATTCCAGGCCATCCGAATTCACATTAACCAAGAATTGGCTGATCTAGAGGCTCTGTTGGCAAAAGTGTGTGATCGCTTGAAGCCCGGTGGTCGCTTGGTGGTTATTAGTTTTCATTCTCTTGAAGATCGTCTGGTAAAGCGCTTCATGCGTGATGCGGCCCGTGGTCGCACTTTGCCCAGGGGTATTCCTGTGACCGATATTGAGACGGGTCGGCAGCTTGCCTTGGTCGGTAAGCCTGTGCGAGCAGGCGCTGCAGAGTTGGAAGCCAATCCGCGATCGCGATCTGCGATTATGCGCGTTGCGGAGAAACTCTAATGGCAGCTGTTAATCGTCCGCCCCTGTCAATGATTGCGCACTCGGGTAATGCGCGTCGTTCGTTATTAAGTTCTTTGCTGTCGATAAGTGTTGTTGTCACCGCTTTAGGGCTGATTTACAGCTCCCACCTGTGTCGCGAGTATTACGCCGAGCTGCAGCGTATTGAGACCAGTCGTTGGCGGCTAGAGGAAGAATACAGCCGCCTAATACTTGAGCATGGCACTCTAGCCAGTCCCCATCGAGTTCAGGGATTGGCGTCCGGCGATTTGGGCATGGTCGCGCCCACTGCCGATCGGCGCCGAGTGGTTCTGCCATGACTGCAACCCATCGGCAATCACATCCACGTGACGAATATCAAGCCGCAGCGGATTGGCGTTTTTGGCTGGTCTGTTTGGCACTCTTTTGCTTGT
>CBFHMA010000078.1:0-9461 GCA_965656775.1 Luminiphilus sp.
GAAGTAACCGACAAAGGTGAAACCTGTCATGAACGCCACGAATAGCCAGCCCGCATGTTTCATAAATTTCCGACGAAATTTAGTGAACGATAGGGGCGCTTTGTCGAGCTTGATACGTTGGTTACGGCTGCCCTCGAAAAACTGTTCGATCCACATGAAGATGGCTGTCCACACCGTTTGTGGGCAGGTGTAACCGCACCAGACCCGACCGGCTAATGCGGTCACGGTAAAAAGTCCAAAGGCGGAAATAATCAGTAACCAGGCCAGCATGAAAAAATCTTGGGGCCAAAAGGTCATGGTCAAGATGTGGAATTTGCGCTCGGGGAGGTCAAATAGCACCGACTGTTGGCCAAACAAATTAATCCAGGGCAAACAAAAATACCCCAGCAACAACGGCCAACCCGTGAGGGTTCGCAGCCGTTGAAAGCGACCCTGAATAGCGCGGGTGTAAATCTTTTCCCGCTTTTGGTAGAGATCAAGTTCCCCGATCTCGGTGGGGGCGGCGGCGTCTACCGCCAACACATCGTCTCGTGTATCGCTCACCCCATGATCTCCCCGTTGGTGGTTACTGGGCCGCTGCTACTTGCGGATTTTCGCCGTGGCTCAGACCGTAAACCCAGGCCGTTAGAATGTGGATCTTGTCCTCACTGAGAATATCGCCGAAAGCGGGCATGTTGCCGTTACGTCCGTTACGCAAGGTCTGGGTCAACTGCTGCTCAGTACCACCATAAAGCCAGATGCCGTTGGTTAGGTTGGGTGCCCCCATCATTGGGTTACCCATAGCGTTGGCACCGTGGCAGGCGCTGCAATAGCTTTGGAAGTGTTTTTCACCCGCCGCCACCTTCGTGGCATCGGCTTCGCGGCCGTTAAGGGACATGAGGTAGTGCACCGTCTCATCGATGCCCGTGTCGCCTAAAATGGACTGCCAAGCGGGCATTGCGGCCCGACGACCGTGGTTTAATGTGGTCTTGATGGCCTCGGGTGTGCCGCCGTAGAGCCAGTCGTTATCACTGAGGTTGGGGAAACCGTAGGCACCGCCAGCATCGGAGCCATGGCAGGTTGCGCAGTTATTGCCGAAAATACGTTGCCCCATTTTGCGTACTTTCGGATCGTGGGCGATCTCTTCCACGGGGAGGGCTAAATAACGATCGCGCATGGCCCGGTATTTTTCTTCAGCGACGGCCACACGGTCTTCGTATTGGCCTACCGAGGTCCAGCCAATAACACCTTTCCAGCTACCCATGCCTGGATAGATGATGAGGTAGCCAATGGCGAAAATAATGGTGAGTACAAACATTTGAAACCACCAGGCGGGCAGTGGATTATCGAACTCTTCTAACCCGTCATAGACGTGCCCGGTCGTTTGAACATCGCCACCGCTTTTTTTGCGGTTCGCAAACAGCAGCCAAGCGGCGAGAATGATCTGCGCCGACGTCAGGATAATAATCCATGCGCTCCAGAAGCTAGTCATGGGGGCGTTCCTCACTGGTTGTACGTTGGTCGATGTCGTCGTCGGCGAACGGTAGGTTAGCCGCCTCATCGAAAGCTTGTTGTCGTTTGCGGCTGTAGGCCCAAATCACCAGACCGATGAAAGCCACCATTAGCAGCACAGTGCTAAGCCCGCGCAAGTCGTTGATATCCATGATTAACGACGGCTTTTTAGTAGTGTGCCTAGCTGCTGGAGATAGGCCACCACTGCATCAATTTCTCGGCAATGTCCGCCGGGTGCCGACGGGCAGTTTTCGGCGGCTGCCTGCGCGCCAGCGATGTCATCGTCGCTGTAGGGCACACCCAGAGCTCGTAAGGTCTGGAATTTGGCAGGCACTACTGAGCCATCGATTTTGTTATCGAATAGCCATGGGTACGAGGGCATGATCGATTCGGGTACAACATCCCGTGGGTTGTACAAATGCGCCCGCTGCCAATCGTCACTGTAACGACCACCAACACGGGCCAGGTCGGGTCCTGTACGTTTGGAGCCCCACAGGAACGGTCTCTCGTAGACCGACTCTCCGGCTACTGAGTAGTGTCCGTAACGCTCGGTCTCTGCACGCATAGGACGCACCATTTGCGAGTGACACACTGCGCAGCCTTCGCGCATGTATATATCGCGACCCTCAAGCTCGAGCGCGGAGTAAGGCTCTAGGCCTTCGATGGGGGTATTGAGGGTCTTGCTAAACGCTAGGGGCACCAGCTCAACGAGTGCCCCGAAACTAATGGCCACGATAATTAATACAATCATGAGCGGCGTATTTTTTTCGACGATTTCGTGATTCATAACAACGCGCTCCTCAGGCAGCCACTGCAGCGGTTTGTGGTGCAGGGATACTGTCTTCAACGCCTCGTCGTGTGGTCATGTAGACGTTGTAGGCCATGATCAGCATACCCCCGAGGAAAATGGCACCACCGAGTACCCGCACGACATAGCCTGGGTGGCTGGCCACAACCGATTCGACAAAGGTGTAGGTGAGGGTGCCGTCTTCGTTATAGGCACGCCACATCAGTCCTTGCATGATGCCGTTCACCCACATAGAGGCGATGTACAGTACGGTGCCGATAGTCGACATCCAGAAATGCAGATTCACCAGGGGTGTGCTGTACATGCCACTTTTCCCATACAAATGGGGGATGAGGTGGTACATGGCACCAATGGAAATCATAGCGACCCAACCGAGGGCACCGGAATGCACGTGTCCAATGGTCCAGTCGGTGTAGTGGGAGAGGGCATTAACCGTTTTGATGGACATCATGGGGCCTTCGAAGGTCGACATGCCGTAGAACGATAGGCTAACGACTAAGAACCGGAGAATGGGGTCGTGGCGGAGTTTCTCCCAAGCACCTGACAAGGTCATGATGCCGTTGATCATGCCACCCCATGACGGGGCCAGCAGAATCAAACTCATGGCCATACCCAAGCTTTGCGCCCAATCGGGTAGTGCCGTGTAATGTAAATGGTGGGGACCGGCCCAAATATAAATAGCGATTAGCGCCCAAAAGTGGACGATTGAGAGCCGGTAGG
The DNA here is from genome assembly GCA_965656775.1 of Luminiphilus sp. Lineage (GTDB taxonomy): Bacteria > Pseudomonadota > Gammaproteobacteria > Pseudomonadales > Halieaceae > Luminiphilus. The sequence continues at coordinate 3,020 of CBFHMA010000078.1, forward strand.
AGAACACCGGACGCTCGGCTTGTTTGGGTACAAAGTAGTACATCATGCCCAAGAAGCCCGCCGTCAGGAAAAAGCCCACGGCATTATGGCCGTACCACCACTGAATCATGGCATCGACTGTGCCCGCATAAGCCGAATAGGACTTCGTCATCGTGGCTGGCAGCGCGGCACTGTTGACCAAGTGCAAAACCGCTACCGTGATGATAAAGGCGCCGAAGAACCAGTTGGCCACGTAAATGTGTGACACCTTACGCTTCATGAGGGTGCCGAAAAACAGCACCGCATAGGCAACCCACACCAGTGCAATCAAAATATCGATGGGCCACTCGAGTTCGGCATACTCCTTGGTCGTTGTGTAGCCCAGGGGTAGTGAGATAGCCGCCGCCACAATGACCAGTTGCCAACCCCAAAATACTATTGACGCCAAACCGTCGGACATTAACCGAGTCTGGGTGGTGCGTTGTACGATATAGAGTGATGTACCCATAAGCGCACAGCCGCCGAACGCAAATATCACGGCATTGGTATGCAGCGGTCGCAGTCGACCAAAACTGGTCCAGGGCAGATCGAAATTTAACGCTGGCCATGCCAGCTGGGCCGCAATCCAAACGCCGACAAACATGCCGACGATGCCCCAAACCACGGTCATGATGGCGAATTGGCGCACCACTTTGTAATTGTACAGCGGGTGCTCCAGTGCCGAATTGACTTCAGACATGGTGACGCTCTTCCTCGTTGTCCGTAGATGGTTGCTCGTGGCTAACGTGCGCGACCATCTTCCCCCAGTTTGACCCGCCCCTTGAGTTGCGTGGCCCGCATCCGCCCGGATGCTGATGTTGTTTTAGTCAGTAAATGACGGGGTTGCACCCCATTCCCAGAGCATGACGGTGGCCACCAACAGGCATATGAAAATGATGAAGGCGATACCGACTACGGCCGATGCAAACAGAAAGCCGCGGGTTTCGGGAATACGCATGATGACGGGAATACCCGAATACAAAAGGTACGTCGACCAGCTAAGGGCAAACACACCCAGAATCATGTCGAGCCAAAGGATAGGATAGAAACCCACTGCACCCGCAATGAATAATGGTGTGGCGCAAATACTGACTATTAGAATGCCTTTGGTAATCGATGAGTCGGCGCCATAGGTCTCTGACATCCAGTGAACGAAGTAGCCTATGACGGCCACACAAGTCACCATGCCCGCGTAGAATAGAAAACTGATTAGTGTAGCACTGTCGTCAGTCAGGCGAATGACACCGCCATCATTACCGACGCTCCAGCCAACGTGGGCAGTACCCCAATACCAGGCAACCGCCGGCAACACTGCCCAAATCATGGGATAGAGCAGCATGATGGCGCGTTGGGTCTCGGTGAGATCGGCGAGGCGACGCCACTCGGTTCCAGGCTTGGTCAGAATGCCAAGAGAATGTTGCAGCATAAAACTATCCCCCCAAATAGTTGTTTTGAATTATAGGCCGATTCCCGTACAAGGCAAGCGGTTATTGCAAGTCTACTCGGTAATGTCCGCTATATGTGGCAAATGACGTAAAAGTTTACTAATGCTGCCGTCAGAGAAAGGGGGCAGGGCGCGTTAGCGCCGCACTGAGGGTAACTGACCAAGTAACAGCTCTGGAGTGGTCTCGTGTTCATCAAAGAGCTCAATGAAGTCGATACCCAGTTCTGCCGCTAGCGCCCGTTCACGCTGATCTCTGAATACCACGCGCTCCCCCACCAAATGGTGTAAATCGCTTATGGCTTGGTGCAATGCCGGCAGTCGTTCCCGTGTCGCGTCTGGTGGCCACAGCGATGTATCAAGGGCCAACATATGGGGTCGAAGTTGTTGCAGTTGCGACGTCGTACCCCGGCTAGGGTTCACGCCACTAATGGCAATGTGGCATCCAATAGAACGAAGGGTACGGGCAAAGTCGGCAATACGTGATTCTTCTCTCAGCCAAGAAGAATCACGCAATTCAATACACAACCGATCGGTACCGATACCGCTGTTAGACACCTGCGTTAGCACAAATTCGAGGAAGTCGTGGTGTAGTGCGGCATCGGTGCTAAGTCGAATGCTGAATGCTGGAACCTCACAACCGGCGGTCGCAATTTGCTCGGCAAACTCGCACACGGCCTTCACTTTCAAGCAATCCAGAGCGATGGTCAACGCACTGGAGTGATAGCCGGGCGCCCGACTCAGCTCGATGGCAGTATCGGCGGCGCTATCGAGCAATACCTGATAAACCTGCTCCTGTTCGTCGGGGTCGATGCAGCCACTGCGATGTACTCGACGCAAGCTCAAGCTCGGAGGCATGTCAGCCAGTAGCCGCTCGTAAATGTTGCGCACGGCCACCCCTAGGTCCGTCGGTTGTCGGCCCCTTTCCGCCACAATCGCCATGTTGGGCGATAGCGCAAGCCCCCGTTTGGCCGTCTCCGCAACCGTATTGAGCAAGTCCTCGGCACCCCCGTGAGCCGGGTCAATCACCGCCAAGCCAATGCCGGCGTTTGCCGCGCCCGGATGATCAGCGATGTGGCGCTGAAGCTTGTCGAGAGCGACGGTGTTGAGCACCAGTCCGTGGGTGGTGGGCGAGATCAAACCCCGGGCATCTACCGTAAAGCCGGCATTTTCGATCGTGATTACTAGCTGTGTCACCGCTTCGGCGGCGTCCGTATGTAGCGCTAATAGGCTGTGCTGAGGGCCCTTGCGACGAGCCCGCCGTATAACACTTTGCAACCAGTCGACTAACTGCCCGCGCCCCAGTTCGGTGTTAGACCTTGGCGTGACCATAGAAGCGAGATCAGCTTGGCGACGTTCAAGGGTGGTAAAAACCGATCGTTCAATGATGGGCAGCTGTTCCGAGGGTGTTAGCGGCCGCAGTGTGCTGCCGAGCCAGCGAGCCAACTCAATCACGTTGAGGTCGCGGACTTTTTGCCCCTGTTCATTGGTGAAAGCGAAACGGGTGCCGTCATCATTGCGCCAGATCAACTGAATACTGCGCTGTCGGCCTTCGGCCAGTTGATCGGTGAGCCAGGTATTAAGGGGTAACTCCCGTGCACGTCGCACCCAGCGCATCAAACGGGGCAGAGATTTCAAGCGCTCACTGAAGGCGGGTTCGGCAAAAATAGCCAGCTTGCCCAAGGTTGAGCTGGTCTTGGTAATTGGCTCAGCCCCGGCAAGTTGCTGGCGCAATCGGTTGATGGTCTGATCTTGTTCTGGTGTTAAGAAGGCGCCATCGTCGAGCGCGCTGGTTAATGCTTGCAATTCAGCATGCGCGGCTGCGTCGGATAGGGGCTCGGCTCCCGCGGCAATTTCCAGCAGGCGTTGGCACAGCGCTCCGAGCCGATCCAAGACGGCGTGGTAAGCCACTGCACTGTCATCACGCAACGTCATCACCACCAAGGCATCGCGCAGTAACATGTCAATGAGTGCAAGCAACGCCTCCGGTAACTCGGTGGCACGCAGGGCCGATACTAAGTCTTGCTCCACTTTGGCGATGGCACGTTGACGTTTTTCTTTACCTTCTTCGGCCGCGACCTGGCGTTGAATGGACCGGCGCTGCTGCTTCAACATGGCCAGTGCTAAATCGGTCAGTTGGGTCAGGGCTCGATGAAACGTCTCGAGACTGCCGTCATAGTTGCTGTTAACACCGTGCAAGATATCGTTAATCTGTTTTTCGATCCGCGCATTATTGTGCGGTGCAAGGGCTGCTAATTCCGTGATTCGCTCGATGAGCTGGCGTGCTGGGTGATCTGGATTACGATAAAAGGTAGGTTCTGACAGCGATAGCTGCGCCAGCGGCAGTTTGAGTGAGTCGAGACTAGTCGCCAGCTTATCGCTTAAAGGCAGCGTATCGCGCATGGTCTCGTAGAGATTGTCGACCAGCTTGACACTGCCCTTAACGGGGTCGAGCTCTGCGCCGAGTTGATCAAACCCCAGCTGTGTCATCAGCGGTTGGCCGTTGTTAGCGGGTATGAAGCCATCGTGGCGCAGGGCTGCAATTTGATTGGCCATGGCCGTTGCCTGGGCCGCCAGTGTTTCCGCACTAGCGGGCGCAATACCGCTGTCACCCCACTGGGCACGCACTCGATCGAGGGTATAGGCATCGATCAGTGTATGCAGGCCTTGATCCCCCCGGCCTGGGAGAAAATCGGCACTCCCGTCTCTGGCGGCCGCCTGCTCCACTGCCGACGGTGAGTACTGTCGTTGATTAGGAGTAATAAAACGCCCAGCGGGCCGTGGGCTCATGGCCCCGAGGCTGGTATCGGATGGCTGCCGGTTGTCACTACCGACAGCCGTGGGTAGATCACTGAGATAGGGCTCACGCTCGGGCGCTGGGGCTCCACTGGCCGTGCTCGCTGAAGCACTGTTCGTCATTGCGGTTGAGGCAGTGGGCTGTTGTCCATCATCGGTAGTGTTATGGGGTGTCGTGGCCGGCGTGAGCTTAGAGCCATCAGTTTGAATTTCTTCCTCGAGCCCAGGCAGTAAACCTTCTTTTTCCAGCTGTTGGTTTAGCTTGTAGTAGGTGTCACCTAGTGCCGGCAACAGACTGGCACTGAAGCTTTTGTCGAGCTCGGTCAACAGCGTTTGGCTGAATTCAAGGGGCTTGAGACTCTCTCGATATGCGGTGCACAGGCCCCGAATACCAAAAGGGAGTTCAATGCGAGTGGGCGGTACGTTGAGTACTTTACCCAAGCGTAAAGTCATAGCCTCGAGTTGTACCCAGTATCGATCAGATCCTGACTTCACCATCCGATCGATGGCTAGCTTGTCTTCAAACTCTTCGAGATCAATAAGATCTAAATGCCCTTCGGAAGGTGTTTCGGTGCTTTTTGGTGCACGTCCGCTGGTGGCCAGCTTGGCATAGCCCCCGTCAATGTGGGCTAGCATTCCGGCTACTAATGCTCGACCCTGCACTTTGAGCGTCGAAAATGCCTCGAAGCACTGCCGACGGGTGTCAGGGCTGGTGTTGCTGCCCGATGACAGGGTAAACATGTGATCGGTCATCGCGGCTATAGCGGTGTTTAGCTGCGGTTCAAGCAGGCGCTTCGCGGAGGCCCGCAGGGCGGCGACCTGAGGTTCTGCACTTGCCTGAATAGTGTTATTGGCGTTGCTGTCGCTGGACATAGAGTGTGCGTTTATCCTGACCCAGTTACGCCATGTTACTTTGCTAATAGACCCAAGAGCCAGTGAATCGAGGAAAAGGGTGTACGAGTTGGTATCTATGGGGCTTCAGGAGGACTGGGAGGCGCTGCTTTCCCCGGAGTTTTCGAAGCCCTACATGCAGACACTGTTGGCTTTTCTGGACAAGGAGCAGGCGCACATGCCAGTGTATCCACCGGCGGCGCAGTGTTTTCGTGCTCTCCAATTGACGGCATTACGGGCCACCCGCGTCGTGATTTTAGGTCAGGATCCTTATCACGGGCCGGGGCAGGCCAATGGACTCGCCTTCTCCGTCAACCGGGGCGTAGCAATTCCCCCATCCTTGCGCAATATTTACCGGGAATTAAATGCCGATTTGTCCCTGGATACCCCCAACCACGGCGATCTTAGCCTTTGGGCAGAGCAGGGGGTGTTGCTGCTGAACACCGTCCTGACGGTGGCTGAGGGGGCGGCGGGTTCCCATCAGGGGCTCGGTTGGGAGCAGTTCACTGATCGTATTGTTAACGCCCTGAGTGATGACCCGTTGCCCAAGGTTTTTCTTCTGTGGGGAAAGCATGCTCAGTCGAAGGGCGCCAGCATATGCCGGCGTCGCCACGTTGTATTGGAGGCAGCCCACCCATCACCGTTGTCAGCCTATCGTGGGTTTTTGGGTTGTCGCGCGTTCAGTGTGACAAATGACGCGCTTACAGGGTTGGGGCGCGGTGCTGTCGATTGGCAATTACCGGAGTAGGCTCTCATCCACCGTTGTGATTAAGGTACCGTCGGGCAGTTGTAAGCCCCGTGCGATGCCATCCTCTGTTGTCTCGATGGCTAGCAGCGCGCCCTCTCGCCACCGGCAGGCGTTAACAACGCTGCCTAGGGTGCTATCGCTTCCCTGTAGCGTTAGCGCTGTTCCGGGTTCGGGGCAATCGCCGGTTGCAGCGCTGGCCTTGTAAAGGCGGCGCTTCGGGGTGCCGCGCCAATGTAAGCGGGCAATAATTTCCTGTCCCATGTAGCAACCCTTGTCGAAACTCACCCACTGTCGAAGGTCGTAGTTGAGATCCTGAGGCAGGTACTTGCCACTGGTCGCTGCAGTCACCCTCGCTTCTCCTGCGGCAATCCGCAGCCCGCGCCATTGGTTTTCCTGGCTGTTAGCCGGCTGAGCCGTAGCTGACCACACCTCTGCCATTGTCGGGCTGTGATAAATGACAAATCCCGCGTCATTACCCGCCTCGTGGGCGCAAGCGTCAGCGCTGGATCCATCGTGATGTCCCGGTAGGGTAGTCGCTGCCTCACCCC
>CBFHMA010000079.1:0-9355 GCA_965656775.1 Luminiphilus sp.
CAACCGAGTGGCGTCGGTGAGCCAATACGTCAATAGTGATGACGGCAAGGTATATACCCTCAAGTACCAAATGGGCCAATACAAAGATGGTCGCTGGCGTCTGCGTAACATGATTATTGAAAACATCAATTTGGGTGAAATTTATCGCAGCCAATTTGAGGCTGCAGCGGATGAAGTTGGCGGTGATCTCGATGTTGTGATTGCCCAGTGGATAGATACCGACGTTGAAACACCCGCCGAGGAGCAATAAACGAATGGAAGCAAATGCAGTTCAAAGCCTTGTTAGTCAGGCCTTTCCTGATGGTGAAGTTCAAGTGGAGATAGTGGGCGGTCACTACACAGTAACCGTCGTGTCTGACTCGTTTGAGGGTGTACGGCCGGTGGCTCGGCAGCAAAAGGTCTATGCGCCCTTAGCCGACGCTATTGCCTCAGGTGCATTGCACGCTGTGAATATTCGCGCCTTGACACCTACCGAAGCCAGTGCGAGCTGAACGTTGGGTAGTCTTCTTATCAGAGGGGGACGCCCCCTACACGGCCGACTCAAAGTCTCGGGTGCAAAAAACGCTGCCTTGCCTATCCTCGCCGGTACGCTGCTGACGCAGGAAGTTACGCGCATTCATAATTTGCCTCACTTGCATGACATCACCACCATGATGGAGCTGCTCGGCTGTTTGGGTGTTGGCTTAACAGTAGACGAGCGACTTGGCATTGAGGTTGATGGAAGTTCGGTTAACAACGTCCGAGCGCCTTATGAGTTAGTGAAAACGATGCGCGCCTCGATTTTGGTATTGGGGCCCCTGCTAGCTCGCTTTGGTGAAGCCGAGGTTTCGTTCCCAGGGGGCTGCGCTATCGGTTCGCGGCCGGTCGACCTGCATCTCAAGGGTCTCGAAGCCATGGGGGCGGACATCACGGTCGAAGATGGCTACATCAAGGCCGAGGCATCGGGTGGTCTCCGGGGTGCGGATATCACGCTGGAGACGGTGACTGTGGGCGGCACGGAGAATCTGCTGATGGCAGCTACCTTAGCCCATGGCAAAACGGTTCTGCGCAATGCTGCCCGTGAACCAGAGGTGGTTGATCTGGCGCAATTTCTCATTGCGATGGGTGCCAATATTACAGGGGCGGGCAGTTCCACCATTGAGATTGAGGGCGTCTCGGCGCTCCGTGGTTGCGATTACACTGTCATGCCAGATCGCATCGAAGCGGGTACTTATCTGGTTGCCGTAGCGGCCACTGGTGGCAAAGTCCGGTTAGAAGGCGTCATTCCCAGTCATTTAGCCATCGTGCTTGATAAGCTTCGCGAAGCGGGAGCTGATATTTCTGTCGAGTCCGACGCCATCGAGCTCGATATGGCTGGACGCCGACCATCAGCCGTGGCCGTCACAACGGCGCCCTATCCGGGCTTCCCCACCGATATGCAGGCACAATTTACCGCCTTGAACACCATTGCTGAGGGCGTCGGGCGAGTGACCGAGACCGTCTTCGAAAATCGACTTATTCAGACCCACGAAATGAATCGAATGGGTGCGGACATTCAAATCGAGGGTAATACTGCCATCGTGACTGGACGGCCGACCCTGCGTGGCGCACCGGTTATGGCATCAGACTTGCGTGCGTCCGCCAGTCTTGTCATCGCAGGTCTTGTCGCATCAGGGGAAACGGTTGTCGATCGCATTTATCATATCGATCGCGGCTATGAATGTATCGAAGAGAAACTGCAATCCCTAGGCGCCGACATTCGTCGTCAAACGCACTAGTGCCAAGTACGGAGTAGTCATGAAACGGCCGCTGACGATAGCGCTGACCAAAGGGCGGATTCTCAAGGAGACGTTGCCGCTTCTTCTCGAGGCGGGCATAGCGCCCCTTGAGGATATCGCGATCAGTCGAAAGCTGGTGTTTGACACCACCCTCGATGGAGTGCAACTGGTCATTTTACGTGGCTCGGATGTGCCGACCTATGTGCGCCATGGTGCCGCTGATATGGGGGTTGTTGGTAAAGACATGTTGCTTGAGTTTGGCGCAGAGGGACTTTACGAGCCCCTGGATTTAAAGATTGCTCAGTGCAGGTTAATGACAGCAGGATTCCCCGACAACCACAGCGACCGCCCTCGATTGCGGGTTGCCAGTAAGTTCGTGAATGTCGCGCGCCGCCACTACGCATCGAAGGGCATTCAGGCTGAGTTAATTAAGCTCTACGGAGCCATGGAATTGGCACCGCTAATGGATCTCGCCGATGAAATTGTCGATATCGTTGATACCGGTAATACGCTGCGTGCTAACGGTATGTCGCCGCTGGAACACATCGCTGATATCAGCTCACGTTTAGTGGTGAATAAGGCATCCATGCGCACTCGTCACGATGTGATTAGTGAGCTCGTCCAGCAGCTGAGTCTGGCGGTGAATCGACGTAGTGAGGTGCAATAACAATGGCGCAGATTCGGCGACTACGAACTAGCGAAACAAACTTTGAAACTGAACTTACAACATTAGTCGAGCGCCATGAACAGCGGGATCCAAGCCTGATGGCTACCGTTGCCGACATTCTCGCTACCGTTAGAGAGCAGGGTGATGCTGCGCTACTTGCCTACACCCAGCGCTTCGATGGGCATCCTGCACAACACGTTAGAGATTTGCTTGTTGATCACGATCGTCTGCTGGCGGCACTAAACAGTCTTGACCTTGCTACCCGAGAAGCACTTGAGACCGCTGCTGAGCGCATAACAAGTTATCATCAGCGGCAGGTGGCAGAAACGTGGGACTATGTTGATCCGTTGGGTAATCGCTTGGGGCAACGTATTACGCCTATGGCGCGGGTCGGCTTGTATGTCCCGGGAGGTAAGGCCAGTTACCCCTCCTCCGTATTGATGAATGCCATACCTGCAAAGGTGGCCGGTGTGCCCGAAGTGGTGATGGTTGTGCCGGCGCCGGGGGGGGAACTCAATGAGTTGGTTCTGGCCGCCGCCGCCTTAGCAGGGGTCGATCGAGTGGTGACGGTGGGCGGCGCTCAAGCCGTTGCGGCTCTGGCTTTTGGTACGGATACGCTACCGAGGGTCGACAAAATCGTAGGCCCCGGCAATCGCTATGTCGCCGAGGCTAAGCGGCAGGTGTTTGGCACTGTTGGCATCGATATGGTGGCCGGACCATCAGAAATTCTTATCATCGCCGACGGTAGTGCGGATCCCCGTTGGATGGCCATGGACCTATTTTCCCAAGCGGAACACGACGAACAGGCTCAAGCTATCTTGATCTCTCCTGATGAGGCATACCTTGATGCTGTGGCAGAGGCGATAGGTACATTACTACCGACTATGGAGCGCGCAGAAATTATTGCCGCTTCACTATCGAATCGCGGTGCCCTTATTCAAGTACAAGATCTTGCTGAAGCCGTAGCATTGAGTAATCGATTGGGGCCAGAGCATTTGGAGCTGGCAGCGGTAGATGCCGAGGCACTGCTCGATGTTATCGAGGTTGCGGGTGCGATTTTTGTCGGATCACTCGCCTGTGAATCCTTGGGAGATTACTGTGCGGGACCCAATCACGTTTTACCCACCTCAGGGACCGCACGGTTTTCTTCACCCCTAGGTGTTTACGATTTCCAAAAGCGTAGTTCGGTTATTCGCTGTTCCAACGAAGGGGCCAAGGTTCTTGGGCGGGTGGCATCGGTGCTGGCTCGTGGTGAATCGTTAACCGCCCATGCCCGTAGTGCCGAAATGCGCAGTGAGTGATGTCAGCTTGAACTGCGACTACCGACAACAGCCCGAATGTCTAAAATCTGGCCATATCGTTCTACGCTCAAATTAACCACTTCCCCCGGGCGTAATTGAGCAATCTGGTGCATGGCGGTGCGTCCATCCAGTGCTTTAACGCCATTAATAGCGTCAATCACGTCGCCCACTCTGAGCCCTGCGCGGGCGGCAGGGCCTTGCTCAGCGATGCCTGACACCAGTAGGGCCTGGCGAGCACTGCCATCGTCATTGCGTCTTAGGTGCAGTTCAACACTGACCCCTAGCCAGCCCCGAACGACGGTACCAAAGTTAATAATATCTTCCATGACAAACATGGCCACATCGACAGGTGTTGCCAGATTGATCCCCGTGGCGGCGTCTTCAGTGCCATTGCCCGCGTAGATTAAGGTATTGATCCCAACGAGGCGGCCCTCTGTGTCAACTAAAGCGCCACCGGAATTGCCAGGATGAATACTGGCGTCGGTTTGAATGTATTCCCCGTAGGTTGGGAGCAATAATCCGAATCGACCGAGGCCTGAAATGATGCCTTGAGTGACTGAATGGTTGAAGCCAAAGGGATTGCCGATAGCCATGACAACGTCACCGACATGGATGTCATCTGGATCTGCAGCTTCAGCGGGCGTTAGGTCGGGTAAATCAATGCGTAGCACTGCTAGGTCGGTCTCGGGGTCTGCGCCAACCACCGTGGCAGCGGCGGTGCGTCCATCGTACAGTGCGACCTGAATAGCATCGGCGTCCGCTATGACGTGCTCATTAGTAATAATGTGCCCATCGGTGGTCATGATGACCCCTGAACCCAGTGAGCGCTCAACCCGTTGACGGGGAACTTGTCCACCAAAATAGCGCCGCAACAGCGGGTCATTGGGCATGGGGATGCGTCGTTGGGTGACCAATTTGGCCGTGTAAATATTGACTACCGATGGTGTGGCTTTTGACACGACGTCACGATAACTGACCACCGGCTGTGCGCCCGATGGCAGTAACGAATGATCCAGCACCGCACGGTCAAGTACCAACAGCGCCACTAATATGCCAGCAACGGTGGGCCAAAACAGGCTGATAAGATAGTCTTTCACGGGCACTCCTCTCAGGCCCCATTGTAGAACAGACGGCATTTTTATTCTCGCATGCACCAACCTTTTTGGAGAACAGATCGTATGCCCATCGCACGAGACGAGCTGATCAGTGCCCTTGACGAACTTTTACAGCCCGCGGCTTTCCGAGACTATTGCCCTAACGGGTTGCAGGTCGAGGGGGGCGATACAGTGGGTCGACTCGTGTCGGGTGTTACCGCAAGCCAGGCATTAATTGACGCCGCAGTCGCCTGGCAGGCCGACGCGGTGCTCGTGCATCACGGTTTCTTTTGGAAATCCGAGGATCCTTGTGTTCGTGGTATGAAAGGAAACCGTATCCGAACCCTGATTAAAGCCGACATCAATTTAATTGCATACCACTTACCGTTAGATTGCCACGGAACCCTAGGTAATAATGCTGGACTTGGTCGGGTGCTTGGCCTCGAGCGCTTCGGTCCCGCTGACGCAAACCAGCCCACATTACCGCTGTTCTTTGGCGAGTTCCCAGTGCCTGTCGGTCAAGAAGAGCTCGCTAACCGCTTGTCTGCCGCGTTGGGGCGTGAAGTGCTGACAGAGGGCGATCAAACTGACGTGCGCAAGGTGGTGTGGTGCACGGGTGGCGGACAGAATTACATCGATCAGGCGGCGGATCTTGGGGCCGATCTGTTTGTTACGGGAGAAGTATCAGAACAAACCATTCATGTGGCACGCGAGCGCAATATAGGCTTCATTGCGGCGGGTCATCACGCGACTGAGCGGTTTGGTGCGCGCAGCGTCGGCGATTGGCTGGCTGCCCGCTTTGACATCACACACCGGTTTGTCGATATCGATAACCCAGCCTGAGCATGCCAATTAAAGATGGATTGCTTGCCTCTAGCTCGCTGCGGACAGGCGGCGGTCCTCCCGGTAGCACCGCTGTCTCGCAACCCTTAGCGTCTATTGTTACCCGCGCTCGCTCGCTTATCCATGCCAAAGTCTTCGGATAGCTGCCCTAGGTCGTCGTCGTCTTTGCGTGGTGCATAGTCCAAAGGCTGCATGGTGTTGAGCAAATGCTCTGGGAGGGCCTCTGCGTTGCTGGTCGATTCCGTTGGAATCTGTATGGGCGCGGCGCCGTCACACAAGATTTCGGCGCCCGAGGCCAAGTGTTGGTAAATAGCACGATAGTCGCTACTTAGCTGATTGAGTAGGCTTGAGGTTTTCTGGAAGTGTTCGGTCACCTCCGCCTCATAGTCGGCACGACTGGTGAGTGCCTGCTCGAGTCGTTGTTCAAGCTCTCGGGTTCTGTCTTGGTTATCCCGTTTTCGGGTGCCCATGAGCCACCCGAAACCAAATCCCACGAGTAGAACGGCAATTACTGTCAGTGTGGGCACTAGGGGAAGCGGCATAGAGGTTAACTCCTTAGGGTGACCTGCAGGGGGTATAGTGTAACCGTTTGCCGTGCCCAAGATGCAAGCTTAGTCGGCCGCGGACCGGCCTATTTGCAGTGGCTTCGCGCTGCCGCTAGAGTGCGGCCCTCATTGTCACGCCCACCGAGTGAATCGAATCTATGTCACTTACCCCCTGGCAGCGATACCAGAACCATCTTCAGCGACCCGATTTTCTCGCCGATGAGGCTCAGGCAAATGCCGTGGTACTACTGCAAGACCTTTACGAACGGTTGCTCGCTCGTGAGCAGGCTGAAGCATCTATCGCTACGCGTATGAGGCGATGGTGGCGACATGAGCAAGAGCCAGAGATGGGGCTGTATTTTTGGGGGGGCGTGGGCCGCGGTAAAACGTACCTAGTGGATACGTTTTTTGATGCATTGCCACTAGCTCGCAAGCAGCGAGTACATTTCCATCGCTTTATGCAGCGTGTACACGACGATTTAACCGCACTGTCTGGTAAGAAAAACCCTTTACAACCAATAGCCGATCGTATTGCCGAAGAGGCACGTGTGCTGTGCTTTGATGAATTTTTTGTCAGTGATATCGCTGATGCTATGTTGCTTGGCAGCTTAATGGAGGCCTTGTTCCAGCGTGGGGTGACCCTAGTCGCTACCAGCAACATAGCGCCAGACCAGCTGTATAAGGACGGGCTCCAGCGTGCTCGCTTCATGCCCGCCATAGCGCTGATTCAACGTCACACTCAGGTGGTGAATGTCGATTCGGGTGTTGACTATCGACTGCGCACCCTGGAGCAGGCCGAGCTGTACCACTGGCCACTGGATAACAGTGCCGAGCAGGCCCTAATGACGGCCTTTGAGGCTATGGCAAATGGTCGCCTGGGAACAGCGAATACCCTTTCAATTAACCATCGTGATATTCACCTTCGCCGAAGCACGGAAGGCATCGCTTGGATAACATTCGATGAGCTGTGCAATAAACCAAGAAGTCCTAGCGACTTTATAGAGCTAGGGCGTATCTTTCACACGGTGCTGTTGGAGGGCGTGCCCATTCTCGGTGCCGATCGCGAGGATGCAGCACGCCGCTTTATTAATCTCATCGATGAGTTCTACGATCGGTCGGTGAAGTTAATTGTCACAGCGGAAGCGCTCCCCGAACATCTGTACACGGGTAATCGCTTGCGTTTTGAATTCCTGAGGACCTTGTCGCGGTTACAAGAAATGCAGTCGACAGATTATCTGGGACGCGAGCACAAACCCTGAGTTAGCGTAGAAAAACGTGTTGAAAGCGCCGCGGCGTTCCTGTAATCTCCGCGCTCCTTTTCATTCGGCCCCAAAGGCTACTAATTTATGAAGACCTACAGCGCAAAGGCAGGCGACGTACACCACGATTGGTACGTTGTTGATGCCGAAAACAAGACTCTGGGTCGTCTTGCGGCGGAGATCGCACATCGACTCCGAGGCAAGCACAAGCCCGAGTACACTCCCCATATGGATATGGGCGATTATATTGTTGTCGTAAATTGCGAGAAGTTGCGTGTTACGGGCAACAAGAAGACTGACAAAATGTACCACCACCACACGGGCTATCCGGGTGGTATCAAGTCGTACAGCTTTGAGAAGCTAATCGATCGGGCGCCCGAGCGCGTGTTGCAGCGGGCTGTAAAAGGCATGTTGCCGCGTAATCCCCTCGGTCGTGCCATGTTCAAGAAAATGAAGGTCTATGCCGGTCCTGAGCATCCCCATGCCGCTCAGCAACCCCAGACCCTGAATATCTGAGGAGTCAGGCATGTCTACAGCACAGTACTACGGTACCGGTCGACGCAAAACGTCTACCGCCCGGGTCTTTCTTAAGACCGGATCAGGCAACATTACCGTTAACGGTCGAACCCTCGATGAATACTTTGGTCGAGAGGTGGCGCGTATGATTGTTCGTCAACCACTAGAACTCACCGAGAATACTGAGCGCTTTGACGCATATGTGACGGTCGAAGGTGGTGGTAGTTTTGGTCAGGCGGGCGCTATTCGTCACGGCTTGACTCGTGCGCTTATGGATTATGACGAGTCGCTGCGCAGTGCACTCCGCGCTGCTGGCTACGTGACCCGTGACGCTCGTGAAGTCGAGCGTAAGAAAGTCGGTTTGCGTAAGGCCCGTCGTCGTCCTCAGTTCTCGAAGCGCTAAGCGGCGTTTCGCACAGAGAAAGCCGGCTTGTCCGGCTTTTTTTTTGGCAATGCTTAAGCCTGCATGCCGCAGCCACGTTTTCTGCGGGTTGCCGGTTGAGCAGCAGACCATTAAAATTCAGGCGCCCGAAACCTCAGCGCCTCGCGGCCCTGGATGCCGCTAACCTCGGTCGAGCCCCAGGGCAGACTCGGTTCCCACTCATCCGGAGATGACTTTGATGAGCGAAAGCAACAATTCACCCGATGTGCAGCCAGAAGAGCGCGCGTCAAATCAGAATCGGCGCCGTTTTTTGACGGCAGCCACGTCGGCAGTTGCAGCGGCGGGTGTCGTTGGTGTCGCCACGCCGTTCCTTGGTTCATGGAATCCGTCTGAGAAAGCAAAGGCAGCCGGCGCTCCAGTTAAGGCAGATGTCAGCAAACTTGAGCCTGGCCAGATGGTCGTGGTCGAGTGGCGGGGCCAGCCCGTTTATCTCTTGCACCGTACGGCAGAAATGCTGGCCGATTTGCCCAAGCTCGACGCGGGCTTGAAGGACCCGAATTCGGCGATCTCGAAGCAGCCGGCTTACATTACTGGTGACGATCGCTCAATTCGCCCGGACCTGCTTGTTGTAGTGGGCTTATGTACCCATTTGGGCTGTGCACCTAAGTTCCGACCAGAAGTGGGTGCTGCGGATTTGGGTGGCGATAATTGGCTGGGTGGTTTCTTCTGCCCGTGCCACGGTTCCAAATTCGATCTTGCAGGCCGAGTGTTCTCGGGTGTGCCGGCATCTACAAACCTAGTTGTTCCACCTTACAGTTTCGAAGGCGATAACGTCGTCGTGATCGGCGTTGACGCGGAGGCAGCGTAATGGAAAAAGCTCTAACTGGATTGGTTGCCTGGGTTGATGAGCGTCTTCCCGTAACCCGAACATGGAATACCCATATGGGCGAGTACTATGCGCCCAAGAACTTTAATGTTTGGTATTTCTTTG
>CBFHMA010000080.1:0-9209 GCA_965656775.1 Luminiphilus sp.
CGCAAGGTGACCTTGAGTACGTCGGGGGTTGTGCCTGCACTCGACAAGCTCGCCGACTACAGTGACGTCAGTTTGGCCATCTCTCTGCACGCGCCTAATGACGCCATACGCGACCAGATCGTGCCCATCAATAAGCGCTATCCCATTGCCGAGCTGCTGGCTAGTGCGCAGCGTTACATCGACGCTCAATCCGATCGTAAGCGTGTGGTTACGGTGGAATACACCCTGTTAGCCGGGGTGAATGACCAACCTGAGCACGCTCGAGAACTGCGCGATTTGTTGCGAGACTTTCCCTGCAAGATCAATCTCATCCCGTTCAATGATTTTCCTCACTCCGGCTTCAAGCGCCCCAGTGGCAATGCCGTGAGTCGTTTTTGGAAGGTGTTGGTTGATGCGGGTTATATTGTGACCGTGCGAACCACACGCGGCGATGATATTGACGCGGCTTGTGGTCAGTTAGTCGGGGAGGTGGTTGATAGAACCCGCCGAGCCGAGCGTTATCGCGAGCAGTATCAGCGCCAACAGCCCTTGTCGGAGATACCCGGTTAATGGGCAACCTCGCCGCACCTTGGCTTGTGACCGCCCTGCTACTGGCACTGACCGGCTGCGTGACGGAAACCATTGGCGGTAGCGATTTGACCCCCGATCCGAAAGCCGCGTTTGAACGGCGTATCGGCTTGGCCCGCCAGTACATTGCCCGGGGTGACTGGGAAAATGCAGAGCGCAATCTCGATTTGGCGGTAGCCCTAGACGCCGATAATGCCGAAGTATACGAGGCCTTTGGCCTGCTCTATCAGAGCACTGGAGAGCTGCAGCAGGCTGAATCGAGTTTTAGGCAAGCTTTGAAGGCAGATCCGAAGTTCTCTCGTGCTCGGAATAACTTCGCGGTATTTCTCATGTCTCAAAACCGCTATGCCGAGGCTGAACAAGAACTCGAGCGTGTGGTTGGCGATACGCTATATTCTGGCCGACCCAGAGCGTTTATCAACCTTGGTACGGTACGGCTGCGTCTCAACGATGCAGAAGGCGCAGAGGCTGCTTTTGATCGCGCATTGCGCATGGATCGTCGCAACCCCATTGCACTGCTAGAGATGGGATTTTTAGCGTTGGGCCGTGGCGACATTGCCGCTGCCGACAGTTATTACAATGTGTATCGAACTGTCATGAACCGACAGCCGCCACGAGGGTTGGTGTTGGGCATCGAGTTATCGGCAGCCAAGGGCGATAAAGACGCTCAAAGTAGCTATGGGTTAGCGCTACGTAATTTGTACCCAGATTCCCCAGAAGCCAAGCGCTACGCCCAGCAACAAAAGCCTGGCGCTTAGTCGTGAGTCTTATCGCAGGTGGCGTTACAATGTCGAACCTCTTCACCGGATGACTACCATGAAAATGGAATCGCCAATTAAGCGCCGCCTAAGCCGTCAAATCATGGTCGGTAACGTACCCGTTGGGGGCGATGCACCGATTAGTGTGCAGAGCATGACCAATACCGAGACCTGTGATGTCGCCGCTACCGTGACACAGGTTCAGGCTATTGCGGATGCTGGTGCCGACATTGTGCGCGTCTCTGTGCCGAGTCTCGAGGCCGCTGATGCTTTCAAGGCAATACGTGCGGCAGTATCGGTTCCGCTAGTCGCCGACATTCATTTTGACCACAATATTGCCCTGAAGGTGGCTGAGTACGGTGTCGATTGTCTCAGAATTAATCCGGGCAATATCGGGCGCGAGGAGAAGGTGCGCGAGGTGGTCGCGGCCTGTAAAGATCGTGGCATCCCTATTCGTATCGGTGTTAACGCCGGATCATTGGGTAAAGAATTGCTGCGTAAGTACCCCGAGCCTACTGCAGAGGCACTGGTTGAGTCTGCCATGAAGAACGTGGATTTCCTCGACCGATATGATTTTCCCGATTTCAAGGTCAGCGTGAAAGCCTCCGACGTGTTTATGGCGGTTGATGCCTATAGAATGCTGGCGTCAAAAATCGATCAGCCATTGCACTTGGGTATTACCGAGGCCGGCGGTTTGCGCGGCGGTACTGTGAAATCAGCGGTGGGTCTCGGTATGCTTCTTATGGAGGGTATCGGCGATACCATTCGCATTTCACTGGCCGCGGATCCGGTAGAAGAGGTAAAGGTTGGCTTCGAAATTTTAAAGAGCCTAAAGCTGCGCACCAATGGCATTAACTTCATCGCCTGCCCCAGTTGCTCTCGACAGAATTTTGATGTCATTGGCACTATGAACCAGCTTGAGCAGCGGCTCGAAGATATTCGTACCCCCATGGATGTGGCGGTCATTGGCTGTATTGTGAATGGGCCCGGTGAAGCACGGGAGGCCGATGTGGGGCTCACGGGTGCTGACCCCAGCAACCTGATCTACGTCAATGGCGAGCCCGATCATAAAGTGAGCAATAAGGACTTTGTCGATCACTTAGAGCAGGTGATCCGTCAACGAGCCGCTACGTTACAGGCCGAGCGCGACGCCAGCGAGCGGGATCTGATTGCCCGCAGCGAGTGAACGCCACCCTATGACCGATTATCGTGCGATCCGGGGCATGGTGGATATCCTGCCCGACACCAGTGCGGCTTGGCAGCGCATAGAGCGAGTGGCTGGCGCCGTACTCAACAATTACGGCTACAGCGAAATTCGACTACCCATTATTGAGTCGACGCATTTGTTCGCCCGTTCTATCGGCGAAGTGACCGATATCGTTGAGAAAGAGATGTACACCTTCACCGATCGCAGCGACCACAGTTTGTCCCTGCGTCCCGAGGGGACTGCGGGCTGTGTCCGTGCTGCGGTTCAACACAACCTCATCGCAACACCACAAAAGCTGTGGTACGCGGGACCTATGTTTCGGTACGAGCGGCCTCAAAAAGGGCGTCAGCGACAGTTTCATCAGCTAGGCGTTGAAGCCTTTGGTATCGCCACACCTGATCTCGACGCCGAGCTGTTGTTGCTGTGCCGAGCCTTGTGGCAGCAGTTGGGTGTCGCCGATACGCTGACGCTAGAGCTCAATTCCATCGGCTCACCGAATGCACGTGCAGACTATCGGCGAGCATTGGTCGCGTACTTGTCGGCCTATCGCGAGCAGTTAGATGCAGACAGTCAGCGCCGGCTCGATACCAATCCCTTGAGGATTCTCGATAGTAAAGACCCTAGCACTCAAGTACTGCTCGCAGATGCTCCTGTCATGGCAGATTATCTTGATGAGGATTCACGCAACGATTTTCAGCAATTACAAGGGCTACTCGACGCTGCAGGGCTGTCCTACCGTATTAATCATCGCTTAGTACGCGGCCTTGATTACTACAATAAAACCGTCTTCGAGTGGACGACCTCGGCCCTTGGTGCCCAGGGTACCGTGTGCGGCGGTGGGCGCTATGATGGTCTGGTCGCTCAGTTTGGTGGTAAAGACACCCCCGGCGCCGGTTTCGCCATTGGTCTTGAGCGTCTGGTGTTACTGTTGCAGTCCATCGCAGAGGAACCCCCGGCCACTGCCGATGTCTATGTGGTGGTCGCCGATGAAGCGGCGCAGCGCCATGCACTGCCGCGCATAGAGGCACTGCGTCGCGCCCTGCCACAACTTCGCATCCAGTACCATTTGGGAGGCGGGAGCTTCAAAAGTCAGTTCAAGCGCGCCGATAAAAGTGGCGCTGCTGTGGCCTTGATTTATGGCGCATCAGAAGTGGCAGAACAGCAGGTAACGGTAAAGCCTCTGCGACAAGGCTCTGGGGCTGAGCAGCACACTTTGCCAGATGCCGATCTGCATCGATCGCTGCAGCAAGTACTCACTATAAACGCACAGGATTGAACCGATGAGCGAGCATTTAGAAGATGACGAACAGGTAGAGGCACTCAAGCGCTGGTGGCAGGAGAATGGTCGCAGTACCGTTGCTGCAGTGGTGCTGGCCATTACCGGTACGGTTGGCTGGCAGCAATACCAAGGTTGGGATCTCGCTCGCACCGAAGCCGCCTCAGATGCTTGGGATGTTGTCAGCGAGGCCCTCGACAGTGCCGACCCCGAGTTGCGTACTCAAGCGAAGGTTCAGGCCGAACTGTTAATCGATGAATATTCGGGTAGCAGTTATGCTCGATACGCGGCCATGAAACTTGCCGCATTGGCGGTGGCCGAGCGTGATTTCGGGAGCGCCGAGGCACACCTACGACAGGCGCTGACATCGGGTCCAAGTGACTCTGCATTGATCGAGCTCATAGAGCTACGACTGGCGCGCGTATTGGCCGCTAAGGGTGACGAGCAGGGCGCGCTTGCCATACTTGAGACGGGCAGCGTTGCCTATCCGGTGGCGTATTCGGCGGCTCTTGGGGATATTCATTTGGCCGCTGGACGGGAAGCACAGGCGCTCACCGCCTACAAAACAGCACGGCAGGCAGGGCTCGAATTGGGCGCTCCCCCCGGCTTGCTCGACGCTAAGATAACCAGTCTCGAAACGCGCTTAGCGGGCACCGAGAACGCCTCATGAGAGCAGGTGTTTTACTGTTAGCACCGCTGTTGCTGTTATCAGGATGTGAGACGGTCAGTGGCTGGTTCGAGGATGAAGACTTCGATCCCCGTGCACCGGTTGAGTTAAGCGACATTGATGAAACCGTGAAGCTCGATCGACGTTGGTCACGGTCCATTGGTGATGGCCAGGGCAAGGGCCTCTACCACATCAATCCCTTGCTGGATGGCGGCGTTATTTACGTGGCCTCTGCCGACGGTGAGGTGGCCGCCCTCGATGCCAGTAATGGCGATGTGCGCTGGCGCATAGAGTTGGACCTGCCGATTTCGGGTGGTGTTGGCAAGCAGGGCAACGATCTGTTTTTGGGTGGTGCCGACGGCCTTGTAATGCGTCTGAATGCCGCTGATGGCAGTGAATGGTGGCGGACTCCGGTGTCTGGCGAAGTATTGGCTGCGCCACAGGGCAACGGTAAAACAGTGGTTGCTCAAACCTACGACGGTAAGCTTATTGGCTTCGACCAAGTCACCGGCGATAAGCTTTGGACCTATACCAGCGACGTGCCGGTGTTGACACTGCGGGGAACGTCGACGCCCATTATTACCAACGATGTCGCCATAGCAGGTTTTGCCGATGGCAAAGTCGTGGCTGTCTCCTTGGGTTCAGGCAATGTTGTATGGGAAGCCCGAGTCGCTATTGCCCAGGGTCGCTCTGAGATAGAACGTATCGTCGATATTGACGGCACCATGGCTATGCAAGGCGCCGAACTCTATGTCGCGAGCTACCAAGGACGTCTCGCAGCCCTGGAGACACGGGTGGGGCGCAAACTGTGGCAACGCAATGTGTCGTCGGTGTCAGGGGTGTCGTTGGGTTTTGGCAACGTTTATGTGGCTGACGAAGATGGCACTGTCAGTGCGTTTTTGCGCAACGGCCAGGGTGTGCGATGGCAAAATATAGATTTGGGTTATCGAGAACTGTCTCGGCCTACGCCGATCAGTAGTTATGTCGCGGTAGTCGATTTTGAAGGCTATTTACATTTGTTGTCCCAAGTCGATGGTGCCCTGGTCGGTCGTAGCCGGCCTGACAGTGACGGTGCTCGGGCGGACATGATTACCAGTGGCAATCGATTGTGGGTTTATGGCAATAGCGGCAAGCTCAGTGCTTATGATATTCGGGCCTTGAACAACTAATGCCACCCGTTATCGCCCTTGTTGGGCGCCCCAATGTGGGTAAATCAACCCTCTTCAATCAGCTAACCCGTAGCCGCGATGCGTTGGTAGCTGATCTGTCAGGCTTAACTCGAGACCGTAAATACGGTGCCGGTAAGTTGGGGGACAGCCCCTACATCGTGATTGATACGGGCGGTATCAGTGGCGACGAGCACGGCATCGATGCCGCTATGGCTCAGCAGTCTATGGCTGCTATTGACGAAGCTGACGTAGTGCTACTTTTGGTCGATGGTCGTGCAGGCTTGCACCCAGGCGACGAAGTTCTCGTCCAACATCTGCGTCAACAGAGCAAGCCGTTCCACTTGGTCGTCAATAAGATCGACGGGATTGGTGAAGAAGTGGCAGCCAGTGATTTCTATCGACTGGGTACCAGTGACATTCACACCATTGCTGCCTCCCATAATCGTGGGGTGCGCGCCATGATTGAGGAAGTGCTGGCGCCCATTGTCTCCGATGATCAGGATGGCGACGAATTAGCGGATACCTTTGGCAGCGACAAAATTCGCATGGCCGTCGTTGGCCGACCTAATGTCGGTAAATCGACGTTGGTCAATCGCTTGTTGGGGGATGATCGGGTGGTGGTTTTTGACCAGCCTGGTACTACCCGAGATAGTATTTATATTGACTACGAGCGCCGTGGTCAGCAGTACACGCTTATCGATACCGCCGGCGTGCGTCGCAGAAAAAATGTCCGTGAGGTGGTCGAGAAGTTTTCGATTGTAAAAACCCTCAAGGCGATTGCAGATGCGCATGTGGTGATTCTACTTATGGATGCCCACGAGGGTATCGTCGAGCAAGATTTGCATCTTTTGGGGCAGTGTATCGAAGCAGGCAGGGGCTTAGTGATTGCACTGAATAAGTGGGATGGCATTGAGTCAGATGAGCGGGACTGGATTCGCACAGAACTTAATCGACGTTTGCAGTTCGTCGACTATGCCGATATTCACTTTATCTCGGCCTTGCATGGTACCGGTGTCGGACATCTTTATACGTCGGTGCACAAGGCCCATGCTGCCGCGACTTCTTCCCTGAGTACCCCCCGCTTAACGCGTATTTTGGAGGATGCCGTCGCTTCTCATCCTCCACCGATGGTGAATGGCCGACGGATTAAGTTGCGTTATGCCCACGCCGGTGGCCAAAACCCGCCGCTAGTGGTGATCCACGGTAGTCAGACCGATCAATTACCCGCAAGTTACGCACGCTATTTGGAAAAGACGTTTCGTCAGGCGCTTGATTTGTTTGGCACCCCCATACGCATTGAGTTACGCAACGGCGATAATCCATACGCGGGCAAACGCAACAAGTTGACCCAGCGTCAAGTGCAGCGTCGACGCCGACTGGTGTCTCATATCAAAAAAGCGGAAAAGAAGAAAAAGAACAACAAGACGCGATAAAGGCCTGGGGGTTGACCTTGTCAGTCCGCCCATGTATTTGTTTTATGAATGCCTGTCATCCCATCTATATATTTCAAAAATGTAGCCGCACGCCCTAGTATCATGTCCATGCCGATTGCGTAAATCAGTGCAGAAAAAAGCTGACCCCAGCCAGGAGAGTTTCTATGGGTATTTATCTCGACACCATTAAAGAGTTCGAAGGTCTTTGCAGCCAGCAAGGTAGCACTTGGGCCGACATCAACCCCGAGTATGCGGCCCGCATGAGAGTACAAAACCGCTTCCAGACGGGTTTGGATATCGCACGCTACACCGCCGATCTCATGCGCAAAGATATGGCCGAGTACGATGCCGACACTGCCAAGTACACCCAGTCACTGGGTTGCTGGCATGGTTTTATTGGTCAGCAGAAACTGATCTCTATTAAAAAGCACTTCGGTACGACCGATAAAAAATACCTGTACTTGTCGGGTTGGATGATTGCAGCGTTGCGCTCCGAGTTTGGACCGCTCCCCGATCAGTCAATGCACGAAAAAACGTCAGTGCCCTCCTTGATTGAAGAGCTCTACACCTTCTTGCGCCAGGCAGATGCGCGTGAGTTGGCTGGCTTGTTCCGCGCCTTAGACGCCGCACGCAAAGCCGGCAATCAGGTTGAAGAGCGCGATCTGATGAACAAGATCGACAACTTCCAAACCCACGTAGTGCCCATCATTGCCGATATTGACGCGGGTTTTGGTAACGAAGAGGCCACTTACCTGCTGGCTAAGAAGATGATTGAGGCTGGTGCTTGCGCTATTCAAATCGAGAATCAGGTATCGGACGAGAAGCAGTGCGGCCACCAAGACGGCAAGGTCACCGTTCCCCATTCTGACTTCCTGGCTAAAATTCGGGCAATTCGCTACGCCTTCCTTGAGCTTGGCGTTGACAATGGGGTCATTGTTGCCCGCACCGACTCCTTGGGTGCCGGCTTGACCAAGCAAATTGCTGTCACAAATGCGCCCGGTGATTTGGGCGACAAATACAACAGCTTCCTCGATGGGGATTACATTGAGAGCGCAGCCGATATAGACAATGGCGATGTTGTCGTAAAAGCCGACGGCAAGCTGCTTAAGCCTAAGCGTTTGGCATCGGGTCTATTCCAATTCAAGAAGGGCTCCGGTGAAGATCGCGTTGTACTCGATTGCATTACCTCACTGCAAAACGGTGCCGATCTGTTGTGGATCGAAACCGAGAAGCCTCACGTAGGGCAGATTGCCGCTATGGTTAACCGTATTCGTGAAGCGGTTCCCAATGCCAAGCTGGTATACAACAATAGCCCATCATTTAACTGGACCCTTAACTTCCGTCAGCAAGTATTCGATGCTTGGACCGAAGAGGGTAAAGATCTGTCAGCTTACGATCGTGCCGCGCTCATGAGTGAAGAGTACGACAGCACTGAATTGGCGCAGTTGGCCGATCAATGGATTCAGTCATTCCAGGCAGATGCAGCGCGTGAAGCAGGCATTTTCCACCACCTCATTACCCTGCCCACTTACCATACAGCCGCCTTGTCGACTGACAACTTGGCTAAAGAGTACTTCGGTGATGCGGGCATGTTGGGTTATGTCGCAGGTGTTCAACGCAAGGAAATTCGCCAGAGCATTGCCTGTGTCAGACATCAAAACATGGCCGGTTCCGACATGGGTGACGATCACAAAGAGTATTTCTCGGGTGACGCGGCACTCAAAGCGGCTGGTGATGACAACACGATGAATCAGTTCGGCTGAGTCTTTGCTAGCGACCCCAAGCCCGCTGGTCGATGGCCTGCGGGCTTTTTAGTGCCTGCGCATCCGCGACTTTAGGGTTATGTCACGCTGGTTTCATTGCGATGTAAGATGCGGTCATGAGATGGGATGACGTTGATCAACAAGTCTGTAGTGTAGCGCGGGCGCTAGCGGTCGTCGGCGAGCGATGGACACTACTAATAGTGCGCGATGCCTTTAAGGGCACCCGTCGCTTCGATGATTTTCAGCGTAATTTGGGTGTCTCGCGGCACCGCTTGGCGGAGCGTTTAAAGGCCTTGGTGGAGGCGGGTGTATTGACCAAGGTACCCTACCGTGAACGTCCAGTGCGCTATGAATATCGCTTAACCCGAA
>CBFHMA010000081.1:0-9159 GCA_965656775.1 Luminiphilus sp.
GGCGCGCAGGAAGGGTGCGCCGGCGTACTTTCGTGCCCCAGCGCTGGCCTGCATAATTACCGGTGAGTCAGTGGCGTCTGCGGCCTCCATAATGGCCCGGGTCTGCTCAAGGTTGTTGACGTTAAACGCGGGCACGCCGTAACCGAATTCCGCGGCATGATCTAATAGCTGGCGAAGACTAATGAGGGCCATCGTTGCTCTCCTGTAAACGTATGCTTGACGAAGGTGGCAATACTACTTAACCGCCTGAGTGTAATAAGGGTGTGTGACTGCCAAGTGACCGCCGTCTCGGCTACTTAACCGTCACTTCGCTGCTGCAGCATCGCCACCGCGGGTAGCACCTTGCCCTCCACATATTCGAGGAATGCACCGCCACCGGTCGAGATGTAAGACACCTGATCGGCGATTTCGAACTTATCGATGGCCGCGAGGGTGTCGCCACCACCTGCCAATGAGAATCCACCGCTTTTAGCCACGGCCTCTGACACCGCTCGGGTACCGCTGGCAAACGCCTCAAATTCAAACACACCCACAGGTCCATTCCAAAGAATGGTACCAGCACTGTGCAGTTTATCGGCAATGGCGGCCGCTGACTGGGGTCCTATATCGAGAATCATGTCATTTTCGCCCACCTCGGCCGCCAACTTGACGGTTGCCTCGGCACTGTCACTGAACTCACTGGCGACCACCACATCGATGGGCAGCGGGATGCTGGTTTTATCCATCAGCGCCCGTGCCGTCTCGATTAAATCGTGTTCGCATAATGATTTGCCCACCGGATATCCGGCTGCGGCCAAAAAGGTGTTGGCAATGCCACCCCCCACCACGAGGCTGTCACAGCGCTCGGCTAGCTGTTCAAGCACGTCGAGTTTTGTTGATACTTTTGAACCGCCGACAATGGCCACTAGGGGTTTTGCCGGCGCAGATAGGGCGCGCTCTAGCGCACTGAGTTCGGCGACTAATAGCGGACCGGCACAGGCTACATCGGCATACAAACCCACCCCATGGGTGGAAGCCTGTGCCCGATGGGCGGTGCCAAAAGCATCCATTACAAAGACGTCACACAGTTGAGCATATTGTTTGGCTAAGGCGTCGTCGTTTCGCTTTTCACCGACATTGAAGCGGACGTTTTCCAGCAGCACTACTTCGCCAGGCGCCACGGTGGCTGTCTGCCAGTCACGGACAACAGGCACAGGCAAGTTGAGCAGAGCGGTGAGCTGCGCGGCCACGGGTGCCATAGAAAATGTTTCATCAAACACCCCTTCTTCAGGGCGCCCCAAGTGAGACATCAATATCACCCCAGCGCCCGCCGACAGCGCTGCCTTGACGGTCGGTATAGCAGCTTTTAGGCGTGCGTCACTGGTCACTGTACCGTTTTTCATGGGGACGTTGAGATCTTCACGAATGAGCACACGTTTGCCCGCCAGCTCTAATTCGGTCATTTGTTTCATGATGCCTCCTGCACTCAGTGAGCTCTTAACAATTCGCACCCGCCAAACACCCTAAGAAATAGATCTAGGTTTAGGGTTGTATTCGCTGTTCTTGCGCCATGTTCTTAAAGTACAGGGCAATATCCAGCAAACGATTGGCGTATGCCCATTCGTTGTCAAACCAGATGAGCACTTTTAACAGTCGATTCGCACTCACTTGGGTTTGGCTGGCATCGACTACGCTCGAGCGGGTTTCGCCATTGAAATCGCAGGATGCCAGCGGTTCCGTCGTAAATCCAAGAATGCCCGATAGGTGCCCCTCGGCCGCCGCTTTCAGCGCATCATTAACGGCGGTCGCCGAGCAGGGACGCTGGGTGTACACGGCCACATCCATGGCCGATACATTGAGGGTAGGAACCCGCAGCGCGTGCGCCGTTAGCTTGCCTTGTAGTTGAGGCAGTATACGCGGCACACCAATGGCCAACCCAGTATCCACCGGTATGATTGATTGAAACGCAGCGCGCGTCTTACGTAAATCGGTATGGTGGTAAGCGTCTAGCACGGGCTGATCGTTCATGGCCGAGTGCACTGTTGTCACAGTGCCGGCCTCTATACCAAAGGCTGCATCGATCACCTGTAACACCGGACAGAGTGCATTGGTGGTGCAGGACCCCGCCGATATAACTGTCTCATTACCGCGCAAGCTGCTTTGGTTTAAGCCCCACACAATAGTGGCATCGACCGTGGGTTCTGCCGGTTGTGATAACAAAACCCGTTTTGCACCGGCCTGTAAGTGTTGCTCGGCGGTGGAGCGGTCACTAAAGGCCCCGGTGCACTCCAAAACCAGGTCTATGGCGTGCTCGCCCCAAGGCAAGTCGGTTAGCTGGGCTTGTGACAGCAGCACAATGCCCTCGCCGTCCACCACCAATTGAGTGGCCCCGTCAGCCTTACCCGCGTTGGGGGTTGCAGGGCCTGGCTCGAGTTGAATACTTCCTTTAAAGCGACCGTGGGTTGAATCGTAGCGGGCCAGATGCGCGACGGTTTCACTGTCGGCCAGCTCATTGATGGCGACTAATGTCAGTGAAGAATGGGCTTCGGGTCGCTGCGCCCAAGCGCGAAACGCAGTGCGTCCAATGCGACCAAAGCCGTTGATGGCAATTCGATAGCTCAATCGAGGATAACGTCCTCGACGGCCGCTACCAAATTGTCGACCGTGAAGCCGTACTCTTGCATTAACACGTCGCCCGGGGCCGACTCACCGAAGCTCGTCATGCCCACGATACGCCCATCGAGACCTACAAATTTGTACCAATAATCTGCATGGCCAGCTTCAACCGCTACCCGTGCCAAAATATGGCTCGGTAGCACCGCCTCTCGGTAGAGTGCATCTTGTGCCATGAAGCGCTCGGCACAGGGCATCGAAACGACCCGAATGCCGCGGCCCTGTTCCGAGAGATGCTGAGCCGCCTGTACCGCCAGCGCCACTTCTGAGCCTGTGGCGATGATGATGGCGTCGAGCTCACCGATTTCTTGTACTAAGGTGTAACCACCCCGCTCGATATCCGATAGCTCGCTCGCGGCTCGGTATTGATGTGGCAATGTCTGGCGAGAGAATACCAGCGCCGATGGACCGTCAGCGCGCATGACAGCCATTTTCCAGCACACCGCCGATTCCACAGTGTCACAGGGCCGCCAGGTTTCTAAGTTGGGCGTGGTGCGTAGCGACGTCAGCTGCTCGACCGGTTGATGGGTTGGTCCATCTTCACCAAGGCCAATAGAGTCATGGGTGTAGACGAAAATGACACGCTGGCGCATGAGTGCAGCCATGCGTACCGCGTTGCGGGCATATTCCATGAAGATAAGGAACGTGGCGCCGTAGGGGATGAATCCTCTATGCAATGCTATGCCGTTCATAATGGCTGACATGCCAAATTCTCGAACGCCGTAGTAGACGTAGTTACCCGCGCTATCCTGAGCCGATACCCCTTTGGACCCCTGCCACAGCGTCAGGTTTGACCCTGCCAAATCAGCCGAGCCCCCCAACAACTCGGGGAGCAACGGACCCAGTGCGTTTAACGTCTGCTGAGATGCCTTGCGAGAGGCAACGTCTGCGGCGGTCTCGGCGCACAGGGCAATGTAATTATCTATGCTGGTCTCAAAATCGGTGGGCAACTCGCCGCTGAGACGCCGCGCAAAATCACCGGCTTCGGCCGGATAAGCATCGGTATAGCGTTTGAGCGCCTGCTGCCAATCGGCCTCTGCTGTGGCACCAAGCTCGCTGGCATTCCAGCCGCTGTAAATTTCTTCGGGTATCTCGAAGGCGGGATAGTTCCACCCTAGGGCTTCCCGCGTCGCTGCGATTTCATCGGCACCGAGGGGGGCACCGTGGCAGGATTCGGTGCCCTGCTTGTTAGGCGATCCTTTACCAATAATGGTTTTGCAGCAAATGAGACTGGGCCGATCGCTGTCGGCAATGGCCGCGTCGATAGCCGCTGCAATAGCGTCAGGGTCGTGACCATCAACCGCCGGTATGACCTGCCAACCGTAGCTTTCGAAACGCTTGGGTGTGTCGTCGGTAAACCAGCCTTCCACCTCGCCATCAATCGAGATGCCATTGTCATCGTAAAAGGCCACTAACTTTCCGAGTTTAAGCGTGCCTGCCAGCGAGCATACTTCATGGGAAATGCCCTCCATCAGGCAGCCATCACCCAGGAAGACCCACGTTCGATGATCGACCACCGCGTGTCCATCCCGATTAAATTCGGCGGCCAATACTTTCTCCGCAAGGGCCATGCCCACGGCGTTAGCTAAGCCCTGGCCCAGTGGGCCCGTGGTGGTTTCGACCCCGGGGGCGTAGCCAAATTCTGGATGCCCGGCGGTTTTGGCATGGAGTTGCCGAAAGCTTTTGAGGTCATCAACCGACAGCGCGTAACCGGTTAAGTGCAACAAACTGTAAATGAGCATGGAGCCGTGACCGTTCGAAAGCACAAATCGGTCCCGGTCAGGCCAGTCAGGGTTGTTGGGATTGTGCTTTAAATAGTCGTTCCACAGCACTTCAGCGATGTCTGCCATCCCCATAGGCGCGCCCGGGTGACCACTATTTGCTGCCTGCACGGCGTCCATGCTCAACGCTCGAATGGCGTTGGCGAGTTGTTGTCGGGATGGCATTAAGACTCCAGAGGGGCGTGATTTCCGAGGCGGTATTCTCCTTGATGCGCGCCTTCGCCGCAAACGGAAAACATTGGGCCTATGCCACTGTCGAGCCAGTCCGTATCATGGCGAGCTGACATCAGCCGGCGGGTAACCCATGCCAGAGTCCTATATCAAACGTATTTTGAACGCTCGAGTTTACGATGTGGCCCGGGAGACACCCCTCGACCATGCACCTCTGATATCAGCGCGTATTGGTAATGAGGCTTGGTTAAAGCGTGAAGACTTACAACCGGTCTTTTCATTCAAGTGCCGTGGGGCCTACAACAAAATGGTTCGGCTCGATGCCGAGGCAAGGATGCGGGGGGTGGTGGCTGCGTCCGCGGGCAATCACGCCCAGGGCGTTGCCTTGGGTGCGCAAAAGCTGGGTATTAAAGCCACCATAGTCATGCCTGTAACCACCCCTACCATCAAGGTCGACGCGGTACGCAGTCGCGGTGCCAAGGTAGTGCTACACGGCGACACCTTCGATGAAGCAGCGGCGCAGGCGCGGATTCTGGTTGAGCGCGATCACATGACGTTTCTGCACCCCTTTGATGACCCCGATGTTATTGCTGGCCAGGGCACCGTCGCCATGGAAATTGCACGCCAGGCCCAGAAACCCCTCGACTACGTTTTTGTGTGTGTCGGCGGCGGCGGGCTCATTGCTGGAATGGCCGCGTATCTTAAGTACGTTTGGCCCAATACTCGGGTCATTGGTGTTGAGCCGGAAGACGCTGCCTGTGCTCGGGCAGCCCTCGATCGCGGTCGACGTGTTACCTTAAAGCAGGTGGGCATCTTCGCTGATGGCTGTGCTGTGGCCCAAGTGGGTAAAGAAACTTTCAGGCTGATTCGCGCCTGCGTAGATGACATCATTACCGTGACCACCGACGAAATTTGCGCCGGGGTGAAAGATATTTTCGAAGATACACGTGCCATTGCCGAGCCCGCAGGTGCCCTGGCCGTGGCGGGTATGAAAAAGTATGCGCAAGCTGAGGGCATAATAGGCGCTACCATGGCCGCTACCGTTAGCGGCGCTAATACCAACTTCGATCGCCTGCGGTACATTTCTGAGCGAACCGAAATTGGCGAGCGCCGCGAGGCTATTGTCAGCGTGACCATCCCCGAGCGACCGGGCGCGTTCCATGCTTTCTGCAGTGCATTGGGTAAACGCAACATTACCGAATTCAATTACCGTTACTCAGACGACTGTCACGCTAAGGTCTTTGTGGGTCTCAGCGTTACGCCGGGAGGCAATGATCTCGAGCAATTGTCGTTGCGTTTGCAGGGGCTAGGTTATGCAACACTGGATTTAACCGACAATGAAATGGCTAAGTTACACATTCGTCACATGGTCGGTGGCCCGGCGCCCGGTGTTATTGGTGATGAGCGAGTATTTCGCGTGGAGTTTCCCGAGCGTCCTGGCGCCCTAATGAATTTCCTCAGTGCCCTGGGTAACGAGTTCAATATTTCGTTGTTTCACTATCGAAATCATGGTGCTGCCTATGGCCGCATACTGGTGGGCTTTCAAGTGCCCACCGGTCGACGCTCTGCTCTCAGGACGGCACTCGATCGGGTCGGCTACCGCTATTGGGATGAGACCGATAACGCCGCGTATCAGGCATACCTCGCTGGAGAGCGGGCGCCGACCACAAGTTAAAAAAATGTGAATAATTCTTGAAAATATAATTGTTTGCGTTATCTTCTGTGGTAAGTCAGAGCTGTAAGCACTTGTCGTATCTCTATTTTGTGTTTTCTGGCCCCGAAATCGCTCCCGTAGTCGCTGAAGAAACGCTCAGGAATTGTCGTCACAATGAAAGCTAATAAACCCGACATGCTGTGGATTTTGGCACTGGTAGTTGCCCTCGGCGCTGCCTCGGCGTCACTGATGGGTGGCGAAGCTGGCCCCAGGATGGCCCCTGAACAAGCCGGAATTTTTACGCGTTAACGGTATTCGACAAGGAAAAGCGGTATTGCTGCTTTTCACTGACAACAACCTTCAACAATTGGTCGTGCTTCTCTCTCGGTACGGCCGTCACCTGTTGGCATTCAAACCCTAAGCCAACGGTCAAAGCATTCATGGCGGTTAAAACCCGATCATAGTAGCCGCCGCCGTAGCCTAAGCGCCCACCCTGGGCGTCCCAGCCCACCAAAGGCACTAAAATAATATCGATATCGGAGAGCCTTTGTGCAGTTGCTGTTTGACTTGGCTGCTGCAACCCATGTTGCACCGTGTCGAGTGTTTCACCCGGGCTCCACTGGCTAAATGTAAGCATACCGGGGCCCACGATACGCGGATATACCACTGTCATATCCCGTGCTCGTGCAGCTTTATCGATTGGGCTTGGGTCGAACTCGCCATTGAGTGGCAGATAAGAAGCTAAGCATCGCGCCGATGACCACTCGGGTAATTGCATAATGGCCCGCGCAGCGAAGTCCGCGGCTTCTCGTTGCAGCTGTCTATCGACTAGCCGTCGAGCGGCTTTAAGTTGCGTTCGCAAAGCACTTTTTTGCAAGGCCGTGGCTTGATCTTGTTGTGATCCCAGCATTGAGCGGGTCTTGCTCCTAGCACGGACGTCGATGAGTGATTAAAAAACCCAGCGTACCGCTGACAGTGTCGCCCTTGAACCCTGCGGCTCAAGGTGGTGACCACCACGCCGCTTCAGGCTTTCCGGTCATGCCGGACATGCACAACAGCGACGTAAGATGGTCCCCGGGTGGTGCATTATCGGCTCGAGGACTGACTGTCTGGCGAATACGCCAGGCGCAGTCGGAGTATAACGGACTATAGTCAGTTGATCTCCAGTTGTCTTAACTGGTACAGAGCTTCATCGAGCTGGCTATTGAGGGTTTTAATGCGACTCTCCTGCTCGTCGGCAGCACTTGCCGGCTTGCCATCGCGTAAATTGAGCACCTCATAGCTGAGGTTGAGAGCGGTCATAATGGCAACTCGCTCTAATCCGATCACCTTACCGGTGGCTCGAATATCACGCATTTGCTGATCGAGATGTCGTGCCGCCGCTAATAGCGCTTGTTCCTGTTCGGGAGGGCACGCAACCTGATAGGGTTTGTCGAGTATTTCGACTGTCACTGTCGGTGTGCGAGTCACGAGCCGCCCTCAATATTGCGTAATCGCTGTAGTGTGTTGTCTACCGCTTCACTGGCCTTGCGTTGTCGTTCCAGCAATTCTTTGCGTTCACGCTGCAATTCAGCAGTGCGTAATTTTAGCTGCCGATTTTCGCGATTCAACTCGTGGCTGAGTGCGATAAGATCGGCCACCTTGGCTTCAAGGGCTTGGATGAGTTTCTCGGCCACGACGGGTACACTGACAGAAGGTTTCACGTCACTATAGGTTCGGCGGCCGGTATGGTCAATGTGTGGAAACCCTTTGTATTTCAAAGCAATGCCTGACACTTCGAATAACGGTTATTACAGGCTGCCACGTGCAGCCATAGGGAAATAGGGTGCTAGTCGATAAGCTTGGGGATTATGAAGACATGCCCCTTTGGCAGGAGGCCGCCGACGTATTGTTTGGTGCGGGCCTCACCCTGAACCCATCGGAACTTCATGGAGCCATTGCGGGTCTTATGGCCGCTGGTTCTCCTGTGCACCAAGAGGCGCAACGCGATGACGCCCTGGCATTATTGGAACGCTGTCTGGGTGTCGATTTACATGGCGAAGTTGCCGATTTTACCCACCGCATCATGGTGGCTACGCGCTCGGCGGTGCTCGATTCTGATTTCGCTTTCACACCGATGATGCCCGATGATGACGAGCCCTTTGAGCATCGTCTGATGTCTATGGCCCGTTGGGCCTCGGGATTCCTAACGGGTTTTACCCAAGCGGTTGCTACCCAGGAGGACAGTGGCAATGCCACCATTCAGCCGACTACCGCCGAGGCAATCAAAGATTTTGCAGCTATTGCCCAGCTGGACATCGATGAACAGGAGAGCGACGAGGCAGCTCGTGAGCTTGAGGAGTTGTCGGAATATTGTCGTATGGCGGCGTTGAACGTCATACAAGATGCTTTTGACTATCAGGATTAATACCACTCACCACAGTACACAGGACGAAACCCGTGAAAATAAGTAAAGCTGAATACGCACGCCGTCGACGCCACCTCATGGGCATGATGGATGGCAATAGCATCGCCCTGATTCCGGCGGCGCGAGAGGTTACTCGCAGTCGCGATACCGAATATCCGTTTCGACAGGACAGTGACTTTATGTACCTCACGGGCTTCGATGAGCCCGACGCCGTGTTGGTCCTAGTACCCGGTCGTCGTCAGGGTCAGATCATTCTATTTTGTCGCGACCGAAATCCCGAGCTCGAGCTGTGGAATGGCTATAGAGCTGGGCCCGAGGGCGCCGTGACCGAGTTCGGTATGGATGATGCCTTCCCCATTGATGATATTGACGACATTCTCCCCGGTCTTATGGAAGGTAAGGGGCATGTCTATTATTCGATGGGAAACAACGACGTCTTCGACCGCCAAGTGATGGCATGGGTGAACAATATTCGGGCCAAAGTTCGCACCGAG
>CBFHMA010000082.1:0-9147 GCA_965656775.1 Luminiphilus sp.
AGGTGGCGCAAGTCGCTTTGGAACAGTTCTTCACTGAGCTTCGACGCGTTGGTCAGATTGCCGTTGTGGGCAAGGGCAATACCGTAGGGTGAGTTCACATAAAACGGCTGAGCCAGCGCCGTCCCAGAGCTACCTTGGGTGGGGTAGCGCACGTGACCAATACCAAAGTTACCGAGAAGCTGCGACATATGGTGGCTGCGAAATACATCGCGTACCAGCCCCTCGCCTTTACGCTGTAAAAATTTGCCCTGTTGGCTCGTCATGATGCCAGCTGCATCCTGACCGCGGTGCTGCAACATGGTTAAGGCATCGTAAATATCGGCGGCGATGTCGGTTTTACCGACGATGCCAACGAGACCACACATAGACGTTACTCCGGCTTAAAGCATATCCGTTGAATCGAGCTTATCGCCCACCGCTTCTACCGGTTGGGCATCGAGTAAATCATCAAAATTTTCGCTGAACCAATCAGCCATGGCCTCGAGGGTAGGCATGAATTCTGCATCGTCGAGCCAACCCTGCTCAGAACGGGGCAGCATACCTTTCAACCCGAGTGTCACCACCATGGCAATGACTAGACCTCGGAGAATGCCAAAGCCACCACCCAGAGCGCGATTGCCGACGTTGAAACCGGGCTGTCGCAACTGCTTGCCCACCAAACCACCCAGCACACTGAAGATGGCCAGTATAGCGACGAAGACCAAGGTCCAACCCACCAGGTAGCGTAGGGTCACGTTATCGCTCATGGCGGTGAGGGAATCAGCCAGGGGCTTGGCCAGCAGATTGGCGCCGACAAACGCGGCTACCCAACCGGCTAACGACAAAATTTCGCGCCCCAGACCACGGGCCATGCCCACCAACATAGAGATGACGACAATGGCCAGTACAATCCAGTCGAAGCCATTAAGTCCGGTCATCGCGGCATCGGCACTCTGTTGAAGTTCGTTCATAGCAGCCTACTGGGCATAGCGGATGAGCACTGAGTTTACACCCAAGGCGTCATCAATTTTTGGTTTCAATGTAGCCAAGGCGGCGCGCTCTAAATTCGGCCCTATTTGAACCCGCCAGAGGGTTTGGCCATTGCGCTCGAGAGGTCTCGAGAAGGCGGTGTAACCCTTTTTACGCAGAGCACTCACCAGGTTTGATGCGCGCTTTTGGCTGCTCATTGTAGCTACTTGTAACACCCACGCTTTGGCGTGACCGGCGGCGTCGAGGGGATCGATAACCGGTGCCTCATCACGCCGTGACAGGGTGTCAAGAGACCGTTGATCGGGCAAGGTGCTGTCAACACCAGCCAACAACGACTCGGCATTGTCGATAAGGGTATCGGTATCGGCAGTGCGCTGGGCGTCTTGATCAATTTGCGGCGGCGCCACGGTGGTTTCAATGCGATCCCGATGACTTCGCGGCGCCGCAATGGGTGACTCATCAATAATGGGGCGCGGCGGCATAGGATCAAGGGTAATGGTGTCCTCGACGTCGGGTTCAACAAAGATGATGGGCCAAAACACCAGGCCCAATGCCCCTAACACCAAGGTGCCTACGATCCGCTGGCGGATAATCGAGGCCATTACGCCACGCCTCCCGGGTCTTGTTGCTGACGTTCCCGCTGTAACCACTTGAGGTGATCACCCACCGTGACAAAGGAGCCAAACACCACAATGCGATCCCCCGCTTCGGTGGCGGCCAATACACCCTCTCTGGCACTGCCCGCATCGGGATAGACATGGCAGACACTTTCCGGGTCGCTTTGTCGTACCAAGGCCATTAACGCACTGGGATCTGCCGCGCGGGGTAACGCAATACTTTGCAAGTGCCAGTAATCAATATAGGGAGCCATTGAGTCAATCATAGCGCGCAGGGGTTTATCGGCCATAGCACCGAATATCGCATGTCGAGCATAGCGGCCGTGGGGTTGTGACGTCGGTGCCTCGGCCAGTGCCTGAGCCAAGGCCTGCGCCGACTCGGTATTGTGGGCCACATCAAACCACCACTCCCGCTCTAACAGTTGCTCCCGCTGCTGACGCCCAGCCAATGTCAGGGTTGCAAGGCCCTGTTCCAATAACGATTGAGCGGGTGCGCACTGCAGGGCTGCCAAAACCACTACGGCAGCGGCCACGTTATCGGCACGCAAACCGGCCACCGGGGGTATTTGATACATCTCGCCCGATGGCAACCGTAGCCGGCCATCGGCCATGAACCAATCTCGGTCTATAACGCGGGTGTCAGCTACGAGGCTCTCTAGGGCAGGAATAAGGGTGTCGGGCAGGTCGCGCTCAGCCACAACGGCCGGTCGATGGGGACGGGCTACCCCTGCTTTCTCGGGGGCTATCAGCTCACGGGTATCACCCAAATAGTCAACGTGATCGAGTCCAATGCTGGTAATGACACAAGCATCGGCGTCGATGATATTCACCGCGTCGAGTCGTCCTCCGAGCCCTACTTCTAAAATCTGCCAGTCAACCCCGGCGCGTTTAAATAACCAAAGAGCTGCCACTGTCGCCGATTCAAAGTAGCTGAGGGTGATACCCCCACGAGCGCTATCAATGGCTTCAAAGGCGTCAATAATATCGGCATCGCTG
Organism: Luminiphilus sp.; assembly: GCA_965656775.1. Lineage (GTDB taxonomy): Bacteria > Pseudomonadota > Gammaproteobacteria > Pseudomonadales > Halieaceae > Luminiphilus. Next base: position 2,583 of record CBFHMA010000082.1, read on the forward strand.
ACCGGCCTGCCGTCGATGACAATGCGTTCGTTATACCGAATTAAGTGGGGCGATGTGTACACACCCGTGCGTAAACCCTGCACCCGCAACAGGGCATCGGTGGCGGCGACACAACTTCCCTTGCCGTTGGTACCCGCCACGGTAATGGTGCGCGGGTGGTTATCGAGTCCAAGCGTCGTAGCCACCGCAGCAACACGCTCCAGGCCCAAATCGATGCTGCGGGGGTGCAAGGTCTCTAGGTAGCTGAGCCAACTGTCTAGGGAACTGCGATCAACAGGACCGTTCATGATGATCGCCACTCATAGCGCGCGCCAAGTGCTACGGGTATTGCCCATGCTTCTGGAGCCTTAGCTAATTGGCGCCACAGCAAGGTTCAGTCCTTTTCGATCAAGAGTCGGTGGCGTCTGCAGCCGACTGATCCGAGTCGTCCTCGGTAGCAGACGCGCTGGAGACCGCTGGCGCTACCGGTGCCGGCTCTGCAGGTGTCGCGACCGCAGTTTGATCAGCTTCGTCTTCGACCACAGTGCCCGCAAATTTACTCAGAATACGCCCCAGGGTGTCTCGCATCTCATCGCGGGGCACAATCATGTCAATGGCGCCATGCTCTAACAAGAACTCACTGCGCTGAAAGCCCTTTGGCAATTTCTGACGAATCGTCTGTTCAATAATGTTGGGGCCCGCAAACCCCGCACGGGCGTCGGGTTCAGCAACATTGACGTCCCCTAGCAACGCTAACGATGCCGAGACTCCACCATAAATGGGGTCGGTCATGACCGATATATAGGGCACACCCGCTAACTTCATGCGCTCGATAACCGCCGATGTCTTGGCCATTTGCATTAGCGAGATAAGCGCCTCTTGCATGCGTGCGCCGCCGGAGGCAGCAAAACAGACCAGTGGCAGCTTCTGCTCTAGGGCCAGGGTTGCAGCACGGGCAAACTTTTCACCGACCGCGTAGCCCATCGACCCCCCGTGGAAATCGAATTCAAAAGCCAGCGCCACAAGCTCGGCACCTTTTAACGTGCCGCGCATGGCGATAAGGGCATCGCGCTCACCGGTGGCCTTCTGTGCTTGGGTTAAGCGATCTCGGTACTTGCGCTTGTCTTTAAATTTCAGCCGATCGACCGGCTCGAGATTAACAAACAGTTCGGTGCGGCCGGCTTCATCGAGGAAAATATCGAGTCGTCGGCGAGCACCAATACGCATGTGGTGCCCACACTTGGGGCAAACGTCGAGATTGCGCTCTAGATCGGGCCGGTACAGTACCGAATCGCATTTAACGCACTTACGCCACAGGCCCTCGGGCACATTAGCGCGCTTGGCAGTGTCATCTTTGCGTACGCCCGAGGGCAGAATTTTATCAATCCAACTCATGCCAAGCTCCCTTTTAGGGCCGTAAGTATACCTGCCCGACCTCAGGCTGCGGAAGCGACGCCATCGACACCCAAGCGAATATCGTGCAACAGTGCCAAAGCCTGCTCAATGGCCTGGGTGTCGTCGACCCCCGAAGCAATAGCCTTGGCAATTGTGTCGATAAGTGCACTACCCACGACTACACCGTCGGCGAAATGGGCCACCGATGCGGCAGACGCTGCGTCTTTAATGCCGAAACCAACGCAAATGGGTAATGAGGTCGTTCGTCGAATACGCGCTAGATACTGCGCAACATCATCGGCATCGAGATTGCCCGCCCCGGTGACCCCTTTCACCGCCACGTAGTAAATAAAGCCACTCGCTTCGGCGGTTATGGTGCCAATGCGTGCGTCTGGGGTTGTGGGCGAAATCAGGAAAATATTGTCGAGTTTTACGCGCTTAAGTTCCGTATTGAGAGTGGCCACTTCTTCGGGTGGCAAATCGACCGTGATTAAGCCATCGACACCCGCTGCGGCACAGGCATCGGCGAATGCAGCGTAGCCCATGCGCTCTACCGGATTCGCATAGCCCATGACCACAACCGGCGTCTGCTGGTTTTGCTCGCGAAACGACGACACCATGTCCAAAACATCGCGCAGGCTAACACCGTTGGCTAGGGCTCGCTCGTGACCCAACTGAATAACGGGTCCTTCAGACATGGGATCTGAAAACGGCACTCCAATTTCCAGGACGTCGGCACCGGCCTGTACCAACTGATGCATCAGGGTGACGGTGGTGTCGCGCTGGGGGTCGCCGGCGACCACATAGGGAATCACAGCCTTGCGGCCGGCGGCTTCAAGGGATTGAAAACAGTCTCGCAGTCGAGTCACAGTGCTACCTTTGTGGTCTATTAATCAGAGTTCAATACCGTCGATGGCGGCAACCGTTAGGATGTCTTTATCGCCGCGCCCCGACAAATTTACGATGATGTGCTGCTCCGGGCTCATAGTGGCCGCCAACTTTTCGGCATAAGCCAGCGCATGGGCGGTTTCTAGGGCGGGCATAATACCCTCCATACGCGTCCAACGGTGAAATGCCGTGAGTGCCTCGTCATCATTGGCCGCCACATAATTCACACGACCGATATCTTTCAACCAAGAGTGCTCTGGGCCAACCCCTGGGTAATCGAGACCCGCCGACACCGAGTGCGTGTGCAAGATTTGACCGTTGTCGTCTTGCATGAGATAGGTGCGATTACCATGCAAAATACCGGGTGTACCCGCCGATAGCGGTGCCGCGTGCTCTCCGGTTTCAACCCCATGCCCCCCTGCTTCAACCCCATACATGGCGACTGAATCGTCGGCCAGGAATGGGTGGAATAAACCGATGGCATTGGAACCACCACCGACACAGGCCACCAAGGCGTCGGGTAGACGTCCGGTCATTGCCAGGGACTGCTGACGTGCTTCGCGCCCAATGACACTTTGGAAATCACGCACCAACATGGGGTAAGGGTGCGGTCCGGCCACGGTACCAATAATGTAGAAGGTGTTATCGACATAGGTGACCCAGTCGCGCAGGGCCTCGTTCATGGCGTCTTTTAATGTACGAGAACCGGAGGTCACCGGAATGACCGTGGCACCGAGCAGTTTCATCCGATAAACATTAAGGGCCTGGCGTTTAACGTCTTCCGCACCCATAAATACATGGCACTCAAGGCCCAAACGCGCCGCGACCGTGGCACTAGCGACACCGTGCTGGCCGGCACCTGTTTCCGCAATAACGCGCTTTTTACCCATGTGTTTTGCCAATAAGGCCTGACCGATGGTGTTGTTCACCTTATGGGCACCGGTGTGGTTTAGGTCTTCGCGCTTTAAGAAAATGCGCGCGCCACCGATGGCGTCAGAGATACGGCTAGCCTCATATAAAGGCGAGGGTCGCCCCACATAGTGGGCTAAATCGGTATCGAACTCCCGCTGAAAATCGGGGTCATTGGCCATTTCACGGTATAGCTTTTCAAGATCTGCCAGGGCAGACATGAGGGTTTCGGCCACAAACTTGCCCCCATACTGGCCGAAACGACCATATTGATCGGGCACCGACGCGTACAGTTCGGGGTTGATATCGGCAGTCATGGTGTTAGCTCCTTTGAAGCGGATTTTGCAGCGGTCACAAACCGCCGCATTTTATCGTCATCTTTAATACCTGGCGCACTCTCGACCCCACTACTTACATCAACGGCGGCGGGTCGCACAGACCGAACCGCGTTGGCCACATTATCGGGATCTAACCCCCCCGCCAGCACCAGAGCGTGGGGAAATTGCCGAGGTAGCAGCGACCAATCGAAGGCCTTACCCGTGCCCCCAAATTGACCATTGTGAACACTATCGACCAAGAAGCCACGGGCTTTCGGGTACGCTGCGGCACCTTTAAGCAACGCATTGGGTGCCTGGGCACGCAATGCTTTGATATACGGAACCGGCCAGCGTTCACAAAAATCGCCCGTTTCATCCCCATGAAATTGCAACAGGTTAATGGGCAAGGTCCCTAACGCCGCATCGACCTCGGCATGGGTGGGGTTCACCATGAGCGCCACGACCGTCGAGAAAGGCGGCAGCTCACTGCAAACCGCCCTGGCCTGCTGCAAGCTCACCGCACGCTTGCTCCCAGGCCACAGCACTAGGCCCAAAGCGTCGGCACCGGCTGCAATCGCCGCAACACCGTCTTGGGGACGAGTGATTCCACAAATCTTGACTTGCATCGGTCGCGCCGTGATCGAATCCAGCCGCGCAGTGTAGCAAACCTGGGCCGGTTTAAACGAATCCGGTGAGCCAACTTGGGCCATCGGGGCTTGGGGGAAGATCAAAGTCGACCGGATAGCGTACCGCCACCAAATACAGCCCACTGCCCGATGCGGTATCCGCAGCCACCGTGCGGTCTTTGCCCGCCAACAGTTCAGTGATCCAGTGGGCAGGTCTAAGACCCGCACCGACCATCAATAGACTACCCGCAATGTTGCGCACCATGTGGTGCAAGAATGCGTTGGCCTCAATGTCGATCATGACAAAATCACCCCAGCGCCAGACGGCAATCTCGGTTAGCGCCCGCCAAGGAGAAGACGATTGACACTGGGCCGCTCGAAAGGCAGAGAAATCGTGTTCGCCCACCAATACCTGTGCCGCGCCGTTCATGGTGTCGGCATTTAGGGGTCGCCGATACCAACTCACTCGATTGAATAGGTGTGCCGGGCGAACCGGCGTATTAGCAATGATGTAGCGGTAACGACGGGCATAGGCGCTGTGGCGCGCATGGAATGTTGCAGGTACCGGGTGGGCCCAATGCACACGGACGGTATCGGGCAAGGCACTGTTGGTGCCCATAATCCACGCTTTGGGAGCGCGACCCACGGGGTCATCGAAATGAACGATTTGACCATAGCCGTGCACCCCGGTATCGGTACGCCCGGCGCAATGCACGCGAATGGGTTCGCCACCGGCAATGCCCGCTAGCGCAGATTCTAGGGTCTCCTGCACCGTATGGCAGTCAAGGTGGGGCTGAGACTGCCAACCATGAAAGGCAGCACCATCGTATTCAACACGCAGGGCAACCCGTTGTCCCGCCGCCCATGGCGCTGCCTGCCACTGGGTCACGGTGCTAGTCTAGCCGCAGTAGTAACTCGCGGGCCTCTGCTTGCTGCTGCAAATCACCCTCGGCGATGATCTCTTCAAGAATGGGGCGAGCACCATCTTCATCACCCATATCGAAGTAAGCACGGGCAAGATCGAGCTTGGTGTCTACCGGATCGGCGTCTTTGGCATAGATGAGCGTGTTGTCCTCATCGTAGCTACTCTCTTCGAAGGGCGGTGGCACATCGGTGCCTAACACTGCGGCCAATTCGGGTGGTAAACGGTCATCGGTCGCCCCTACGGAATCGGACAGACCTTCCCATTCAGAAGCCATCCCACTATCGCTCGTTGCCTGTGCCTCGCGGCTCGCCGTAGAGGCCACATCGGTATCGTCAACACGGTCAAAGGGTGTGTCGAGCTCTAGCTCTAAATCGAAATCATCAAGGGCAGAGACGCTTGGTGTGCTGGGCTCTGGGTCGGGCTCTGAATCGAAGGTATCGACTGCGGCAACCGTCTTCGTGACGCTATCGTTGCTGGCTACGGGGGCCTGCACAGGTGTCACGGGCTCGAATTCAATAGGGTCGAGGGCCTCACGGGCTGTGGTCAGCGGCTCCCTTGAGGGCGGGCTGGCAGCCGTGGTGCTTTCATGGCTGCTGCGGGCAACAGGAGCAGTATCTGGCTCAGAGGCCAATAAACCCAGATCATCATCAACCGCTGGTGTGTGCGCCTCGATAAGAGCCACCGCTTGGTCAAGTACAACAGGATCGCCACAACCCTCAAGGGTTGTCAGCAGTGCCTGAGCATCATGCCAACGATCGGTTTTGAGATAGGTATTCACCAACTTCAAGTACACGATGGGATTATCGGGCTCAGTTTGGGCCGCACTGGTCAGTAACTCTATGGCTTGTTGGTACCGACCGTACGCAATGTAGATATCGGCTTCAGCAATGGCGTCTGATATGGAGCCCACTTCCACGGCGGGTTCGTCGAGGGACTGCCCTATTAGTTGGGGGTCGGCGCGCATCTCGCGTCGGGCGGCATCAGCACGCGCCAATGCCCGCGATGTGCGACCAAGGGAATGACTGTCACCGGCGGTAGCTAGATAGCGACGGTCGGCACGACGGGCAATATAGACCCCGGCAAAGGCCAACACCACAACACCACCCAGGGCATACACCCACCAGGGTAAACCGGTAGTAGCGGGGCGAACCGCTGTTGAAGGTTGGTCCTGTTGTGCGGGCACCATGGCAGCGGCGGTTGCAATATCGCGGGCGGCAAGCTCGGCTTGTAACGCAGCGATCTGACGATCTTTCACTGTGACCAACTGACGTAAATCGCCGACTTGGTCCGAGAGCTCGCTCAGACGCCGTTGAATGGCTGCGAGCTCCACACTGTTCATACCACTACTAGCGGTGCCTCCGGCGGTGGTCGTCTGAGTTCGGTCTTCGGCTGGGTTATTGGCAACGGCCGTGGTCGACTGGGCACTTTGGGGCAAGGCGTCATCGGCACTTACCAGTGGTTCTGGGGCACCGCTCGTCACTGTGCTGGGTGTGTTCTCGAGCGTGGTTACATCGGCGCCCGCATCG
>CBFHMA010000083.1:0-1264 GCA_965656775.1 Luminiphilus sp.
TTGAGGCAAATCGGTAAATAGTCCATGACAGCAGTCAGCCGATACGAACTTGGCCCGCCATATAGGGCTGCAGAACCTTAGGAATCACCACGGAACCGTCTGCTTGTTGATAATTTTCTAACACTGCTAACAAGGCTCGACCGACGGCCACACCAGAGCCGTTGAGGGTGTGTAGTAAGGCTGGCTTGCCCGTTTCCGGATTGCGCCATCGCGCCTGCAGTCGTCGTGCTTGGTAGTCTTTACAGTTTGAGCAACTTGAGATCTCTCGATAGGCACTCTGACCGGGTAACCAGACTTCCAAGTCATAGGTGAGCGCCGACGAGAAACCAAGATCGCCACCGCAGAGCATGACCTTCCGGTAGGGAAGCTCCAGTGCTTGCAGAATAAACTCAGCATGGCCCGTTAGCGCTTCTAGTGCTTGAGCAGACTGCTCGGGACGCACCAACTGCACCAATTCAACCTTTTCAAATTGATGTTGGCGAATCAGGCCGCGGGTGTCACGACCATAGCTGCCAGCCTCCGATCGAAAACAAGGGGTATGGGCCACCATACGAATGCCGTCCGCCCCTAATTCCTGCGCATCGAAAATGCGATCACGGGCCATATTAGTGACAGGTACTTCAGCCGTTGGAATGAGGTAATAGCCATCATCCCCCTGGACTTTGAACAAATCCTCAGCAAACTTTGGCAGCTGACCCGTTCCATACAAGGACTGGCTATTGACCATGTAGGGTACATAAATCTCGGTGTAGCCGTGACGCTCAGTGTGGGTATCGAGCATGAACTGGGTGAGCGCCCTCTGGAGTCGAGCAATCCCACCCGTTAACACGGCAAAGCGCGAGCCGGTAATACGGGTAGCCGCATCACCGTCGAGCTGTCCCAAACCCTCGGCGATATCCACGTGATCGAGGGGCGTAAACGCGAATTCGGGTGGCGTGCCCCAACGATCGACTTCGACGTTGTCATCCTCAGAGGCACCCGCCGGTACCACAGGGTCGGGCACATTTGGTGTGCCCTGTAACAGTTCTTCGATCGCTGCTTGTGCGGCCTTGGCATCGGCGGTTGCACCGTCAATCTCCGAGGCTATTCGCTCTAGCAGCGTATTCACCTCGGCTTTGGCGTCATCTACCGCCATACCCTGCCCTATCAGCTCACCAATCTTTTTCGATGCCGCCTTGCGCTCGGCAAGCAACTGCTGAGATTTAATGTCGGCTGCTTTACGTCGGCTATCGAGCTCGGCAAATTGATCGATCAGAAAGGTGTG
>CBFHMA010000083.1:1364-9146 GCA_965656775.1 Luminiphilus sp.
AGCAACTGCTGAGATTTAATGTCGGCTGCTTTACGTCGGCTATCGAGCTCGGCAAATTGATCGATCGGAAAGGTGTGGCCCTTGCGAGCTAGCGCGCTGGCGATACCTTCAGGATCCGAGCGAACAACTTTTAAATCGAGCATGACAGCCTCCAGCGAGCCATAATTGAGGGTTTACAACAGCCGCGCATCATACCCGATCAGAGCAGCATACGCGTCAGCACTACGCCGCTGGCCGCACCCAAGACACAAATCAGGAGACTGGCCAAGCCATATAACAAACCGAGAACAAGTTGACCCCGCTCGAACATCTGCAAAAGCTCGAGAGACACCGTTGAAAGTGTTGTAAACGCGCCAAAAAAACCCACCATAGCCAGTGCACGCATCTCGGTATGCACCATCTGCCGCTCGAGTAACACGGCTAAGATGCCAATTCCGATGGCACCGAGGACATTGACGGCGAGGGTTGCTAGAGGCCACTGGGTATCGGTATAGCTGCGTACCAACAGCGCCATGCCATAGCGGGCAACAGCGCCGGCCGCACCACCGACGGCAACATACAACCAAGACAGCACTAAACGTCTCCTTTTAACCTAGCGGCAGCATCCCGTCTGCGCAGTTGTTGTAACTTTTCTTGGATTTTAATCTCTAGCCCTCTGGGTAGAGGCTTATAAAACTGATGGGGCGCCATTGCATCGGGAAAATAGTGGACCCCTGCCGCATAAGCATCGGGCTCATCATGGGCGTATCGATATCCCTCGCCAAATCCCTCGGCTTTCATGAGCGCAGTAGGTGCATTACATAAATGGGAGGGAACAGGATGACTTGCGCCGTTCTCCACTACTGCTCTCGCCGACTTGTAGGCCAAGTAAACCGCATTACTTTTTGCTGCACAGGCTAAATACGTAATCGCCTGGGCGATTGCCAGCTCACCCTCTGGACTACCCAGTCGCTCTTGCACCTGCCACGCATCTAACGCCAAGGCCAATGCCCGGGGATCCGCATTACCAATATCCTCGCTGGCCATTCGCACCACCCGACGCGCGATATACAGGGGGTCGCAACCACCATCAAGCATTCTGGAAAACCAGTACAAACTAGCGTCGGGATCGCTGCCGCGTACTGATTTATGCAGTGCACTTATTTGGTCATAGAACACATCGCCGCCCTTATCGAGTCGCCGTAAGCTGGCCGTGCTGATCTCATCGAGAACCGATTGGTCGATACGACGGGTGCCATCGGCGCTGGGATGGGTCAAATCAGCTGCCAGCTCCAGCTGTGCCAACGCGCGTCGGCCATCGCCATCAGCACTACTGGCTAACTGTTGAAGACACAGCTCATCCACCGCCACATCGGGGAGCCTTGCCGACAGAGCGCGACGCATCAGGGTTTCTAAGTCGTCTTGCTCCAGGGCTCGCAAACGATAAACCCTAGCTCTAGACAGCAACGCCGAGTTCAGTTCGAAGGAGGGGTTTTCTGTCGTTGCCCCGATAAAAGTAATTATGCCCTCTTCCACGTAGGGCAAGAATGCATCCTGTTGAGCTTTGTTGAAACGATGAACCTCATCGACGAACAACACAGTGGCACGTCCCCGGGTTCGCTCCGATTCCGCCTGGGCCATGGCATCGCGAATATCGCGTACACCGGCCATCACCGCCGACAACTGCAAAAATCGCGCATCAGCTTGCTCAGCAGCAATGCGTGCGAGTGTGGTCTTACCAACACCCGGTGGACCCCACAGAATGAACGAATGCAGTTGGCCACTACCGATCGCGCGGGCCAAGGGTCGGTCTGGCGCTAGTAGATGGGCCTGGCCCACAAATTCCTGTAAGGACCGTGGCCGCATAGCAGCGGCCAGCGGCATGGCCGAAAGGTCTGCGGCAGTGCCATGGAACAGACCTTGCTGAGGGGTGTTCACCAAGGGTTAAGGTTCCTGGGTATAAACGTCGATGGCTGCTGGGGGGACGAACTCAAATGTGGACAAGGGTGGTACGCCATTAGCATCGACAACAAAGAGAATATCGACAGTCTGCCCAAGGCTGTCGTCGATGGTCAGTCGCTGAGGTACGCCATTATCATAATGCACGCCCATGGCTTGAAAGGCCGGATTGGGATTGAGCGGCGTTAACGTCAAGACGTTCTCATTCCATTGCAGACTGTAGTCTCCCTCCAAATTTGCCAGGGATTGGGTAAGTAGACGCAGTGGTGCATTGCCATCAAGTTCCATCGGTTGACGACTTACTGTTTCCAAGTCGAGGTCGTATTGCCACAGCCAACGGCCATCAGCGACTAACAGTTGCTGTCCGGGCTCTTGTATTGACCATCGGAAAAAATGGGGCTTACGTAGCGCAAACTGTCCACGACTTTCGCTGAGTAAGTTCCCCTCAGTATCTTCAATTCGCTGCTCAAAGCTTCCCGACAAGCCCTCGGTGGGCAGCAAACTGACAGGTACAGAAGCGTGATCGTGTACCCTGTCGGCCGGATTACGCGCATCCTCGGCCTGTCCCGTGTGGCTGGACAGCGCCAGCCAGCCAATGATCATTGCGTAACCCCAAACTGACCTCATGGTTAGCTCCATCACCGGTTTAATCTTCCGCCGGAGGGGGTGCCAACACATCCCGTTGGCCGTTCGTACCCATGGTGGACACCACCCCTGCCATCTCCATGGTTTCGATAAGGCGCGCTGCGCGGTTGTAGCCAATACGTAACTTCCGCTGAACACTGGAGATGGACGCCCGTCGACTCTTGCAAACGTGGTATACAGCTTCATCGTAGAGTGGATCGCTTTCGGGGTCATCACTATCGGAGGACGCCGACTGTAACTCGCCGGCCGTGACAGGGGTTTGCCCACCCTCGTCGAGCAGATCCTCAAGGTATTGGGGTTCTGCTCGACGCTTCCAGTCGTTCACCACTCGATGCACTTCGTCATCGGAACAGAAGGCACCGTGCACACGAACGGGGACATTACTCCCCGAGGGCTGGTATAGCATATCGCCGTAACCCAACAATTGCTCTGCACCACCGTGATCGAGGATGGTGCGGGAATCGATTTTCGAACTGACTGAAAACGCAATTCGTGTCGGAATATTGGCCTTGATAAGCCCCGTAATAACATCGACCGAGGGTCGTTGCGTAGCCAATATCAGATGGATGCCCGCAGCGCGTGCTTTTTGAGCAATACGCGCAATCAATTCCTCGACCTTTTTGCCCACGATCATCATCATGTCAGCAAATTCGTCAATAACCACCACGATGCTGGGCAGCTCTTCAAGGTGGGGTTGAACCTGCTCCTCCTCGGGTGTCATCAACAGCGGGTCAGGTTTCCATGTCGGGTCAGGGATGGGCTCGCCCGCACGAATGGCGTCAGCCACCTTCCGGTTGAAGCCCGCCAAATTACGCACACCCATCAATGACATCAGCTTGTAGCGCCGTTCCATCTCGGCGACGCACCAACGCAGACCATTAGCGGCATCTTTCATGTCGGTGATGACCGGTGTCAGCAAATGGGGAATACCCTCATAAACCGACAGTTCCAACATTTTTGGGTCAACCAGAATCAGTCGTACCTCATCGGGGCCTGCTTTGTAGAGCAAGCTGACTAACATGCAGTTCACACCGACCGATTTACCCGAACCGGTAGTACCCGCCACCAACAAATGGGGCATCTTCGCTAAATCGGCCACCACAGGCTTTCCGGCAATATCGTGACCCAAGGCCAGGGTCAGTGGTGACTTGGAGTCTTCAAAGGTCTTCGACGCCAGGACTTCCTTAAAATTCACCGTTTGTCGGTCTGCGTTAGGAATTTCGATGCCAACCACGCTCTTGCCGGGAATGACCTCGACCACGCGAACAGAAATGACCGCCAGAGATCGCGCCAAGTCTTTCGCCAGATTCGAGATACGCGACACTTTAACGCCGGGCGCCGGTTGAATTTCAAAGCGCGTCACCACGGGCCCTGGATACACCGCAGTCACCTCTGCAGTCACATTGAAGTCGGCTAGTTTTAACTCCAGCAATCGTGACAACGACTCAAGCTCTTCCCGTGAATAACCGCGCGGACCGGTATCCGTAGGGGCATCAAGGAGTTCTAGCGGTGGCAATGCACCGCTCAGAGGCTGATCAAATAAGGGCTGCTGCTTTTCCGCCTGGATTCGATGCCCCGTCTCGACTTTAGGTTCCGGCGCTTTGATTTTCGGTGGCGGTCGCTTTTTTGTGGTTTCCACGTATTCGGCGATTTTTGTTTTGCGTGCTTCTACTTGCTGCGCCCGGGCTCGGCGCTCAAGCCAACCATCGCGAAGCGTTAAAAACCGATGTCGGGTGCTACGCAATATGAGCAATACCCGAGCGCCCGTCCAATCGATCAGTCTTAGCCAGCTGATATCGGCAAATAAGGTCATCCCGACCAAGAACAATGCAACCAGGGTCAGGCGACTGCCAACTGGGCTGAATGCCGCGTCGAATCCAACCCCGACCGCGGTGCCTAATATGCCGCCGGCACCCTGAGGTAGGACTGCACTGCCACTGTCGTTGAGGGCGGCAATCGATGTGAAGGCTACGACCGCCAGCAGTAAGCCAAGGGCGCGCAGCCCAAATAGCAGCCAGTGCACGGGCTGGTGATCGTCGGCCTCTGTGAGAATACTCAGGGCTCGCCACGCCAGTAGTATAGGCACCAGATAGGCGGCAACCCCCAGCAACGAGAAGGTCACATCTGCGACGAACGCACCGGTAATACCCGCCATGTTGCGCACAGTGTCACCGGTACCGCTAGCTGACCAACCCGGGTCGTCGGGGTGGTAACTCACTAATGCCAGTAATAGCAGCAGGCAGCCAGCGCTAACAGCAATAAACAAGCCGTCACGCAAACGCCGGCGAGGATGACTCAATTCTGCAGTGGTTGCGGTCTTGCGCGTGCTCGCCAAACTGTAAACCCCCCATTAATAGTGACAAAACTCTACCACAGGCCAGTGGATAAATCCTTGTTTCTTCAAATTATTCAGTGGCTTGCAATACATTCCAAGAATCTTTCTTCGCTTTGCCGGGATAGGCGCCGTGGTTTACCCTAGCGCACCGCTTTTATACAAGAGATAGGTTATGACTCAACCTAACCATCACCGCTTAATCATTTTGGGCTCGGGACCTGCGGGCTACACCGCCGCCGTTTACGCCGCCCGCGCTAATCTCAATCCGGTGGTTATCACCGGCATGCAACAGGGCGGTCAGCTTACCACCACTACCGAAGTGGAAAACTGGCCTGGTGGCGCCCCAGACTTGCAGGGGCCACAGCTCATGCAAGAGATGCAAGCCCATGTCGAGCGCTTCGACGCCAGTATTGTATTCGACCACATCGAACAGGTTGATCTCAGTGTTCGTCCATTTCGACTTGGGGGAAATCAAGATTACAGCTGTGATGCACTGATCATCGCCACAGGTGCTTCAGCCCAATACCTTGGGCTCGATAGCGAAACCGCGTTTATGGGCAAAGGCGTAAGTGCCTGCGCCACCTGCGATGGTTTCTTCTATCGCAATAAAGATGTTGCGGTTGTCGGGGGCGGCAATACGGCAGTCGAGGAAGCGCTGTATCTCTCTAATCTTTGTCGCACGGTCCATCTGGTACACCGACGCGACACACTGCGTGCTGAAAAAGTACTACAGGACCGCCTATTTGCGCGGGCCGCCGAAGGCAAAGTGGTACTTCATTGGCACCGCACGCTGGATGAGGTCATCGGAGATGATAAGGGTGTCACGGGCATCCGCATCAAAGATACGGCCGGTGAAAGTACCCAGAGCCTGACCCTCGATGGGGTATTCATCGCTATCGGGCACAAACCCAATACCGGCATTTTTGACGGCCAGCTAGCGATGGAAGGTGGCTACATTACGATTAAATCGGGGGTTGAGGGCGAGGCTACCGCCACTAGCGTACCGGGGGTGTTCGCAGCCGGCGACGTGGCTGATCATGTCTATCGACAGGCGATTACATCGGCGGGCTTTGGCTGCATGGCAGCCCTAGACGCCGAGAAGCACCTCGACGGTATCAGTTAAAGCCAACCGCATGGAGCCCTTCCCTGCCACCAGCATGGCGCTAACAGAGCCCAATGGACTGCTGGCAGTGGGGGGCGATTTGAGCCCTGAGCGGCTCATAACAGCTTACCGCCAAGGTATTTTCCCGTGGTACAGCGAGAACGATCCGGTGCTTTGGTGGACACCCAATCCACGGGCTGTATTGTTTCCCGAGGCATTTCATTTAAGCCGGTCCATGCGTCGCGCCATGGCCAAGCAGTCATTTACCCTGCAGGTAAACAAGGTATTTGAATCAGTGATCTGCGCCTGCGCCGCTCCCCGTGCCAAAGAAGCGGGTACTTGGATCAGCCCCGACATGATGGCTGCCTACACGCAACTGCACCGTATGCATTATGCCCACTCCATTGAGGTGTATCACCAGGAACAATTGGTCGGGGGACTCTATGGCGTCGCCATGGGGCGAGTATTTTTCGGGGAGTCCATGTTTTCACTCGCCCCCAATGGCTCAAAAATAGCCTTAGCCGCCCTCGCCTGGCTAGGCCAACAAGGACATTTCGATCTGATCGATTGCCAGGTGGAAAACGACCATCTGATGAGTCTGGGGGCTCGCAATGTCTCTCGCGAGGTCTTTGAAAATTATCTCGCTCGGGCTATAACAGTACCCATGACTGCAGGACACACAACAATTCCCCAGAGCGCGACGGTATTACCATGCCCAATCGACGCTTCATTGTGGCAACAACTACCCGAAAGCACGCCAGAATTGATCAGCAGGTGGTCGTTGTGAGTGCGTCACTAAGAGACATAAAGGTGTTCACCACCTTCCCCCATGATTGCAGCTATTTGCAAGGTCAGGAGGCGACGACACTCTTCATTGATCCCCGGCAACGCGTTAACGAGGCGCTGTACACTCAACTATCTCTGCTGGGATTTCGACGTAGCGGTGACCACATTTACCGGCCCCACTGCGCCCGCTGTAGCGCCTGCATTGCCGCTCGGGTGCCAGTGCGGGATTTCACCATGAGCCGCAGCCAGCGTCGCGTGTGGCAGCGTAATCGGGATCTGACCCTTGAGACATGCAACGCCATATTCGATGATGAGTCCTACGACCTCTACAGCCGCTACATCAAGGGGCGCCACGCGGATGGTGATATGTATCCGCCGGATCGTGACCAGTATCAATCGTTTCTCAACAACGGCCTGGGGTGTACTCGATACTTTAAGCTACGCAAAGACGAGCAACTGATTGCGGTGCTGGTGTGTGATGAAATGCTCGACGGTCTGTCTGCCATTTACACATTTTATGACCCTGACGAACATCAGCGCAGCTTGGGCACCTACGCGGTCCTTGTGGAAATTGAGCAGGCGCGGCAGCGACAACTGGATTACCTGTATTTGGGTTACTGGATACAGGACTGTCATAAAATGAATTACAAATCGAAATTTCAGCCCTTGGAGCTTCTACTAGGTGGGGAATGGCAGCGCCACGAGCAACTACCCACCGTATCTGATCAACAGCAAAGTCTGCCACTGCATTTCGTGGACAATCCCCGATGATGGAGCTTTTTTAACCGCCCGCTTTCGGGTACAGTGCGCGCCTCACAGTTAACGGTGCCCGACATACATGGCAAAAGAAGATCAGATCGAAATGGAAGGGGAAATTATCGACACCCTTCCCAACACAACATTCCGTGTCAAACTCGAAAACGGTCATGTTGTGACGGCCCACATCTCTGGCAAGATGCGCAAAAACTACATCCGC
>CBFHMA010000084.1:0-9009 GCA_965656775.1 Luminiphilus sp.
CGACGACAACGCTGACAACAATGCAGACAACAATGCAGACAACACTGAAAACAATAATGGCCGCCGCGGCCGCAACCGCAGACAGCGGAACCGACGAGATCCCAATACCCCTAGCGCTAACCCCATGAGCCTCACCGACTTGAAAAACAAGCCGACCCAAGAGCTCATCGATATGGCTCGAGAGATGGGCCTCGAGAACATGGCGCGCTCGCGCAAACAAGACATCATATTTGCCCTGCTCAAACGCCATGCAAAAAGTGGCGAAGACATATGGGGTGATGGGGTTTTAGAAATTCTGCAAGACGGCTTCGGCTTTTTGCGGTCTGCCGACAGCTCCTACTTGGCGGGTCCCGACGACATTTATGTGAGCCCCAGCCAAATACGTCGCTTCAACTTGCGCACCGGTGACACCGTCACGGGCATGATTCGTCCACCAAAAGACTCAGAGCGCTACTTTGCGTTGTTAAAGGTTAAAGACGTTAACTTCGAGTCGCCGGAAAGTGCTAAAAACAAGATTCTGTTCGAAAACCTTACCCCCCTGTTCCCCAACGAGCGCTTAACCTTAGAAAAAGGCAATGGCAGCACCGAGGATCTCACCGGGCGTATCATCGATTTGTGTGCCCCTATTGGCAAAGGCCAACGGGGACTGCTGGTGGCACCGCCAAAGGCGGGCAAGACCATCATGATGCAGAACATCGCCCAAGCCATCATCTCCAATAACCCCGAGTGTTACGTCATCGTGCTACTTATTGACGAGCGGCCTGAGGAAGTGACCGAGATGCAGCGCTCAGTGGGGGCAAGAGGGGCGGAAGTGGTCGCCTCAACCTTCGATGAGCCCCCATCGCGCCATGTACAAGTGGCCGATATGGTCATAGAGAAGGCCAAGCGCCTCGTGGAACACAAGTTAGATGTCGTTATTTTGCTCGACTCCATTACCCGACTAGCTCGCGCGTTCAATACCGTGGTGCCAAGTTCAGGCAAGGTGCTTACCGGTGGTGTCGATGCCCATGCACTGGAACGGCCCAAGCGCTTCTTTGGTGCCGCTCGTAATATTGAAGAAGGTGGCAGCCTGTCTATCATCGCCACTGCTCTTATCGATACCGGCTCCAAGATGGACGAGGTTATTTACGAGGAGTTCAAAGGCACCGGCAATATGGAGCTGCACCTCGATCGCAAGATCGCAGAAAAACGCGTTTACCCCGCCATCAATATTCGGCGCTCTGGCACACGTAGAGAAGAGCTGCTCACTGGCGAAGACGAGCTACAGCGCATGTGGATTTTGCGCAAGTTACTGCACGGCATGGAAGACTTACCAGCCATTGAATTCTTGCTCGACAAGCTGAAAGACACCAAGTCGAATGATGAATTCTTTAGATCCATGAAGCGCAAATAACGGCTGTCGGTGGCGTAAGCTCAAGGCACTAGCCACCGATCACGTGTCAGCGTTACTGCGTATTCGGTAGCATAAATCATCATGCAGGGAATGCCATGACCGTACGCTTCACCGATCTGCGCGATTTCATCGCCGAGCTTGAGGCTAAAGGCCAACTCAAGCGTATTACACAGGAAGTTGACCCCAATCTCGAAATGACAGAGATCGCCGATCGCACCTTACGAGGTGGTGGTCCGGCACTGCTATTCGAGAATCCTAAAGGCCACAGCGTGCCAGTACTGGCGAATTTGTTCGGTACTGAAGAACGGGTAGCTCTCGGCATGGGCGCCACATCTACCGAGGCCTTACGCGATATTGGTGAGCTACTCGCGTATTTGCGCCAACCCGACCCACCCAAAGGTATGCGGGATCTCATCGACAAAGCACCACTACTGAAAAAGGTGCTGAATATGGGTCCCAAGGTGATAAAAAAACCACCCTGCCAAACGGTGGTGTACCGCAATGAAGAGGTCGATTTAACCACGCTGCCCATTCAAACCTGCTGGCCCGGTGATGCCGGGCCTCTGGTAACGTGGCCCTTGGTCATTACCCGTGGCCCCGAAAAACCACGGATGAACCTCGGTATCTATCGTATGCAACTCATCGGGCGTAATAAGCTCATCATGCGATGGTTATCACACCGAGGTGGCGCCTTAGACTTTCGCGACTGGCAACTTAAATACCCCGACAAGCCATATCCAGTGGCCATTGCCCTCGGTGCAGATCCGGCAACCACATTGGGGGCAGTCACACCGGTGCCCGATGCCCTATCCGAGTATGCGTTTGCAGGGCTACTGCGCGGCAGTAAGACTGAGCTGGCCGACTGCATCACCCAAGCCTGCAGAGACAATGAACTACGTGTACCCGCCCATTCTGAAATCATTCTCGAGGGCTACCTAAGCCCTGGCGAGGAGGCTGACGAGGGGCCTTTCGGCGATCACACCGGCTACTACAACGAAGTAGAGCGATTCCCAGTATTTACCGTTGAGGCCATGACGACTCGACAAAATCCCATTTACCACAGCACCTACACCGGCCGTCCACCGGATGAACCGGCTATTTTAGGTGTAGCGTTGAACGAAGTGTTCGTGCCCTTGTTGCGCAAGCAATTCCCCGAAATCGTCGACTTTTATCTTCCGCCCGAAGGATGTTCTTACCGCATGGCGGTCGTGACTATACGCAAAGAATACCCGGGCCACGCCAAGCGCATCATGCTTGGTATCTGGTCGTTCCTGCGCCAATTCATGTACACCAAATTTATTATCGTCACCGACGACGATGTAAACGCACGCTCTTGGGAGGATGTGATTTGGGCCATGACAACTCGTATGGACCCACGCAGAGATTGCGTCTTTGTCGATAATACGCCTATTGACTACCTCGACTTCGCGTCGCCAGTGGCAGGGCTGGGTTCTAAAGTAGGGATGGATGCCACCAATAAATGGCCTGGAGAGACCGAACGTGAATGGGGCACAGCCATTAAAATGGACCCCAATGTCTCGGCTCGGGTAGACGCCCTATGGAGCGACCTAGGCATCGATTTACCGGGGCGCAAGTAACAGCTCTCGATGCGTGCCGGCACCGCGGATTCATCGAATAAAATCGTGGGACCGTTAACTAGCTAGATTGCGGCAACGGCAAAGGGGTGTTGGCGAGGGCAGGCAGCGCCAAGTCCAGTGCTTCGCGTCGATAGTCGGCGGCCGGACCTATATCGCCTTGGGCCTCACGTAATTGAGCCAGCAACACACAAACAGCAACCGTAGGTTCTATGGTGTGGGCATCCTGTAACCATTGTTGGGCCTTAGACCACTGCTCGGCGTGCAGCGCCACCCGTCCTGCCGCAAGCAGCAACGCAGGTTCAGGTCCATGCTGGTCTACCCATCGACACACCACCTTGTATAACTTTTTGGGTTCGGCGGGCACGAAGTGACCAAACAATGGCAAAAGGGTGGGTCTCCATTGCTTTTCGAGGGAAGCCACCAACTGGCGTTGCACTTTGGCGTTAGCGCCCAAACACACTAGAGCGTTCAAGTAACTCTCGAGCAGTAGTGCAGTTTCACGTTGCTGCAGAGGTATAGATTGCCAGAGCTTATCGAGGGTGGCTTCCGTGAGCTTGCTGCTATGGGTGAGTTCGGACAAAACACCCTGCCAAATCATTGACTCCAATTGAGCCAATGCCGACGTACTTGCAAGCCCATAACGCCGCAGCTCTGGTAGCAGTTCTCTCAGTGCTTGCCAGTCACCAAGCTCGGTATAGGCTCGCGTGAGTAGCTCCAGTACATAGGGATGTTTATTGGCATTGCGTCGGGCGCGTACCAACGTTGCCAACGCCTGCTCATAGTGACCCGCCGACAGCTGTAGCTCAGCTTGAGTGAGCTCCAAGGCGATACTCGCACCGGCCTCGACCTCGGCGGCCACTCCCAGCTGCTTGCGCATTTCCTCAAGATCACCCAAGCGAAAACTGGCGTTCGCTGCCCACAAATGGTTGATCAGCGGTGCTTCACTGTAGCGTGCGGCGCGCAGAAGCTGTTTGCGTGCGCGGGCCCAATTACCCTCAATAAAACTGATGAGTCCCCGGTTAGTGAGCGCAGCGGCATTGCGATGTTTACGCCCCCCTAGCCAAGCACTGATGACGCGACGACCACGCAAGATACCCATCAAAAGCCGCCAAATACCGACAATACAGGTCATGACCAATAACAAGAGCAATAGCGCAACCCAAACACTGGTCTCGAGGGTGATGCTGCCAACACTGACAAAGACGTAGCCCGGGTCTTGCTCAATGAGCGCTATGAGGGCCGCACCTATCAACAGCCCTACCAGTGCTAGCAACACCAGTGTGCGCACGACTAGGGCTCCTCTCCGTCAATTGCCGGCACGACGTCATTGTTGTTTTCCGGATCACCAGCTTGGAACAATTCCTCTTGTACCGGCTGCTCTTTAGCAGTGACGCCGTCGTTGTTGAGTAGCCGTATGGCGTCTGTGATAGCGGCGCTCGAGGCCACCAAATCGGGGAGCGCCGGGGCAATGATCTGGGTAGCAAGTTCAGACAAGTTCGAGAGAATGACCGAGCTACGCTCTGGATCAACGGCACTAAACTGCCCAGCAAAGGCGGCGGCTCGATCAATGGCACTGTCGTACAGCGATTGATTCGCCGACAACGCGGCAATCTGTGCCTGCTCTAATAACATGCGCAGGTTTTGGCGCAGCAGTGCTTCGAGATCAGGCGTCAACAGTGCGGCCCGAGCATCCTCACGTCGGGTGATAACCAAGTAGCTCGAGAGTTTATCGAGCGCCGCCTGCCAACCGGCCCCTGCACGCTGCCAAAAACCATCCCCAGCACGCACCGTTTGGGGGGTCGGCCTCTCAGGCCGCACTTTAAGCTCGTCGACCAAGATCAAGAGCGCGCCAAAGCGCGCCTGCAAGCCAATTGCATCGACACGGGGGGCCGCTTGCAGCTGAGTAATATCGAGCGCCACTGCATTTCGTGCAAAGGTCAAACGGGGATCATTTGCCTCCGCCAGCAGCCGGTCTGCATTGCGCAACAGCGCTTCAGCGGCATCGATATCACGACTGGCCAGTAGACGTTGGCTCGCCAAACGAATCAGGAAGGCGGATTCCTGGGCGAGCCATGCACGGCGATCGGTTGCGGTGAGGCGTGCAAGTTTCAGTTCAAGCCGCTGCAGGCGATCGTCAGCCAGTTGATCGAGGGTGGCACGCTCGGCACGTTCCCGCACGTTGGCGGCCAAACGCTCCTCCGCCATGGCTGTCACACGGGCAGTCGCCGCGTTAAGCCCCGCCTCCAGGCGCCGCTGGGTACCGCTCTCGAACCGCTGTTGATCTTCCTGGACCTGCGTCAGTTGCGCCTGCAATGCTTGCGCCGCCTCGACTTGTTGCAACCATTGGGGCCAGAGGTAGTAGTAAGTCGCCGCAACGGCGCCAATAACACTCACCAAAATAACTACAGCAAGAAAACGAGCAAAGCGATCGACCCGTGGTGGCGGCGGCAGGGACTTATCCTGCGCAATACTGGCCCTGTTCACCTTTGACTCCTTGTCTGAGGTTGCTGACCCCGTCGCTGCAACGTCTGCTGTTTGCTGCTGACCCGAGGGTTGCACCGGCTCGTTAACGGCAGATTCGTCGACATACTCGAGCCCACTATCATCCTGAGCATCGATGCCCAGGGCTTCGAGGAACCCTTGATCCGATGCATCGGCCGCTGTCAGTACCGTGCGCCAACCCGCGTCATGGGCCATATGTGCTACCCGCTCCGAGGGTACCACCAGCGTCGCCGCAAGCAACGCTTCACACTGAATGCGCTTCAATAATCCGGTGAGGTGCTCGAGGGTTTCACCGCTGGCGGCTTGAAACACTAAGGCGCTGGCTGCCAAGAGCCGATCTTTGAAGCTGTCGTCTGGATCGGGAGCTGGCACCCGGCGATAACCGATGTAATCGACAACGTTAGCGCCTCGCTCGAGCAAGGTCTTGGCAAGTAGGCCCCGTCCGCCCTCTCCCTTTACAATGAGCACCGTTTGTTCGTTGACATCGAGCAAAGCCGGCAATGCCAATAAACCTTCTGAGTCGGGCTGATCGGGTATCTGAGGCGTAAAGCCCGCATCGCGGAGGACCGATGCTGTCTTAGCACCCACGGCACAACAAATGGCTTCGGCGCGGCGCAGTGGTTCAGCGAGGGCGGGTAACGCTTGGGTGGCCGCATTAGCACTAATAAAAATACAGCGGACGCCCGTAGGTAGTTCTGGCACCGGTGATCGCTGCTCCTCGGACAGCGACTCGATTCGGAGCATGGGTTGTACCAGTGTTGACCATCCCCGCGCCCGCAGCATAGCTGCTAAGGGCTCATTGCTGCCCTCGGGGCGGGTTAGGACAACCAGCGGATTCACCCTCTAACAGCCTCCAAAATAGCACCGGCACCGGCATTCAAGAGTACCTGGGCAACCTCGGCACCCAAGGCCTCCGGATCGTCGCCTCGGGCCTCCGCCATGAGTAGCTGCTCGCCGTCGGGGGAGCCCACACGCCCCCTCAGCCACAACTGACCTTGATCATGAATCGCATAGGCGGCGATGGGTACATCGCAGCCGCCATTAAGTGTGCGCACACAGGCACGCTCGGCTCGCACACAAACTGCCGTAGCGTCGTGCTGTAGCGGTGCCAACAATGCCGCAGTAGTGTCATCGTCAGTCCGGTACTCGATACCGACAGCACCCTGCCCCCCTGCAGGTAAGGCTATCTCGGGGGCTATGCGCGCACCAATCCGATCGGCCATTTCAAGGCGCAGAAGTCCGGCGGTAGCCAGCATAATGGCGTCAAAGTCACCTGCGTCGAGCTTGGCGAGTCGGGTATTCACATTGCCGCGTAAAAACCCTATGTCGAGATCGGGCCGAACGCGTTTGATTTGACAGCTGCGGCGTAAACTCGATGTACCAAGACGACCACCTTGGGGTATCGCATCGAGACTATCGACACCCACTAGGGCGTCTCGAGGGTCCTCGCGCTCGCAAATGACCCCCAAGGTTAAGCCTTGGGGCAACTCCATGGGCACATCTTTCATGGAGTGGACGGCGATATCGGCTCGCCCATCGAGCAGCGCCGTCTCGAGCTCTTTCACAAATAGACCTTTACCGCCCACCTTGTACAAGGGCTGATCGAGGATTTGATCACCGCGGGAAGTCATTCCCAGCAGCTCCACCTCAAGGTCGGCATGTAATTGACGTAGGCGATCGGCAACGAAATGGGCCTGCCAAAGGGCGAGAGGGCTCTCGCGGGTAGCTATAACCAGTTTGGGCACGGTATTCTCCCTGTGAATTTGCGCGCAGTTTACCACGAGCATTGAAGCCGTTGGCCCAGCCATTGGTCTTGTTGTGCGCGTAGTCCACGTGTCTGCTCAAAGGGCAGGCCTATACCTTGTAACAGGCATTAACATGAGTCAGAGCAACAATCAGGGCACCAGCGATCTTTGGGGCGGCCGGTTCACAGAAGCAACCGACAGCTTTGTACAACGTTTTACGGCATCACATACCTTTGACCGTCAATTTGCCGCAGAGGATATCCAAGGATCACGGGCGCATGCCGACATGCTGGGGAAGGTGGGCGTATTGAGCGCCGAGGAACTGGCAAGTATCCACTCCGGACTCGATCAGATTGCTCAAGAAATTATCGATGGCCGCTTCGAATGGCATACCGAGCGCGAAGACGTGCACATGAACATTGAGGCTAGGCTTACCGACATTATTGGCGCGGCGGGTAAGAAACTGCATACGGGCCGGTCTCGCAATGATCAGGTCGCTACTGATATTCGCCTGTGGCTGCGGAGTGCCACCGACACCGTACTCGACGGATTGACACAATTGCAAAAGGGCATTGTGGGCTTGGCGGCAGCCCACACCGACACCATCATGCCCGGCTTCACCCACCTACAGGTAGCCCAGCCAGTCACCTTCGGCCACCATCTCCTGGCGTGGAATGAAATGCTCGATCGAGACTGGAGCCGGTTCTACGACTGCAGGCGACGCTTGAACCGATGCCCTCTGGGGGCTGCCGCACTGGCGGGTACCACCTTCCCCATCGATCGTTATATGACCGCACGGGCTTTAGGGTTTGACGGCCCCACCCTGAACTCGCTCGACTCGGTGGCAGACCGAGATTTCGCCATTGAATTCTGTGCGGCGGCAGCGCTGTTGCTCACCCATTTATCGCGCATGGCAGAAGAATTGGTGCTCTGGACATCGGCCCAATTTGACTTTATCGATATTCCCGATCGCTTCTGTACCGGGTCCTCGATCATGCCCCAAAAGAAAAACCCCGATGTACCCGAGCTGGTGCGGGGCAAAACCGGTCGCGTCAACGGCCACCTCATAGCTTTACTCACCCTCATGAAATCCCAGCCCCTGGCCTACAACAAGGACAATCAGGAAGATAAAGAACCTCTGTTCGACTGTGTCCAAACCGTGCTCGACTGTGTCCGTGCGTTCGCCGATATGGTGCCTGCCTGCAGACCAAAGGCAGACAGCATGCGCAAAGCCGCCTTAACGGGCTTCGCCACCGCCACCGACTTAGCCGATTATCTAGTGCGCAAAGGGCTACCGTTTCGGGATGCACACGAGGTCGTAGGCAGAGCTGTGGCCCACTGCGTTAAGGCCGAGTGCAATCTGGAAGACTTAGAGCTCGACACCCTGCGGGATTTTCACGATGTGATCGAGGGTGATGTCTTTGATGTTTTAACGCTGGAAGGCTCAGTAGCAGCGCGAGACCATATTGGCGGTACCGCACCGCGCCAAGTGGCAGCCGCCGCCGCTTCTGCCATGGCCCATCTAGAGGCGCGCTCAGTTTAGAGATTGGAACTTCCCTAGGGGCGCCAACGTAACGTAGCTTGAAAAGTGATGTCGGGGGATGACTCTACGGGTATGTCTTCGGTGAATCCAAGATCGAGGGCCCAGTGAGCATCAGCCCGCCAGCGTGCGGCAAAACTTAAAATGCCCGCGGTAGCACCAATAGCCTTGATATCGCTATTCATCACTGCACCATGGGCATCGTACTGGGCCAAAACTGACCAACGCGGT
>CBFHMA010000085.1:0-8684 GCA_965656775.1 Luminiphilus sp.
ACTACCACCTGTGCTCGACTGAGCGGCCAGTCATCGATCAGCGATGCACCTCACCCGAACCACAGTCCCAGTGTGCTGAGATTCGGGTGAGGTATCTGTCGTTGGTATTCCCCAAAAAAAAAAGGCGGGTTAACTCAATCCACTAGTGCCGCGGCATGAAATCCAATGTGCTCCTCGATGAAGCTGGCGATAAAGTAGTAACTGTGATCATAACCGGCCTGCATACGGATGGTGGCTGGGTATCCAGTTTGCTCACAGGCAACAATGAAGTGCCGAGTCTTCAACTGCTCGCTCAGAAAATTATCGGCCATCCCCTGATCAATCAGTATTGGGGTGCGGGTGGTCGTCTGCAGCACAAGCTCGGTGGCGTCATACTGCTGCCACACACTCGAGTCTTGACCGAGATACTGCCCAAGGGCTTTTTGCCCCCAGGGACAGACAGAGGGGTTCACGATAGGCGAAAAAGCCGAGATGGAGCGGAACTGCTTGGGATTACGCAGCCCCAATACCAGCGCACCATGTCCCCCCATCGAGTGACCAAAAATACCGACGCGATCCACGTCTACGGGCAGATACCTGTTAATCAGGCTGGGTAATTCGTCCCTAATATAGCTGTACATCCGATAATGCTGGGACCATGGCGCTTCGGTTGCATCCACATAGAACCCGGCACCTAACCCAAAATCGTAGGCCGCATCGGGGTCATCGGGCACAGCATCACCCCGGGGACTGGTATCGGGTGCCACAATCGCCAAACCGTATTCAGCGGCGTAACGTTGCGCTCCCGCTTTGGTCACAAAGTTCTCATCGGTACAGGTTAAACCCGACAGCCAGTACAACACCGGCACCGATTCCGGCGCTCGACCGACCGCAGCGGGTGGCAAAAACACACTAAATACCATGTCACACTGCAGCGTTTCAGAGCGGTGTCGATAACGACGTTGCTCGCCATCGAAGCAGCGTTGATTTGCAATCAGTTCCACAACAACTCCTTAGTGGTTAATAAAGCACGACAGAGCGAATGCTCTCACCCTTGTGCATCAGGTCGAAGGCGTCGTTGATGTTATCGAGGGGCATGGTATGGGTGATGAGATCGTCGATGTTGATCTTGCCATCCATATACCAATCAACGATGCGAGGTACATCGGTACGACCGCGAGCACCGCCAAAGGCGGTCCCCCGCCAAGAGCGACCGGTCACCAGTTGAAACGGGCGAGTGGCAATTTCCTGACCAGCGCCGGCAACACCAATAATGCAGCTCTGCCCCCAACCCTTATGGCAGCACTCGAGGGCTTGACGCATCACGTTGACGTTGCCGATACACTCGAAGCTGTAATCGACACCACCACCGGTGATCTCAACAATATGACCTACCACGTCATCGACGTCTGAGGGATTCACAAAATCAGTCATACCGAATTGTCGCGCCAACGCGACCTTGTCGGGATTCAAATCAACACCGATGATGCGGGTAGCGCCCACCATCCGTGCCCCCTGAATGACATTAAGCCCAATGCCGCCCAGGCCAAACACCGCCACTGTCGAGCCTGGCTCGACCTTCATCGTGAAAGCAACCGCACCGATGCCGGTGGTGACGCCACAGCCGATGTAACAAATTTTATCGAAGGGGGCGTCTGAGCGCACTTTAGCCAGGGCGATGTCGGGCAACACCGTGTAGTTCGAGAAGGTGGAGCAGCCCATGTAATGGAGAATGGGCTTGCCGTCGAGGGAAAAACGGCTAGTGCCATCAGGCATCACCCCTTGCCCCTGGGTGCTGCGAATGGATTGGCATAAATTCGTTTTAGGGTGCAGACAGAAATCGCATTCACGACATTCAGGGGTATAGAGCGGAATAACGTGATCGCCAGCTTTTAAGCTAGTCACACCGGGGCCCACATCCACCACTACACCGGCACCCTCGTGACCTAGAATGGCGGGGAAAGCGCCCTCCGGGTCATCGCCCGACAGCGTGAAGGCATCGGTGTGACAGACACCGGTTGCTTTGACTTCCACCAGCACTTCACCGGACTTGGGGCCGTCTAAATCAACATCGACAATCTCGAGTGGCTGGCCCGCGCCAAAGGCGACGGCTGCACGTGTTTTCATGACTGATACCTCTTCGACTGGGTTTTATAGGGTCGCAGGGTAACCGCTCGCCAAGCGCCGTGGGTAGGTCAACGCCACAAAAAGTGCCCGCAGACGACACCGATCAGGGCTCACGCCAGACGGTTAGCAACCCCGGTCGCTGCAATCGCGATATACCTGCCGAACTCTAGAGCTGTCAGTCAATAGTGCCCTCACAGGGCTGCCAAGAGGGCGCGGTCAAGCGTCGTTTACTGTCACTGGCCAAAACCACATCGACATCGTCGAGCCGCTCTCGATCCCACAATTCACAGGTCACTTGTTTGTGTTTTTGATCCAAGCCCTCGCAGTAATTACTGTAGCGGCAGACCATGACTTCGTCGCCATATCCTCGACGCACTTTTTCAAACCAGTCCGGATCTGCAAGGGCCTGCCGGGCGAGACCGATGATATCGGCCTTATCGTCGGCTAATAGCCGCTCGGCCTGTTCAAAGCTGTAGATGCCACCGGCCACGACTAGGGGCGTGTTCAAGCCTGCATCACGAATACCTTGGCGGATAGCGGCGACCGGTTCCACGTTACGTTCGAAGGGACCCTGTTTGTCGGATATGTACGAGGGCATGCATTCGTAGCCACTGGGGCCCGTGTACGGGTAGGCCGCCCACCCCACTTTCGGTTGTTTGGCATCATCGAATTTGCCGCCCCGGGAAACGCTGAGGAAATCCATTCCCGCCTTGGCAAAGCTCAAGCCAAAATAACAGGCATCATCGAGATGGCTGCCGCCGTCTACAATCTCATCGCTTAGAAACCGACAACCCACGGGGTAATCGCTACCGACACGTTGGCGCACTGCGTGGTAGACCTCGAGGGGCAAGCGCACGCGCTGTTCGCGCCCACCACCGTAACCATCGGTTCGGGTGTTCTTCGCCGATAAAAACGACGCCATGGTGTAGGCATGGGCGTAGTGCAATTCAATGCCGTCAAAACCCGCTCTCTGTGCACGCTCTGCCGCATTAGCAAAGAGATCCGGCAGTACCCGTGGCAAATCGGCTATCAGGGGATTATCGGTATCAGTGACCCGTTCGCGATAACCAAATTGAAGCGCCTCAAACTCGCGGCTCGTTAAAACGTCTTCGAGCGCTTCATCTGTCAGCCCCGCGAGCACGTTACGCGCCTGCGTATCGTCATCGCCGGCTTGGAAATCTGTATGGGCCACCAACCACGCCCGGTGTTGCTCAGTGATGGAGAGGTAACGCTGAAAATACACATCGGGCTGTGGACGCCGGCGGATACTTAGAAAATCAATCAGCTGAATGAATAGCCGCGTCTTGCCATCGCTGGCGGCATGCACCGTATCCACCAGCCGTTTAAGCCCATCGATATAGCGATCGTTTGATATACGCAACAGCGGACCACTGGGGATATCACGGATACCCGTTGCCTCGATAACAAGGGCACCCGGGCGCCCTTGAGCAAACCGTGCATACCAATCGAGTACATCTTGGGTGACCTCACCCTGCTCGTTGGAGCGCCAGGGCACCATTGCGGGAATCCACGTGCGTTGCTCTAGCTGCAGGCTACCCCATTGCATGGGTTGAAAGAGAGCGCTGTTGGCGGCCTCGGTGGCACTGGGCCAAGTATCCGTAAGCGCCTGGTACTTAATACGCTCTTGCGGCTTCCACATAACTAGGATGCCTCGTGCAGCGTTAAACCCCGTTTAACCCGTTTTAAGCTGGACATGAGCCCATCTACTTCTCGGCTCGTCAAATTGCCTAGCAGTTCAATAACCCACTGCTCATGGCGTGCCGCCATGTCAGCGAAGCGCTGCTGGCCCTCGGTGGTCAGGGTGACACAGAAGGTTCTTCGATTACCGGGGACGGGCTGTCGCAGGATCAAGCCCTCGCTCTCTAACTGGGTGGCAATACCCGATACGTTACCCCCCGATACCATCATCCGTTGCGACAGCTGACCCATGGTGAGCCCTTCTGGGCTTCGTTGTAACTGCGCCATGAAGTCAAAGCGCGGCAAGGTGGTACCGAATTCCTCCCGCAGACGGCTGCGCAAACGCGCCTCTATGAGATTCGTGCAGGTCAGCAGCCGCAACCACAGGCGGATAGAGTGATGATCGTCTTCATGCAGTCTGGATTCATGATCCAGCGGAATCGCTGTTTCGCTCATGGCGCCGGCCTCCCCCTCTTTATTGTCTGCTCGAGTGTAACAGTCAACGACTAATATTTTAAATATAAAATATCTGCACTATACTGGCGATAATTGAAACTTAAAACGTTATACCAACCAGTTGGAGACACTCCATGAAAATCGCTTGTCTAGGGGGCGGCCCTGCCGGTTTGTACTTGGCCATTAGCATGAAATTGCGTGATCCCAACCACGAGATTGATGTGTATGAGCGCAACCGGCCTGACGATACCTTCGGTTGGGGTGTCGTGTTTTCTGATCAAACGGTCGACAACCTGATGGCCAACGATCCTGTCAGCGCTCAAACAACGATTGATGAGTTTATCCATTGGGATCTCATCGATTGCTACGTACAAGGGGCTGTGGAGCGATCAGGCGGGCACGGCTTCATTGGTCTTGGTCGTAAGCGATTTCTACAGCTGCTGCATGCGCGTGCGCGGGAACTGGGAGTCAACCTCCACTTCGAGAGCGAATTCGATGTGAGCGATATCGACACGCGATTTGCCGATGCCGATTTAGTGGTCGCCAGTGACGGTCTCAACTCACGGGTGCGCAACGCTTTCCCCGACGTTTTCCGCAGCACCACAGAGATTAGACCGAATAAATTCGTGTGGCTTGGCACCCATCAGACGTTCAGTGATGCCTTCACATTTATCTTTGAGAAAACCGCCGCGGGCTGGATCTGGGCCCATGCCTATCAGTTTGATGCCAACACCTCGACATTTATTGTCGAGGCCACCCCCGAGGTATACGACGCACTGGGCTTTGAGCACATGAGCCATGAACAAAGCGCAGAAACCTGCCGTCAAATATTTGAAGCCTACCTCGATGGCCACAGTCTCATGACCAACTCGGCACATATTCGTGGCTCGGCCTGGATTAACTTTCCAGCGGTTTATTGCGACAACTGGATTAAAGATGATCGAGTGGTGTTAATTGGCGATGCCGCACACACCGCCCACTTCTCTATTGGCTCTGGAACCAAACTTGGGCTGGAAGATGCCATCTCCCTAGCGAAACATCTTGACAGCCATCTGAGCATTCCAGAGGCGCTCCGCGCCTATCAAGACGAACGCAAAGTTGAGGTGCTGCGGCTGCAGAACAGCGCACGCAACGCGATGATTTGGTTCGAGCATGTACCGCGCTACATTGAAGCCTTCGATCTTAAGCAATTCAATTACTCCATGCTCACTCGCAGTCAGCGGGTAAGTCATGAGAACCTGCGCTTACGCGACCCAGAATGGCTCGAGTCGATGGAGCAACATCTTACCGAGCGCTGTTTGGGTAACAATGGCGAGCGTGCAGTTCCGCCCATGTTCCTGCCTTTCAAACTACGCAACATGTCGCTGGTCAATCGTGTATGCGTGTCACCCATGTGCATGTACAGCGCCACCGATGGCTTACCCGATGATTGGCATCTTGTTCACTATGGTGCGCTCGCCAAAGGTGGCGCTGCCTTGGTCTACACCGAGATGACCAATGTCAGTGCAGAGGGGCGCATAACGCCCGGTTGCACCGGCATTTGGAACGAGGCTCAAACGATAGCCTGGAAACGCATTGTGGATTTCGTCCACACTCACAGTGGCGCCAAGATGGCGATACAAATTGGGCATGCAGGTCCCAAGGGGGCCACCCTGGAGCCCTGGAAGTGGGATCCCAAGGTACTCGACGAGCCCTTGCCGACAGAACAGCAGTGGCCATTGCTGGCGGCCAGCGCCGTGCCTTTTGATAGTTACAGCCCCGTGCCCAAAGCCATGGATCGTGGTGACATGGATACCGTATTACAGCAGCACGTCGATGCGGTTCACCGGGCCGAAACCGCCGGCTTCGACATGATCGAGATGCATGCGGCTCACGGTTACTTACTCTCATCGTTTATCACACCGGTGCTAAACCAACGCGACGATGAGTACGGTGGCAGCTTAGACAATCGCCTGCGCTATCCCCTTGAAGTCTGTCGCGCCATGCGTGCTGCTTGGCCGGCCGAGAAGCCCATGTCAGTGCGGATTTCAGCCCATGATTGGATGGGTGATCAGGGTATTAGCGAAACCGACGCCTTGGCGATTGCTAAAGCCTTCATTGCTGCAGGCGCCGATATTATTAATGTCTCTACGGGTCAAACCAGCCATGCCGCCAAACCCCAGCCGGGTCGCATGTTCCAAACACCCCTGTCGGACCTTATTCGCAACGAGGGTGGCATTGCCACTTTGGCTGTGGGCAACATCTACGATATCGACCACGTCAACAGCATTATCGCAGCCGGACGAGCCGATCTGGTGTGCCTAGCACGACCCCACTTAGCAGACCCCAATTGGACGCTGCATGCCGCCGCCGCCCTCGGCTATCGAGGGCAAGGGGTACGCGAACCCCACCAGTATTTCTTGGGTTACCGTCAGCTTTACACCAATCAACAGCGGGAACGCGAGGCTCAGGCATGATGCACCACGCACTCATTACTGGTGCCGGCACGGGTATCGGCGCTGCTGTCAGCCAAGTACTAGCGAGCCAAGGCATGGCACTGAGCCTGTTGGGGCGTCGCCAGGAACCTCTAGAGGCCGTACAACAGACTTTAGCCAGCGGCGGATGTCATAGCACCGCCGCGTACCCCTGTGATGTCACTGACCGGGCACAGGTCGACGCCGTCACGTCTCGAGCACGCGCCCACTTGGGTCCTATTACTGTTGTGGTTAATTGTGCCGGCGCGGCCATCACAGCACCTTTTCGCAAGCTAACAGCCCAGCAGTGGCACGATAGTTTTGACGTCAACGTGCATGGGGTCTTCAATGTTATCCAAAGCGCGCTTCCCGATATGTTAGAGGCGGGCTGGGGACGCGTTATTACCGTTGCGAGTACCGCTTCACTGAAAGGGTACGCCTATGTCAGCGCCTACTGTGCAGCGAAGCACGCCACTTTAGGACTGACCCGAGCCTTGGCGTTAGAGGTCGCCAAGCAAGGCATCACGGTGAATGCAGTATGTCCGGGCTATACCGATACCGATATCGTGCGCCAAGCGGTAGCCGATATTGTGGCCAAAACGGGACGCAGTGAGACCGAAGCTCGACAACACTTTAGCAACAGTAATCCCCGGGGTGAGTTAGTTCAGCCCGAGCAAGTAGCCGCGATGGTGGGTTGGCTAGCCAGTGACCAGGCTGCCAGCATTAATGGACAAGCCATCGCCATCGATGGCGGTGAAACCGCTGCATAGGAGCTTTTATGCAAAAGACCCAAATGGCTAGTTACCAAGCAGAACATTTCTTATGGCAGGCTAACGAGGGCATTGGCACCATCACCCTCAATCGCCCGGAGCGTAAAAACCCCCTCACCTTCGACTCCTACGCCGAATTACGCGATGTGTTTCGTGCGCTCGTCTACGCCGATGATATTCATGCCATCGTCATTCATGGCGCCGGCGGCAACTTCTGCAGTGGCGGCGACGTACATGACATTATCGGACCGCTCACCCGCATGAGCACTACCGAGCTGTTAGGTTTTACCCGCATGACCGGTGATTTGGTAAAAGCCATGCGGGCATGCCCACAACCGATTATCAGTGCAGTGGACGGTATTTGTGCTGGCGCAGGTGCCATTATCGCCATGGCCAGTGATCTGCGTTACGCCAGTGGCGATGCCAAAGTAGCGTTCCTATTTAACCGGGTAGGATTAGCGGGTTGTGACATGGGAGCCTGCTCTATCTTGCCGCGTATTATTGGACAGGGTCGTGCCAGTGAACTCTTGTACTTTGGCCGATCGATGAGCGCTGATGAGGGCGAGCGCTGGGGCTTTTTCAATGCCATTAACGATGACGTCATAGGGGCAGCCCATGCGGCGGCGGCACGTATCGTTGCCGGACCCACGTTTGCCAATGGTATTACCAAGACCCAACTGCATCAGCAGTGGTCTATGTCGGTTGATCAAGCCATTGAGTGCGAGGCCCAAGCACAAGCGCTGTGTATGCAGACAGGGGATTTCACCCGCGCTTACGATGCGTTTGTAGCCCGGGAAAAACCCGTTTTCGAAGGTAACTAAACGAACCCGCAGCCCATCTTGTCACTTATCGAGGCACCACCATGAGCGATAAAACCTATCTTGACTGGCCCTTCTTAAATGCCGATCACCGCGCGTTAGAATCGTCCCTCGACAGCTGGGCCAACAGCCAACTGCCGGCGCTCATTGCCAATGAACACCATGACCTTGATGGGACCTGTAAAGCCATCGTTGCGGCACTGGGCCAGGCAGGTTACTTGGGCTATGCAGTGCCCGCAGGCTGCGGCGGCATTCTGGAACGCCTTGACGTGCGCAGTCTGTGCCTCATTCGAGAAACCCTGGCGCGACACAGCGCGATCGCCGACTTCGCATTTGCCATGCAAGGGCTCGGTAGCGGGCCGGTATCACTGTTTGGCAGTGAA
>CBFHMA010000086.1:0-8669 GCA_965656775.1 Luminiphilus sp.
GGTTTTCCCGTCGTGACCAAACTTGGCATAGGGCCCCGAGTGTCTCGGATCTCGATCGTTAGCGTAGACCACATGACACGACGCGCAACCGGAACTGCGGTAATCCCCCGGCTGATCATTGGTGCCGAGGAACCAGGTTATCGGATCGTTTAACCGCGTTTTGGTTAGGTTAATCAGTGGTACCGAAATGCGGGCGCCAGTACCCGGGCCACGGTTTGATTGGCGAAAATCGGGTCGACCAGGTTCTTCAAGCCGCTGTAATTGTCCCAGAGCATTGGGCAAACCCGTCTCGGGAAATAAATTGGAAATATTGCGACCACCGCGCTCAAAGACTCGGAACACATCGGCGGGCTTCACTGTCTCCCAAGAGGGTAATGGATAAAGCTCGGGAACGATGCTGCGCAAGATCATGTCTTCTGTGGGTTCGATCGGATTTTTAATCATCGCCGGCTCGCCATCGCGGGTATACGACTCACCGAGAATCGCTCGCTTGTAGGGCAAAATACCGTTGTTGTAGGCCGCAGCCGCCCAAAACATAGATGTCGTGGCCATGAGGCTACGCTCAGCGGCCAGAATAATATCCATGTGGCAAGCCCCACAGGATTCTCGCGCCACGCGATAGTCCGATGGATTTACGAACCGAACATATTCAGGACTCTCTTTGTTGAGCAGTGTATAGCTGCGCTTGGGATTAGCACTGGAAGGGTAGTGCCAAGCCTCTGGATAACGCGGCAAAACGTGCGCACGCTCCATAGATGCCATGTAAGCAGGGTTGGCATAACCTTGACCGCTGTGGCCACTTCGCCAGAACTCCGTCGCGTTACCCCCATGACAATCTGTGCAACCTATTTTTACCGCAGGATTAGCATGCATCGTTTTCGCGTCGGTGCCCTCGTGGCAACTCAGGCACCCCTCGCTCTTCGCCATCATCTGCTCGTGGGTTTGCTCCTTGGGCGCAGGCGGGGCTGTTACCCAATTGCGCTCAACGGCCTCATAGCCCTCGGCGGCAAACAGATGCTCGTTACCCAACAACCCTAGGGTCGCTCCAATAAATAAGGCCACCGTGGTTAGCCAGCGTTGATTATGCGAAGTGCGCATTCGGTAAACTCCTTGCAACACCGGTTAAAACGTCAAGATCACGTTGGTCAAAAAAGAATAGGGATCGCTTTGGCCGTACAGGTCCGAGAAACCATCGGTGGTTAGCAACTGGGCGTAGCTCACCCTCACGACAATGTTCTGGGACATAAAGGGGCGCCAGATGAGTGCCGCCGATAGGTCATAGCCAATGCTGTCGTCTATAGCTCCCTGTGCTCGAGCAACTTCTACCGGTGCAGTCTCGGCAAAGGCTAGGTAATTGGCATTCAAGCTAAGGCGCAGCTCTGGCAATAAATCCATGTCGGCCCCAATACCGGCCAGCACAATGCCGGGATTGGTAAAGTTAGCTTGGCCATGTTCTTTATTGGGCCGCATGCTGTTGAGCACCCCATTACGCGATGACAAAGCCACGCGACCACCACCAATAAGCGGGGTACTCTGACGGATCCAGTAGCTAGTATCGGCACCGGCAAACTGTGGGTTTTCAAAGATGGCATCGAAACCCTCGGACTTGCCATCAAAAGGGTCTTTGTCGCCGGAGCCATACAGAAATGACGCACGCAGGCGAAGCCAGTCGAAATCAATGGAAGGCTCTATAGCAAAGAAATACGCCTCAATATCACTGTCACGCTGATCGAATACACTGGAGCGCTCCTCTCCGAGCGCCACATAAGCCGATGCGGTTAAATTCAATCGCCCAAAGTGGCCATCACCACTATAGCCGAGATAGGCGACATCATATTCACGTGGCTGCTCTAGGCCGATCGATGCCGGGCGGGCGATAAACCCGTTCTGATCGTAATAGACATCGGTCTCACGATTTTCCAGATAAATAGCCGTCAACTGCGAGAAAAACCCCAATGTCGGCTGATCTTGCCAATACAGGTTGGCAACGAAAATGTCCTCATCCCGAAGGTCTTCACTGACGCTGTTCAAACCGCTATTGGTGTCTTTCTCCAGGCGGCGGAACCAACCTAGGTTGTACTGAATACGGTTGTTATCTCGCGTGCCAAACAAACGCACGCCCATGGGTGAGTCTTGAAAGAGGAAGCCACGAAAATCACTGGAGAACGGCTGAATACCCACGCGTAAACTATCGAAGTCGTATCGATCGGACACATTACGCAAGTGCTTATCGACAAATAGCGCCTGTACGCCTACGTGGGTATCGGTGCGGGTATCTCGCTCTTCGGGATTAACGTTGAGGGCCAAGGTTTCTTGAACCTCGGTGTAGTTCACGTTGAAGACCGGCGTGAAACGTAATTCCCAATCTGGCGGCCGAAATACCGTATCACCCTGGTAGTACACAAACTCAGTGGCCACCGTTTGCAGCACCGCCCACTGATCGTAGTTACCCAACACGTCGATACGCCCTGGGACAATCGTGGTTTGACCACCCACAGGTGTGGGCACCTGACGAACTTCCGCTACCGAATCGCTAATGGCCGTGACATTAAAGAACCAATCATCATGGAGCGGTTTGTCGCCTTTAATCGTGTTCTGATTGTAAGGGTCCCACCAACGATCGTCATAGCCCAAGGTATCGACGATGCGCCAGCGATCGGGCACCAATATGGGGTCGTCGTAGTCCTGTGGGCGAGGCTTGGGAACTGGAGACACACTGCGTGGCGCTATTGGCCGATTGCGCACCACTACGCGACTTTCAATGGCGTCTGATTCTGCTCCACTGGCCTCGGCAGCCTTTGCCTCGGCCTCGTCTGCCGCATCCACAAACAAACACTCCCGGTTAGCACCACCGGCCCGTCGTCGAGTGCTTCGGGATCGGTCGCGCTCGTACTGGCAATCATCCCCGTCGAGACTGAGATCCCTTTGCGCAAAAACAGGATCAACAGCCAACAGACCGACCACGATACTCAAAGGCGCGACAAGTTTATTTACCATCACAAACCCGCTCCTCATCTGAATCGATAAAGGGTGCCTGTGGACACTGCACATAGCGCAACTGGGTACCGCCGGGACTTAACTGGTCCGCGCGCATCGCTGGTGGCGCATTGCCCAGTGCGCCACCGAGCGCCAGTCCGGCCTCGTGCACGCCCAAAAACGCAATCATGTCATCCTGGTCGACACCATCGCCGGAGACGCCAATGCCACCGATTAAACGGTCGCCCCTGTAAATAGGTACTGAACCAGGGAATATTTGGGTACCGTTCGCGATACGGGGAGCCGCGGCTACACAATTTGCGGTGGCATCGTTGGGTTGTACGCCCAGCGCGAACGTTACGTGGGTAATAATGCGATTAAACGATAGATCGAGCTGAAGACCGGTGGAGAAGACACTCCATTCATTGTCGATAAAGCTCTTACTTAGAGGCCCGTGTGTGTTTGCCTCAATACCATCGGGGAAGAACGGTCGCGACAAATTACCACCCGCTCGATCGGAGAAGGCCGTACCGTCGGTGAGTGCTTGAGCACCAACGAAGCCCTGAACCGCATCAACGTAACTTGGAATACTGACCCGGCTTTTTTCGCTCAAATCGGGGGAGAGATAGACCACTTCCTCGTCGATACCGCGTAAAAAATCGGCGGCATCGGTGGACGAAAAGAGTGTCGCTGTCCGTGCTTTTTGCAGCGATACATCGGCCCCGAATACCGGTGCATCCCTAGAGCGCGCCATACCAAGAATTCGCCCCTGGGTATCGACTACGCTAATAGTTACCCTCGCATAGGTGCCACGGGGACGACGTATTTGCGCCCTTGCGCGATTTGCCACCGCCAATGCCGAGTCCAATAGAGTCGTCACTTCCGACGCCGATAATGGTGCAGTGCCATCAGCAATAGCTACTCCATCGAGAGGCGGAAAACGCTCATCGCCATTAGCATCAACGAAGACAAAGGCATCTCTGTTGGGGAAGTTAGTGGCAGCGCGAATGCCTGATTCCGCCTGACCGAAGGCTGTACCAGGCCGGATGTTGCCATCGGTGTAGCCGATAACGGCAATCCGCTCGCCGGCCTGCTCGGCATAGGGCCCAGCTTGCTCGGGGCTTACGCGCAAATCATCGTAGTTGATGTCACTAAAACGAAAAGTCTTACCGTCAATGGTCAATCGATCGCCACGACGATCGTCAGGAGCAGCGAATCCAAAGGTGGCAGCCAGCGCAATGGCCTCGTCCACATCCTCATCGTTATCTAGAATATTTTTATCGAGACTGTAGCGACCATCCGCGATCACACCCACGCCCCCGACTGGCGTGCCTTGCTTGTAAAGGGGAAACCCACCCGGATCGGCAGATAGCCCTAAAGGGCTGCGCTGGGGACCAACGTTAACGGCCGTACCGGTGGATTCCACGGTAAAGTCCGAGCAGGAAAGCTGACTAAATTGCACACCAAACAGCGGGCCACCAGGCTGATTACGCTCACCAGGATTGAAATGCTGTTGAACGATCTGGCTAGCGGTGCGGCTGGAGAAGGCATTGCCCTCACTCGACAGATACGCACCGGTAAGGGCTTTACTGATTGCCGCGATGCCGTCTCCAGGCACCGCCGCGGGCAGTATCAAGCCCTCTAAACCCGTTGTAATGGGTGTAGGGAATTCACTGGCAATTTCCACCGCCTGCCCCTCGGGGTTCATCCGGTGTACCGCCAGTACATTGCCGACACGATCAACCACGGCCAGTGTCGCCAATGCCCCTCGTGCCTCAGCTTCCGCAATGCCCTGGGCAAGGATCTGTTGAACATCTTGCTCGCTTAGGCGCACAACTGCATCGGCGCAGTTGCCATCGCACTCGGTCTGATCGCTACCACTGCCGCTGGTAGCGGGCAAATTAGCAGGGTTATCACTGCTGCCACCTCCACCGCCACAACCTAGCAATAGCATCAACAAAGTGGCGATAAAAGCGAGGCGCATCATGTCAGTCCTTACCGGCAGAAATGGACGGTTGTCGAAGATCAGTGTGCAGGGCATGGGTCACATCCCGCACCAGTACCGACCTGTCCCCGGCCTCTCGGTGAAACCCGTGGCAGCTAACGCAGTCGATAGCGGCATTAGCGGTTTTTTGATCATGGCATTCCAGGCAGTTATCTTCATTGGGAATCAGTACATCGGTGGCCACTTCAGAGGATTTAGCGCTGTGACACCCTGTGCAATTGGCTTCTGGATCGCCCTTTAAATTACGATGACTAGCGTGGTTGAAACGGGCTTCTGGGAACCAGATGCTGACCAAGCGTACAGGGTGCAACTGCCAACGATCCATTAACTCAGCTGAACCCGTGTCAGTCACTTCATGGCACGTAATGCAGCCTGTTTTGGTCATTTGATAAGCGGCCTCTTTGGCTGCCTCTGCTAGACCGCAACCAAGCCCGGACCCCACACAGGTGGCAGCGGCCTCTCGACGTCCGGGTACCCGTCGTGGTTTCTCAAGAGCCCGTTCTTTGCGTAACACGGGATCGGTGAATTCGCGAATAAAGTGTGCCTCCATGGCAACCAGTGCCGCGCGCAAATTGCCATGGGGCAGTTCGATATCAGGGTTAAACACATCAAAACTCAGCTCATGGCAGCTGCGGCAGTGGGCGTCCATGCTGATAGGCTTAAAGTCGAGACCATCGGCCGTTGTCTCATGGCAGTCGGCACACACCATGGCTCGCCCAGAGTTCTCCAGGGTGACCTTCTCTGGGTTCATATGCACTTTGTGATTGTTCTTTAACATCGAACTACTGGGCGGCGGTGTCATACCAAGGGCCACGCGCACCCGCTCACGCTCCCAACCGCTAACTGCCATGGGGCCTTGGGGCCGCCAATAGGCGTATTTAAAGGATGGGTGAGAGGCTTTTGTAAACCCATGAACGGCAGCCATCTTGCCCGGTGAGGAGTAGGCCCAATCCTCGGGCAATGCGTGGCACTGGGTGCACAGTCCGTTGTCGCGCCGCGACAAATAGGCGGGCTCATTGTGCTCGCGATGGCAATGTGCACACTCTACGCCGGTAAAAGCAGCAGCGGCTTGAGCTGACTGGTGTGCTAAATTGACGTGTTCGTGGGTATCGCTGTGGCAACTGAGACAGCTGTCATCCGTCACAGAAACGAACGGTGTTTGATGACAGGCATCGCACTCGGATGCAATGCCCGCGGTGCTGTGGGGCGATGAAATAGGTCCGCTGCTCCAAATGGCATCGGTAATGGGCGCATGTTGGCGCGCCAGATCCCGGGTGCCATCAAACAGGCTAAAGCCCGGTATGATCGCCCCCACCAGTAACACAATGGCTAATAAGCCATAACCGAGCCGCCGCAAACTTGGCAGATGCTGATCGACGTTGAGCTGCTGTTGCCAGCGCGCTTTGGCATCTGGGCCACCGCTAATGGCTAATCCCGCATCAAAACCTGCCGGTACATCGACGCAAGACAGTTGGTAGCCACCACAATGTGCTTGGTCACCTACGGCCAAGGTGACATGCTTGCAGCGCTTGTTGGCCCGGTCGGTCAATACGCCACCGCGGGCCTTTAGGGTGAGTCCACCCGCTCTGCTCGCGACGATGATCGTGCAGCTCAGACCGGGCAGTACCACATTGGCTTTGGCATCGTCACCGAGCTTGAGTGATGCGCCCTCGTATGCTTGTTCCGAGAATGTCGATTGCGATGCCTGCAATTGGCGTCTAATGAGTATTTTCACAGCATCACCAATACAAGAAAACGCTGACAATATGCAGTGTCAGCGCTAGCAGTAGCGCGATAGTAGTAGGCACGTGTACGACCAGCCATAGCTTCAACCACAGGTCGCTGCGCGCATCACGGCGTAAAACAGCCAGTATTACGCGCCGACGAGCCACAAGACCCAAAAGATCGTTCAGTAACTCAGCCTCCCGTCGCTCCCTGGCATTGGGCACTCGCTGACTGAGAAGAGAAAGCAGGAAGCCCTGATCTTGGTTATTGGTGACCTGGCCCACCGCTGGTTGAAGAACACTGCTGTCAATGCCGCGCAGATGACGCCAAAAGCTGCCACCGAGTCGAGTCGCATCGAGGGCGCTGACAAGCTGTACCTGTAAATCCGCATCACAGCGCTGACTGTTGCTACGAATGGCATCATCCACATCGGAAAGCTCCTGCAGCCAGCTGTCTCGGCTCCGATTTTCACGATTAGTAATCATGCGCTGAGGTAAGTGTACGTAAGCGTAAGTACCCACAAAGCCCGACACGATCACAATAACCATTAGCGCCCAGGCTAGGGTATGAATGTTCCAACCCATCTGAGCAGCACTGTGGAGCGTGCCGACAATTAAAAGCGCCGTGCCTACGTAGATGTGAGCTGACGTCCAACCCTGAACGGTTCCCGTTTTAGAGCGGTAACTGCGCTTCCGTATGCCGAGCATGCTCAGCCAGACAATCATTACCGCCCCTAAGGTGCCCAAAATATAGCCGGGCCAGGTACCGCCGTTGGCGGGTTGCCCATATTCAACACCCTGGAACATAAATATCAGCACCGATACCAAGAGCAGTGCCGCGCCCATCTTCAAATAGCGATAACGTCGCCAGGTGAGGAGGTCCGAATACACCTAACGCACCTCCACCAGCTCGATAAAATCTTGGGGCGAAACCCGTTTTGCCGCACCTGTTGGGCAGGCCCTAACACAGGCGGGACCACCCGGTAGCGATCGACAAGCATCACACTTCACCGCCTTCTTCACACTGCCTTCGCCAGGCTTTCCGTTAGCGTGGGGAGACTCCCCGGGACCAGGGCCTCGGCCGAATAACAACCAGCTCAGTAACCCTGGCTTTTTGGGAGCAGGGTAGCTGAGCTTAATGGCGTCATAGGGACAATTGGTTTCACAGTTACCGCATCCAATACAAGCATCGGTGATATAGACCTGTCCGCCGGGATCACGTCGAATGGCATCCGGCGGGCAATCCTTCATGCAGTGGGGTACTTCGCAGTGACGGCAAGCTTGAGGTACATGTAAACCGTTGTAGGACGGACCTACTTTGCGCTCTAAGCGTGAAATTCCGCCATGGGTTTCAGCACAGGCACGCTCACAATTGTCGCAACCGACACACAAATTCTCGTTGATAATAAGTGCGTCGGTCGCCTCACCAAGCCCTTGTTGCATAAAAAAGCCAATGGCTTTAGCGCCCGAGTCCATCGATACGAGATCGGAAGTCGCTAACAGTTGTTCACTGGCCTCCTTCTGCAAGGCCTCAATTTTATCGGGACGACCTCCCACCAATGCCAAGAAACTCTGACGATCTAACACCATGACTTGGCTACGCACTGCGGCTATAGCCGTAGCACGGCGCAGGGGTGCGCCCATCAGAGCCAGTTGACCCAATAAATCCCCCGAGTGATGCTGAGAAACCACTCCCTCATGGGCAGCCAAATACATGGCAATGGTGCCTGATCGCACCAAGAAAGCTTGTTCGCCCTCGTCCCCTTCACGGAATAACTCGGCCCCCGCCTCAAGCTCAACAACTTTCAGCTGGTCAGCAATTTCACCCAATTGCTCTGACGTCAGGTTCGGTTCGAAAGCCATTTTCAATTCGCGGACTTTAAAGACCCGATCAATGCCCTCTCGGATATCTGGATTCGAATTCATGAGTTTGAGCAAAATCCGACGCGGACTTTCAATGAGAA
>CBFHMA010000087.1:0-8215 GCA_965656775.1 Luminiphilus sp.
GCGGACACAGAGCAGAGGCCCGTGATGGCCTCATGCGCATTGGTATCCTGCAAGAGAAGTACAAAGGTAATCACGCAGTCTACGCTAGCAGCCTCGAGCAACTGGGAGTCGACCCCGATAGTTTAGGTAGCTTGTATCGCCTGCAAATTTCGTCGGCTGATGCCAAAGGGTTTACCGCACTGGCCACACCCACAGGACGTCAAGCGGGCGATGAGTGCAAGGGCTTTGCACTAAACGAGCGAGGCCCTGTATACGTGAACAAGCTCGATCGCCAATGCTGGGGCCGCTAACTGCGCGCCAATTGTGGCCCATTAACACAGCCATGGCGCTCATCCGAGTCGCCCTCGGTGAACTCGATGGTCAAGGTAGCTGTGGGTCTATCCCTCTCCAGAACGACCGAGGTACTGTAAGACGCGTCTCGCGGTGTCGCGCCGTCGTCGCCTTCTGCGCAGTAATTCTTATCGGGACTGAGGCGTAATGACATTCCCAAGGTCTCACCTGCCGGCATCGACAGCTCACACCGCCAGCCATAGTTGCCATTATTATTGCTGTAGGTACCGCTACAGCCCGGCTCCGCGCTGACGTCAAATTCGCCGTCCCCCTGCCGAGTGATACCCACTATTTGTACCGTAGCAATCCACGGGGGTGGCAGGGTCTCGTCTGGAGTCGGGCTATCACCGGCGTCATCGACCGGTGCATCAGGATCTGCGGCAGCAGTCTCATCTGCCGGTGGCGGCAGTGTCAAAGCCAAGGCCTGAACCAACTGACTTGGTCGCACTATTTGGCTGTCGGCGGGCACACGTGTGCGCACCTGCATGCGCCGCTCAATAGCATCGTCAAAGGGGTCTTGCCACAGGGTGTTGACTTCCAGCAGCGCGCCCGCAAGGCCGGTAGTGACTGCGTAATCACGCTCTACATTGACTCGCACCGATGGCATGGTATCGACACTGGCACAGGCATCGACCTGAAAGCGCGCCGATTCAAGGCATTGATTAGCATAGCTCAGGGAGTCGGATCGAACGTTGGCATCGGATAGCGAGCGCACCCACTCCACCATAAGCGCCGTGGTACCGACCACAGCAACGGCCAATACCACGCCCGCGACCAACACCTCAATCATGCCAAGGCCCGACTGCCGGCGACCCATTGCCATGTATGCACCTTTCATGGGGTTACCACCGCTTGTGGAGTGGGTGGCACGAGTGTGTCCGTCCACGTGCCGGGCACTAATTGCAGTGGACCTTTCTCTAAGCTACCGAGCTGCGCCCCGGGTACTGTGGCCCAGGCATGGAGTGCGGGCAACGACGTCCAGTCGCGAAAGTCACCATTTATTACTAAGCTGCCATAAACGGTAACAGGCCCCCAGTCTCGAGCATGACAACTGCCTCGGCCCAGGTCATTCGGATCGGGCTCAATAAACAC
The DNA here is from genome assembly GCA_965656775.1 of Luminiphilus sp. Classification (GTDB taxonomy): domain Bacteria; phylum Pseudomonadota; class Gammaproteobacteria; order Pseudomonadales; family Halieaceae; genus Luminiphilus. The sequence continues at coordinate 1,423 of CBFHMA010000087.1, forward strand.
CACACCATAGTAGGTGCCCTCCAGCAGTGGGCAACCCTCAAAGATCACGATCATCGGGCTGTCGGGGGCGCCGAATACATCGTCTCGGGTAACCAAGGTAGCACCGTCGGCGCCAAACCATTCAATACTGGGGTGCTGAGCGGCCGCCTGCTCCATCCACCCTCGGTCAGTCGTAAAAATAGTTGACCAGAGATCTTCGGTGCCGTCCCCAATACCGAAGAATCCCTGCGCTAACGGCGGCTGTTGCCCATTGTTGCAGCGTATTCGGTTCTCGCCGGTACCAAAGCGCGTGTTAAACGCCTCACCAAAATCGGGGCAATCATCGGCAGTGACCGCCGTTGCATGGGTATAGTGGGCCGACTGCCAACGTCCGCTGTCGGTAGCGGGGCACAGTACTGGACTGGAACTACCGTCATCGACACAGCCTCGAGTTACCAGAGGCGGCATATCAAAACCATCAACAGCCAATAACGGCGCCATGACCGCCAACTGGGACACACTGGCCGCAGCATCGGCGCCCTCGGCGGTGGCATGCACACGAATGTACTCACCCACCAACACAAATTGACCCGTCACCCGATAGCTGCGCTCAACGGCCGTATCGCCGCTGCCGTGGGTAAACGACTCCTGCATATCCAGTTGGGGTATGCCCGTATCAAAGTCAAAGTACCAGGGTTGGGCAATGGCCACTGCCTCTGCCAAACCGATTTCTGCGGCATTAAACGCTTCTTGGGCAGCAAAGGCATTGTTCGTTATGCGAATGGCATCGATGGTTGAACGGTTGAGCCCAATGATTGCAATGCCTGTGACCAGGCACAGCACCATGACAATCGACAAGGTATAAGCGCCCCGTTGGTGAATGACCCTCGAAAGCACTCTATCCCTATTCATTAGGCCCACCATTAGTTGGGTGCACTCGGTTGTGGCACGCCAGCGCCATCACCCAACGCCATGACCCTCGATGCGCTGGTGGCGAAAAATAGGCGGTCATTTCGGGATGTCGCGGCCACACGCAAAAATAGCTGGCCGTCGGGGGTACTGGCGCCTGCCTCAGGCTGACAGCTGCCGGGCACACCAATATCCGCGGGGAAACTGCAGAGGGTGACATCTAGGCGTCGACGCTCTCGACAGGTGCGAGTGCTGCCACACTCGGTGAAATTTCGACAGGGCTCGGAACCCAACCACTGACGTGATTCAGCATCCATGCAACGCTGCGCCAACCGGAAACGCAACTGATCAATGAGCACGGTCTCAGGCTCGGTTGCCCCTAGCCAGTGGGGGGCGTTAGGTGCGTCATCACATTGCGCTGCACTCGACTCGGAGACCTGTACCGCACCCGCCAGTAAGCGAAATGCAAAGTACCCTGTATCGAGAGGCCCAGTGCCAGTCTGGTAGTGATACAAAATACAGGAATCTTCAGACTCGCCGGTCGCTGCACCCAAACTGACATCATTTATGGGTGGTGATGTAAACAAATCTAATGGGTTATCGAGGAGTTGGCCGGCCTGATAACCAATGCGCCTAAAGTCGTGGGCAACCGTATCGACAACGGCTCGGGCTTGCTCGGTGGCTCGGGTTCGGTCAAAGACATCGGTGCCCGTCGTCACCGTATTGATGTAAAGAGACGAGCCAGCAAGCGCAATGAAGGCGCCGATCGCCACCGAGATAATTAACTCAACGAGGCTCAGGCCCCGTTGTTGCAAGCTGGATAACCCAGCCCTTCGCTGTTGGAACATATACCAATGCGCCCCATGGCATTACGACTGACCACCACCGATGCACCGCCAGACGACACGCGCACCTCGAGGTGGCTTTGCAAGGATACCGCCCGCACGGCAGAAAAGCTGACACTAGCCGGGCTGTTGTGTGCTACCGAGAGTACCACGCTGTTGCCGTAATCCGCCGCTGAGCGTCGAGCAATGGTATCAGCACCGTCTGCAACGGAGTAACTCCAAGTGCCATTGGAGCCTGCGTAAAAGGCCGCCTCGACGCGGGCTGCGGGTCCACGCGCTATCGCCTCACTACGTGCCCGCCGCAAATCCGATGCCAGGGTCTCAACTGAGCTGCGCAACTGTTGGCGCTCAACCATGCTACCGAAGGCCGGCAATCCAACACCTAACAAAATACCCATAATGGCCACAGTCACCATCAATTCAACGACAGTAAAACCTTTGTGTTGTTGTGTTGTCATTTGTTACCTCCCGGCACGGTGCGTTCACCGGCGCGCTATTAAGTCCATGAGGTGATGCTGCAGCAGAATTCAGTCTCGGTGGATTTGAGCCCTCGGATTTGTGAAGCAACGCACCGATGAAGGTGTTGAATATTGAACTGGCGCACACTGCATGGGGCGACATCACTGGATACACTGAACATTCGCGGCAAGCGCAGATCATGGAAAGCAATAAATGACCAACAATTGTCCACCTTGTGGGCCGCGCCTGTTACTGCCAAGGTGAAGTCTTTGCTCCCAAGAGAATCTTGTATGTCGCTCTGCTACCTTGCCAGCACCCATCGCCCTCGCCACATGGGGTATGCAATCGTTGCTACCCTATTGCTACTGGTCTCTGGTGGGCTCAGGGCTGAGCCTTTACCCATGGCACCCGACTTTCAATTGCCAATCATTGCCAATGGTGAGGGCACCCTTGCGCTATCTGATATGCGGGGCAAAGTGGTGTATGTCGATTTCTGGGCATCCTGGTGCGGGCCATGCCGACGCTCACTACCCGCCCTAGATGCGCTCTACCAAGAGTTGGCTCCCCAGGGGTTCCATGCCATCGCCATCAGCATTGATGTGGTCGAGGAGGATGCTCTCGACTTTCTAACGCGCTACACAGTGACCTACCCAGTGGTCATCGACACAGAGAGCGAGGTGCCCACCCAATTTGGTGTTGAAGGGATGCCCTCGGGTTACCTCATTGATACTGAAGGGCGGGTGCGAGAGGTTCATGTAGGGTTCAAAACCGGCGATGAGGTTACGTTACGCAACCAAGTGCTAGCACTGCTAGCCGAGAACAACTGACGCAGGTCAAAGGGCAGCCTTGGGGCTATCCACTGCGCCCTTTACAGCAGTGACGATATGGCCTGTGGGCCGTTATTGCATGCACACTAGGACAACTGTTCGTCATCGGGGTATAGGGGGCATCCAGGCCCTCTGTCTGACCGTAACGCTATAAACCCCCTTGAGATGCCAACATGCCCGACACCCTCTACTACGATGGCCAGTGCCCATTATGCGTTTCAGAGATGGATCGGCTACGGCGTTTGAAGGGACCGGAACTGTCTCTGTGCGATATTCACGCACTCGATACTGAACTCGATCACGACGTGGACCCACACACCGCTGCTACCTGCAACACCGACCGACCCGATCGAGACACCTTGTTGCGCGTGCTTCATCTTGAGCGCGACGGTGTATTTCTCACGGGCGTCGATGCCAACGTTGCCGCGTGGCAACACACGCGCTTCGGCTGGCTCTGGCGTTGGATGACATGGCCACTGATACGGCCTGTTGTGGAAATAGCGTATAACCGCTGGGCTCGCTGGCGTTACGACAGACTCTACAGTCAAGGGATGAATGTTGAGCAATCCGCTGCGAGTAAAGAGCCATGAAGACCTACACAGCCGCTAGCATTGACGCCCTGCCCCAGCGCCAACGAGCCAACCTGATGAACTGTGCATCGGGGCTACGCTCAGCACTATTGGTGGGCACCCGTAGTAGTACCGGTGCAACCAATCTAGCGCTGTTCAGCAATGTCTTCCATGTCGGTGCCGCACCTGCTCTCATCGGTATGATTGCACGGCCGAAACCCCAGGCTACCGAGCGCCACACCCTGGACAATATTCTTGCTACCGGCTGCTGGACACTCAACCACGTCAGTCAATGCTGGGCACACCTAGCCCATCAAACGAGTGCTCGCTACCCCAGCGATAGATCAGAGTTCGAGGCAGTGGGCTTGCAAGATGAGTGGTTAGAGGACTTTGCTGCGCCCTTTGTGAGCCGATCGAGCGTTAAGTTAGGGCTGACACTGGAACAGCACACCCCGCTCACTGTCAACGATACGCACCTCCTCATTGGTCGTGTTCAGTTGCTGCGCTGCCCAGCTGAGGTGGTGCGAGAAGATGGCACTATTAATCTTGCGGGGGTTGATCCGTCGGTGGCCTGTGGACTCGATAGTTACCATGGCGTGCAATCAGCCGAGCGCTTCGCCTATGCCAAACCTAACCACCCACCCGAGCGCTTGGACTAATCTATGGAAACCCGCCAGCAGCGTCTGATTCGCGAAATTTTGGAGGCCGATGTCCCCAAAACCAAGAGCCAGGAGCAAGACCACTCCCTCCGGCAGCAAGCCTGGGACAGAGCGCTGTCCGGGGCGCCACCCAAGACCATGACACCCTGGGAATGGCAGGACTGGTACGCCACCCAAGGGGTACCGGCAACCCACACGGAGGCCACAACCGATATCACCCAACGCTGGCCATCGTGGCTGATTGCCGACCTACGCTCGGATCATGCGGGCGAGACCGGTGCTGTGATGATTTACCGTGGTGTATTGGCAACGAGTCGTGACCAGCAGGTACGTGACTTTGCTAGGCGACATTTAGACACCGAGCAAAAGCATTTAGCGATGGTGGAAACTTGGTTACCCAAAGCCCACCGGACGCGACTACTGCCGCTATGGCGCTTGTTAGGCTGGATGACAGGGGCGCTACCCGGACTCATGGGTCGTCAGTGGGTTTTTCAGACCATTGCCGCGGTTGAGACCTTCGTCGATGAACACTATCAAGCCCAACTCGATAAACTAGACCCCGCTGGGCCCCACAGCCAATTGCGTGATGTGCTGGCGAGCTGCCAGGCCGACGAGGTCGCACACAGAGATGAGGCGCAAGCCGCAAGCGCCGGCAGGCCATCACTGTTGTTGCGGGCCTGGTGTGCCCTGGTCGCCAAGGGGTCGGCACTGGCTGTCGCGGCCAGCAGAGCTACATAGCTGGGCACGCACCGCGGGTTTAGGTAATCTGCAGCTTCGTCGCTGCTCAGCCTTTACTTGGCGCGCAGCCACCATGAAATCATTTCACAAGGATAACGCCATGCACCAGCGTGTTTTTAATGCCTCCCCTCGCCACACCCTGCCCATGGCTATCAGAACAGCTGTCAGCAATGCCTCGGTGTCACTGGTGCTGACTGCAGGATTGTTACTGGGCAACGCTCACGCGGTTCACGCACAAGATGTGCCCGAGCGCGACGAGATTGCAGCCCAGTACAAGTGGGACCTCACCGACATGTACGCCGACGCCGAGGCTTGGGAAGCCGATAAAGCGCGTCTCAAAATATTGTTGCCCAAGCTTGAGGCTTACCGAGGACGGCTCGATGAAAGCGGCGCAACACTGCTGGCGGCAATCAGGCAGTCGGAAGAGATTTCAAAGGTTGTCGGTAACCTTTATGTTTATGCGGGCCTCAAATCCTTTGAAGATACCCGCATATCAGAAAATGCTGCTCGATTCTCAGAAGCGCAAACCCTGTACGCCAATTACAACGAAGTGGCTTCGTTCTTCTCCCCGGAACTACTCGCCATTCCTGAGGTACGGCTTGAGCAAATGATCGCCGATACCGACGGCTTGGCGATGTACCGGCATTATCTCGATGAAGAATCCAGAATGCGCCCTTACACCCTCAGCGCTAACGAGGAGCGCTTGCTGGCCATGTCGGGGGATGCCCTAGGTAAGTTCAGCTCAGTATTCAACGCCATCGATAACGCCGACCTCAAGTTCGGTACTGTCGTCAACGAAGACGGTGAAGAAGTGGAGCTGACTAATTCCCGTTATGGTGCGTTCCTACACGCCAACGATCGGCGTGTACGGGAAGATGCCTGGAAAGGTCTATTCAAAGCCTACGAGCAACTCAACCACACACTAGCGGCCAACTATGAAGGCCACGTTAAGAGTCGTGTGTTCCTTGCTAAAGCCCGAGGGTTTGATTCACGCCTTGAAGCCGCCACCTACAGCAACGGTATTCCCACCGAGGTTTACCGCAATTTGATTGCTGCGGTGCGTGAAGGTGCCGAACCCTTACAGCGTTACCTGCGACTGCGGGAACGGGTATTAGGTGTCGAGCAGCTCGAGATTTGGGATTTGTACGCGCCTATCGTTGAGCCCACCATCGACAATGTGAGTTTTGAAGAAGCCAAAACCATCGTTGCCGATGCGCTGGCGCCCCTGGGGGATGATTACCTCGAGGTGTATTGGAAAGGCTTCGACGACGGTTGGGTCGACGCATTCGAAAATGCAGGTAAACGCGGCGGTGCTTACAGTTGGGGGACTTATACTTCGAAGCCCTATCTGTCGATGACCTTCGAGGGAACCCTGAACGATGTCTCGACCCTCGCCCACGAGTATGGGCACTCGATTCACAGCTATTTAACCCGCGCCACACAACCTTATGTTTACGGGGATTACCGCATTTTTATTGCGGAAATTGCCTCGATGACGAACGAAGCAATCCTGATGCAAAAGCTATTGCAAGAGGCCAGTAGTCCCGCTGAGCGCGCCTACCTGCTAAGCAGCTACTTAGATGAGTTTCGGGGTGGCTTTTATCGGCAGGCTTCCTTTGCTGACTTCGAGATGCAGGCCCATGCAAAAGTCGAGGCCGGAGAGGCACTCACCGCCGATACCCTCAACGGCATTTATGCGGATGTCTTCAACGCCTACTACGGCGATGCTGTGCGTGCCGATGAACTTAACGACATTGAGTGGAGTCGTATTCCGCACTTCCTACGCGGCGACAACTTTTACGTCTATC
>CBFHMA010000088.1:0-8183 GCA_965656775.1 Luminiphilus sp.
GTCTGGCGAGCTTTTATTAGGGCGCGTTCGGCGCTAGCGCGATGGGCATCACCGATGAATTGGGTCCATGGTTGGCCCTGCCAAGGTAATTGATTTAAATCTTGGAGTTCAGCATTACTCACGTTCACGCTGACAACAGCATTGTCGCTGTTAAGGGTCAGTTGGATGTCCGACAGGGCATCCACGGCCGCAGCAACTGCGCGGCTATCGGTGTCTGTTAACAAAACCATGCCTCGTTTCGGGCGCACTGGCGTCGCCGAGGGGAGTGACGACACTTAATAAGCGAATGATAGTCGCACAAAATCAACACAATGTGTACGTAGATGTCCAAATAAATGGACACCTGGTGCTTTTTGTCTCGTGCGGGGGCGCGATCACAGCCTTGGAGTGGCGTCTAACGCTGGCGATGTTGCAAACCGAAAACCGTCTACTTTTTAGTACATTCATAAATGTCTGAATAGATTGACACTGTCATTGTCGAGGACTACCCTCGGAGGCAAGTTCATAGCGGTTCGCCGGGGGCCCCATGGCCACACGTCAGGATGAGCGCACGCCTTCGGGCCTATATACGCCGCAACAGCGCGAGCGGCGAGACAGCACAGTATGGACCCTGGTGCAGGGTGTGTTGGCACCACTGCAATTCTTGGTGTTTGCCGTAAGCCTTGTGTTTGTTGTGAATTATTTGAGTAATGGCTCAGGCTACAGCGCCGCGGTGGCCTCTGTTCTTCTGAAAACGGCTTTTCTCTTAGCCATTATGGTGACCGGCGCTGTTTGGGAGAAAGTGGTCTTCGGACGCTATTTATTCGCCCCAGCCTTCTTCTGGGAAGATGTGGTCAGCATGCTGGTCATCGTACTGCACGTGGCTTATGTGCTGTGTTGGTTGTTCAATTGGATTCCTGCGTCACAGCAAATGGTACTGGCCTTGGTGGCTTACGCCGCCTACGTCATTAATGCCGCACAGTTCTTACTGAAATTACGCGCCGCGCGGCTTGATGAGCCAGCCCAGCGAGTAGCTGCCACGAGTACCGGTATTAACGACAGCGCACTGTCGGGGGCGCACTCTTGAACACCCAGGTTATTGCACGCCAGGTTGAGCCGGATGCGGCTCAGGCGATGTTACAGGAGCGCGGTCAACGGGCGGTGTTCTGTGGCTTAACCTCTATTATTTGGCTGCATCGCAAAATACAGGATGCCTTCTTCTTAGTGGTCGGATCGCGCACCTGTGCCCACCTACTGCAGTCTGCCGGCGGCGTCATGATTTTTTCCGAGCCCCGATTCGGTACTGCCGTGCTTTCAGAACGAGATTTGGCCGGCATGGCCGATTGCAACGCCGAACTCGATCGGGTGGTGGCGCAAGTGCTTGCCCGCAGGCCCACTATACGCAGTTTGTTTTTAGTGGGTTCTTGCCCATCAGAGGTCATTAAGCTCGATCTCGACAATGCCGCTAAGCGCTTACAGCAGGTTCATGGCGGGAAGCTACGGGTCGTGGCGTTCTCGGGGAGTGGCATTGAAACGACATTCAGCCAGGGTGAAGACGCATGCTTAGAGCAATTGGTAGCAGCATTACCCGATAGCGCTGACGACACGCCATCGCTATTAATAGCCGGCACCTTACCCGACATTGTTGAAGATCAATTCCGGCGTTTGTTTAACAGTATTGGCATTGAGCAATTGGCGTTCTTTCCAGGGCGTCAAAGCGATACCCTCCCTAGCGTGGGGCGCAATACCCGCGTGCTACTGGCCCAACCTTATTTAGGCAGCACTGCACGTGCGTTAGAGGCCCGCGGCGCCATGATTATCGACGCGCCATTCCCGTTAGGCGTAGAGGGCTCGGCGCTGTGGTTCCATGGGGCGTGTGCCGCTTTCGGCATCAATCCTCAAACCGTTGATGAGGTATTGGCGGGTCCTATCGCCAGGGCACGACGCGCACTTGCGCCCTTACGTGAATACCTCTCGGGAAAGCGCATTAGCTTTTTGCCCGATTCGCAACTGGAAATTCCTTTGGCGCGTTTTTTGAACGCGGAATGTGGGATGACACCTATAGAGGTAGGTACGCCGTTTCATGACGAGCGGTGGTTGCGCGCCGATATGCAATTGCTAAGGGCTAACGTGGCTGCCGCTGATACGCGTTTTGTCGAAGGGCAAGATCTGGAACCTGCCCTGGCGCGAGTACGCGCTGACCGACCCGATTTGACGGTTTGTGGGTTAGGTATTGCCAACCCTCTCGAAGCGGAGGGTTTACGCACTAAGTGGTCCATAGAGCTTTTGTTTACCCCTATACAGGGTTTCGAGCAGGCCGCTGATTTGGCGGAATTGTTCGCCAGACCCTTGCGTCGCGAAGGACGCTTGGAGGTGGGCTCATGGAGCTAACCCTATGGACCTACGAGGGCCCTCCGCACTTCGGGGCTATTCGCGTTGCTGCATCCATGCACAATGTTCATTTGGTGCTGCACTCACCTCAGGGTGATACCTACGCCGATCTTCTATTCACCATGATTGAACGCGATGGTCGCCGTCCGCCGGTGACCTACACGACTTTTCAAGCTCGTGACTTGGGAGGCAGCACCGCGGAAAAGGTGACAGATACCTTAAGTGCCGCCGTCGCCCATCATCAACCACAATTATTATTGGTGGCCGATTCTTGCACAGCTGAATTGATTCAGGATCAGCCCGGTGCCCTGGCGGAAGGGGCCGATTTGGGTGTGCCCGTGATTGCCTTGGAAATGGCTGCCTACTCCCGCAAAGAGAATTGGGGGGCAGGGGAAACCTTCTTCCAAATTGTTCGCGGCTTATTGGCGGCTAACGTTCCCACCCGCCAGCAACCAAGGGTACGGCCTGACGGTGACCGACCATCGGTCAACTTATTGGGTCCGAGCAAGCTGGGGTTTCGCTGCCGCGATGATGTGGCTGAAGTCGAGCGTTTGCTGGCTGCAATCGGCGTCGATGTCAATGTGGTGGCGCCCTTGGGTGCTGCCCCAGCCGATATTCTCGACCTTCCTAACGCCGACGCAAACGTCTGTTTGTACCCCGAAGTAGCCGCTCCAGTATGCCGTTGGTTAGAGCGACAGTATCGCCAGCCAACCATTAAGACCGTACCCCTAGGTGTGGGTGCAAGCCGCGATTTTATTGCGGAATTGACCAAGGTCCTCGATTTGCCCGCGGTGGCAGACCCCGTGGCCGAGAGCCGACTACCTTGGTACTCACGTTCCGTCGATTCCACTTACCTTACCGGCAAGCGCGTTTTCATTTTTGCCGATGGCACCCACGCCGTGGCAGCGGCGCGTATGGCCAGTAAAGAGATGGGTTTCGATGTTGTTGGTCTGGGTACCTATTCCCGGGAGCAGGCCAGGGATGTGCGCGAAGCGGCCCGAGAACTGGGTTTGGACGCACTCATTACCGATGATTACTTGGCCGTGGAAGCGGCTATTGAAGCCCTGCAGCCCGAGCTCGTATTGGGTACGCAAATGGAGCGGCATATTGCCAAGCGTTTGGGCATAGCGTGCGCGGTTATCGCGACACCTGCCCACGTACAAGACTACCCGGCTCGCTATTCACCTCAGATGGGTATCGAGGGCGCCAATGTCATTTTTGATACCTGGATCCATCCGCTCATGATGGGTCTGGAAGAGCACCTGCTGGGCATGTTCCGGGAGGACTTTGAATTTAACGATAGCGCCGTGCCCTCGCACCTAGACAGTGCCGAGCGAGCGGTACCTGTTGCCACAGAAGCCGATGCGACTCCCTTGAGTGGACCCGCTTGGGCGATTTGCGCTGAGCGTGAGCTAAAGAAAATTCCGTTCTTTGTGCGCGGCAAAGCGCGCCGCAACACAGAGCAATTCGCCGTTGAGCAGGGCATTGCAACCATCGACGTGGACACCCTCTATGAAGCCAAAGCGCACTTTAGTCGCTAGCGCTTCCGGCGCCGAGGCGATTCCAGTGAGGGTTGTGCTAGTGACTCTCGATAGCCATGTCAGTAGCGCTTTTCAGCGAGCTGAACAGCAGCTGCTTCGTGATATGCCCGGGCTCATCCTATCGGTGCACGCGGCCGCGGACTGGGACACCTCGCCCAGTTGTGCGCAACGTTGCTGTGACGACATTAGTCACGCCGACATTGTGGTTGTCACGATGTTGTTCATGGAACCCCATATTCAGGCGGTGCTGCCGGCACTAGAAGCCCGTCGCGATCACTGCGACGCCATGGTGTGTTGCATGTCCGCCGGTGAGGTCATGCGATTGACCCGCATGGGTCGCTTCAATATGGGTAGCGAGCCCACCGGTGCCGCCGCACTGTTAAAGCGCTTACGGGGTAAAAGCAAACCCGGTGGTGGCGCCAATAACGGAGCGCAGCAGCTCAAGATGCTCAAGCGATTGCCGCGCATCCTGAAATTTATTCCCGGTACGGCACAAGATGTGCGCACTTATTTCCTAACGCTGCAATATTGGCTCGCCGGTTCTCAGGTGAATTTGGAGGGCATGGTGCGCTTATTGGTGCACCGTTATGCCAGTGGCCCACGCCAGGAGCTACGCCACTTACCCGCACCTCAAGCGCCCGTCGACTATCCTGAATTGGGGGTTTACCACCCTGCTATTGCCCAGCGTATTGCCGCCGACATCGACGCCTTACCGCCCATTAGCCAGTCGGTTGGTACCGTCGGGCTCATTATCATGCGTGCTTATGCGTTGGCGGGTAACACAGCCCATTACGATGCGGTGATCGAGGCATTCGAGGCCAAGGGACTGCGTGTGATTCCGGTGTTTGCCAGCGGTCTTGATGCCCGTCCCGCCATCGATGCCTTCTTCCTCAACGAAGGCATGAGTCAGGTCGACGCGGTGGTATCGCTCACGGGCTTTTCACTGGTGGGTGGCCCTGCCTACAACGACACCGACGCGGCACAAGTGGCGCTTAGTCAACTCGATGTGCCCTACATGTCGGTCCAAGCCCTGGAATTTCAGAGTTTAGGTACATGGCAGCAGTCGAACCTTGGTCTGACGCCTATTGAAGCCACCATGATGGTGTCAATCCCCGAACTCGATGGCGCCACAGGCCCTATGGTCTTCGGTGGTCGCAGCGATGGTGAAGTGGGTGGCGGTCGTGGCGGTCAAGGGGATATGCAGCCCCACAGTGAACGGGTTGACTGCCTTGCCAGCCGAGTTGGTGCCCTTGTTCAACTGCGTCGCCGGTCGAAGGCCGAGCGCAAGGTTGCGGTGGTGCTGTTCAACTTCCCACCCAACGCTGGCAGCACCGGTACCGCAGCCCATTTGGGTGTTTGGGAATCACTGTGGAATACCTTGAATGCCATGGCTGCCGAGGGTTATACGGTGTCGCTGCCCGAATCGATGGCGGCACTGCAAGATGCGGTGCTCAAAGGTAACGCGCTTCGCTACGGGGTCGATGCTAACGTGTGCGCCAGCATCAGCGTCGATGACCACGTGCGATCGGAAACATGGCTTGAAGAAATTGAGGCCCAGTGGGGGCCTGCTCCAGGTCGCCATCTGACCGATGGTCGCTCTCTGTTTGTCCTTGGGGTCGAGTTGGGCAATGTGTTGGTAGCTGTGCAACCCTCGATGGGTTATGAAGGCGATCCGATGCGTCTGTTGTTCGAAGGTGGACATGCACCCACCCATGCGTTTTCGGCGTTCTACCGCTATTTACGCGATACCTGGGCGGCCGATGCGGTACTGCACTTCGGTACCCACGGTGCACTCGAATTTATGCCGGGTAAGCAGGTAGGGCTGTCGGCGCAATGTTGGCCCGACCGCCTGATTGGGCATTTGCCGAACATTTATTTGTACGCCTCAAATAATCCCTCGGAAGGGTTAATTGCAAAGCGTCGCTCTGCGGCCACCTTGGTGAGTTATTTAACCCCTTCGGTGGCCCAGGCGGATCTCTATCGGGGCTTCACTGAGCTGCGCGATAGCATCGACCTGTGGCGCACACGCGATGTGGCGATGGCCGAGCAGCAAAGCCGCGACCTGGTCGCTTTAATCCACACCCAGGCTGTGGATGTGGACTTAATTGATACACCAGAGCCATGGCCCCTCAGCCAAGCTGAGCAGGCTATTCAACATCTGCGCGATCAGCTCGATGAAATTGAACAGTCGCTGATTCCCTACGGATTACACGTGGTGGGTAAAACAACGCCCACCGCCGAGCGCGACGATCTACTGCGCTCGGTTGCTCGGGCCAGTGAGGGTGTTGAACTCCAAGATGATTGGCTGGCGGCACTGAACGACGGTGCCGATGTTGCACAGTTGTTGCGCAGAACCGACGCCCCTGCAGCAAACGACGCGGAAGGGCTTGTTCACACCTTGCATCGTAGTCACCAACACTTGGGTGAAGATCACGAATTGCCGGCGCTGATGCGGGCCCTTGATGCACGCTATATCGCACCGGTGGCCGGTGGCGATGTGCTGAAAAACCCCGACATTTTACCTACAGGTCGCAATATTCACGGCTTTGACCCGTTCCGTTTGCCCAGTCGATTTGCAGTGGAAGAGGGCGCGCGGCAGGCGCAACAGCTATTGGCACGCCATCAGGCCGATGCCCAGCAGCAACCATCGGCGGTGGCCTTGGTACTTTGGGGTACCGATAACCTAAAAAGTGAAGGGGTCGCTATTGCCCAGGCTTTAGCGCTGATGGGCGCAAGGCCCCATCTCGATAGTTATGGCCGGGTTTCCGGGGCAGAGTTGCTGTCATTAGAGGAGCTCGGCCGACCCAGGGTCGACGTGGTGATGACCCTGTCGGGTATTTTCCGAGATTTACTACCCATGCAAACTCGCCTGCTAGCCGATGCCGCATGGCTGGCGGCGAATGCCGATCACGAGAGCGTCACCGATAATCCTATTCGCGCCAACGCCCTGCATTATCAGGCTACCCATGGCTGTGATTTCGAGACTGCAGCTCTGCGGGTTTTCAGCAATGCAGAAGGTGCCTATGGCTCCAACGTCAATATGCTCATCGATAGCAGCGCTTGGGAGGATGAGTCGGAACTTGCAGAGACCTTCACCCGCCGCAAAGGTCATGCCTATGGTCGCCATGGTGCTGTTGATAGTCAGACCGAGCTCTTAACCAACCTGTTGGGTCGCGTCGATCTTGCCTATCAAAATCTCGATTCGGTTGAGCTTGGTGTGACCACCGTCGATCACTACTTCGACACCCTAGGGGGTATCAGTCGTGCAATTGGACGAGAGCGGCCGGGTAGTGATGTGCCGGTTTATATCGCCGACCACACCGGTGGTAATGAGCGCATTCGAACTTTAGCCGAGCAAGTCACTTTAGAAACACGTACTCGGGTACTCAATCCCAAATGGTATGAGTCGATGCTCGACCACGGTTACGAGGGTGTTCGTGCTATCGAGACCCATGTCACCAACACCATGGGTTGGTCCGCTACGACAGGGCAGGTAGCGCCCTGGGTTTATCAGCAGCTATCCGACACATTTATTCTCGACGCAGCCATGCGCAAGCGACTGGCGGCACTCAACCCAACAGCAGCTGCGAAAGTGGTGAACCGTCTGTTGGAAGCACAAGAACGTCAATACTGGGATCCTGACGAGGCTTGCCTCGATGCCCTGCGCTCCGCAGGTGAGGACCTTGAAGATTGGATCGAAGGCGTCTCGGGGGAGGCAGTAGCATGAATATTCGACAGAATCACATTCCTGTTCATCAGGTAGAACCAAATGGGCGCGGTCTTGATGGAGAGGGCAGTGTTCAAGTCCACCTAGAGCCCGATATTCAAATAGATAAAGCGAAGGTGTTTGCGGTCTATGGCAAAGGGGGTATTGGCAAGAGCACGACGTCATCGAACTTATCGGCTGCATTCTCCCACTTGGGTAAGCGCGTCATTCAAATTGGCTGCGATCCTAAACATGACTCTACCTTCACCCTCACCAAGGCCATGTTGCCCACGGTGATTGATGTTCTTGAGTCAGTGGATTTTCACGCCGAGGAATTGGTGCCCGAAGACTTCGTACACGAGGGCTACAACGGGGTTCAGTGTGTTGAAGCTGGTGGACCACCTGCGGGCACTGGCTGTGGCGGTTACGTGGTTGGACAAACCGTAAAGCTGTTGAAGCAACACCACTTACTCGACGATGCCGACGTGGTCATTTTTGATGTGTTGGGCGATGTGGTCTGTGGCGGTTTTGCCTCGCCACTACAGCATGCAGAGCGAGCACTGGTG
>CBFHMA010000089.1:0-8180 GCA_965656775.1 Luminiphilus sp.
CAATACGGGGGGCATGGGGGCCTATTCACCCGCTCCGGTGGTTACCGATACGGTACACGCACGGGTTATGGCCGATATCATCGAGCCCACTATCGCAGGCATGGCCAAAGATGGCATACCCTACACTGGATTCCTGTACGCAGGCTTGATGATTGATGGCGAGGGCAACCCACGGGTAATCGAGTTCAACTGTCGCTTTGGTGACCCCGAAACACAGCCCATCATGCAGCGACTCCAAAGCGCCCTCGATGAACTGTGTCTTGCCGCCCTCGACGGCGAACTTCAGCGGCAGTCGGTCACTTGGGATGAACGGGCAGCCCTTGGGGTGGTGCTGGCAGTAGAAGGCTACCCAGGTAGTTATGACAAAGGCTTTGTCATTGAAGGCCTCAACCAGCCACAAGAGAGTGATGTAAAAGTTTTCCATGCGGGTACTCAGATGCAGGACGGCAACGTGATCACCAGCGGTGGTCGGGTGTTATGCGTGTCGGCCTTGGGTGACGATATTGGCAGTGCGCAACAGCGTGCCTATGACGCCGTCGATAAACTGCATTGGGATGGCATGACCTATCGTCGCGACATTGGATGGCGCGCCTTAGCACGCTAAAGTAGCGATTCGAGAATGAGGAGCGATCGCCATGCAACGTGACTTAACGACACTCGATCGTTGGTTGGTCGAGGCAGACAGCATGCTAAGAACACTCAGCCGACGTGGCGCGACTGCGGCTCGCCCATCGCCCGCAGCGGGTCACAGTGAAGCGGCATTGTCGCCCCAGCAACGCCGTCACGCCGCAGGACTTATGCGGGTCAATCACACTGGCGAGGTGTGTGCCCAGGCCCTGTATCAAGGGCAAGCACTAACCGCCCGAAGTGCTGGCACCCGCGACGAAATGCAAGAAGCTGCACAGGAAGAAATTGATCATCTAGTGTGGTGTGAACAACGACTGGAAGAATTAGACGCTCGTCCAAGCGCCCTTAACCCACTGTTTTACGGTGTCTCCTTGGCATTGGGCGCCGCTGCCGGCGCTGTCAGCGACAAGGTCAGCCTAGGGTTTGTACACGCCACTGAAGAACGTGTTGCGAATCACCTACGGGAGCATTTGCAGGCATTGCCCGCTGATGACCGAAAATCTCAGCTCATACTGCAGCACATGTTAGAAGATGAAGAACGCCATGGCGAAAATGCACTCAGTGCCGGTGGCCAAGAATTTCCCCGCCCAGTCAAAGATGTCATGACGCGCATCGCCAAAATCATGACCAACAGTAGCTACTGGGTTTAGGGATAAGAGCGCGCGTCTGGCAGAATTTAGCTTTCTCTGTCGGTAGACGCCTGCTCAATGGCGTAGCTGTGGCCCACCTTGACACCAGCCTTCGATAACATAATAGACGCTGAGCAATACTTCTCGGCCGATAACTCAACCGCCCGCTTTACCTGAGCTTCCT
This sequence comes from Luminiphilus sp., assembly GCA_965656775.1. GTDB lineage: Bacteria > Pseudomonadota > Gammaproteobacteria > Pseudomonadales > Halieaceae > Luminiphilus. The sequence goes on from CBFHMA010000089.1 coordinate 1,441, forward strand.
TCAAGCCATGGCCCGTCACCACAAAGTGTAAATTCATCGTTTCAAACACAGCCGGCACGGCATCGGCACGCTGTGCTTGTAATTCCACCCGGCAGTCGGTCACTTGCTGGCGGGACTTTTTCAGCATACTGACCACATCGTAAAGGGCGCAGCCACCCGTGCCCAGCAGCAGCATCTCCATGGGGCGCAAAGCGTGATTCTTACCCCCTAAATCTTCAGGGCCATCCATCACAACGGCGTGCCCACTGCCCGACTCACCCAAAAATAGTGCTCCATCGACCCACTTGACTGATCCTTCCATACCCATAGCTCCCAATACCACACACAAGCCTAATTATTACAGACCAACGCCGCTTTAGGGTGACCATGACCCGCAGTAAGTTGGGCAAGGCCCACGCCAAACAGGTGTCTATGGAGCAAAAAATTGCGGTATGCTGAAGGCTGTCTTGCACCGACTTCATGAGCTTCTCACACCGCTGGTATAAGGACTGACTGCCAATGAAACCTATCGTGCTCAAGCGCATCCCCGATGCGGAAATGTTCCTTCGCTTCTGTGACGTACAAACGTTCCGATCCCGAGCCACTATTTTCCGTCAGGGCCAAAAGAGTGACTGTTTATACCTTGTGCTTGATGGCTCAGTATCGGTCGTCGTCGACGATAAAAATGACCCCGAACAGGAAATGGTCGTCAGCTATCTTAATCCTGGCGACTTCTTCGGTGAGATGGGCCTATTCGGGGAGGAGACTCGCACTGCCAACCTGGTGGCGCGTACCGAATGCGAACTGGCGCGCATTAGTTACGAGCGATTCCACCAAGTACGCAACAAGTTTCCCGATGTCTTGTACGCATTGACCATTCAGCTGGGCTCGCGCCTGCGAGCTACCACACGCAAACTCACTGACCTGGCCTTTGTCGATGTGGCAGGGCGCATTGCACAGACCCTGCTTGATCTCACGCAACAGCCCGATGCGATGACTCACCCCGATGGGATGCAGATTAGGGTCACGCGCCAAGAGCTTGGTAAAATCGTAGGGTGTTCCCGAGAAATGGCGGGGCGTGTGCTGAAGTCACTGGAGCAAGATGGCTTGGTGGAAGTGTCTGGCAAAACCATAGTGGTACTGCGGGAACCAAAATCACCGGCCCTCGATGCCCTAGGCAGAGACAGCGCCGACTAGAGACGCCGCCACACTAAGAACGAGTTAGCGACAAAATCGCTGTTCAGAAAAATAGCCGACGCAGCTCATCACCGGGTTCGTCGGCGCGCATGAAGGCCTCGCCCACCAGAAAACGCCTCACTCCATGACGTGTCATTAAAGCCACGTCATCGCCACTATGAATACCACTCTCTGTGACCACCTCTACGCCTTCGGGTATAGCGCGCAACAAATCGATGGTGGTATTCAAGGACGTTTCGAACGTATGTAAATCGCGATTATTGATACCCACTAAACGCGGCGATAAGGACAAGGCTTCCTCGAGCTCCTGGGCGTCATGGACTTCAATCAGGGCATCGAGTCCCGCCTCTTCAGCGCACTGGTAAAGCTCTTTAAGGTGCGCGCGTTCTAAGCAGGCCACAATGAGCAATACCGCATCGGCGCCCAAAGCTCGGGCTTCCCAAATTTGATAGGGATCAATGGTGAAGTCTTTGCGTATAACCGGCAGCTCACAAGCTTCTCTCGCAGCCTGCAAATAGCTATCGTCTCCTTGAAAAAAATCGCGATCAGTGAGCACTGACAAACACGCTGCGCCCCCACACTCATAGCTATGGGCGATGTCTGCAGGCACAAAATGTGCGCGGATAACCCCCTTACTGGGGCTCGCTTTTTTAACCTCAGCAATCACTGCCGGCAAACCTTGGGCAGCCTTATGATTTAAGGCATCGATAAAGCCACGGGTTGGCGCTGCTGAGGCGGCAAGGCGCTGGCAATCGGCCAAAGACCGGCGCTTACGACGATCGATAAGCTCCTCTTGCTTACGATCGATTATTTTACGCAGCACGGTAGGTGCCGATAATTTATCCGTCATACATCCCCCGCCTTTAAGCCGTGGGTAAACGCTATAAACGTTTCCAATTTATCCAATGCTTGACCGCTGGCAATCACATCATCGGCAAGTGCGATGCCGGCCCGCAGAGAACTGGTAACACCGGCAACATAAATGGCCGCGCCGGCATTGAGAATAATCATAGAGCGCGCCTTTAGGCCGTCATCATTGGGCCGATTGCCCAGTGCCGCGCGAATTAATGCAGCGGATTCCTGAGCAGTACCAACTGTGAGACCTGCGAGACTGTCGTGATCGTGGCCGTAATCGGCAGGATCAATGCGGAATGCCTCAACAACGCCATTGCGCATCTCCCACACAGCCGTGGGCGCCGCAATCGAGATCTCGTCCAGTCCGTCGTCGCTATGCAGCACCAGCGCATGCTGACTACCGAGCCGACCCAGAGCTTCTGCAATAGGCTGGCAGAGGGCGCCGTCAAATACCCCTAACACCTGCCGCTGAACCATGGCCGGGTTAGTCAAAGGGCCAAGAATATTGAACAGCGTCCGCATACCCAAGTCTTTGCGAGGTGCCACTGCGTGCTTCATGGCACCATGATGCGCGGGTGCAAACATAAAGCCTAAACCCACTTCATCCACACACCGGGCAATTTGCTGAGGATCTAAGTCGAGAGGCATACCGAAGGTCTCAAGCACATCGGAACTGCCGCTGGCGCTGGAGACAGAGCGATTACCATGTTTTGCAACACGACCACCTGCCGCCGCGACAACAAAGGTGGCGGCAGTAGAGACGTTGAACAAATTGGAGCCATCGCCACCCGTGCCCACCAAGTCAACAAGATGGGTTTGATCGACATGGACCCGTGTCACAAGGCGCCGCATCACTTCCGCTGCACCGGTGATCTCATCGATGGTTTCACCGCGAATACGTAGCGCAATGAGCAGTGCACCAATTTGCGCAGGTGTTGCGCCACCGCTCATAACTTCGGTCATGACATCGCGCATATCGCTGCGAGAGAGTGATTCTCCATCAACCAACTGTTGCAGTGCTTGTTGAATATGCATTGCCAAATCCCCCGTTGGCTTTTTGTTGTACCCACCCGGCCGTGGCTAGTGTGAGCGCGTTGTACCACAACTGCCTGCCTGAGTTGGCGGCGCGCTAGGCGTTATCGATCAAGAAAATTCTTCAACAGGGCGTGACCATGTTCGGACAAAATTGACTCGGGGTGGAACTGAACCCCCTCAAGGTCTACATCTCGGTGACGTAGCCCCATAATGGCCTCCATGTCACCGTCAGCGGTTTCAGTCCAGGCCGTTATTTCTAAACAATCGGGCACACTATCGGGTGCCACCACCAGACTGTGATAGCGGGTGGCCGTAAAGGGGCTAGGTAAGCCCACAAACACACCGGTACCGTGATGATGAATAGGACTCGTTTTACCGTGCATCACCGTCGGGGCACGTACAATAGCAGCGCCATAAACCGCCCCTATACTTTGCTGACCCAAGCAAATACCGAGAATAGGTAACCTACCCGCAAAATGGGCAATCACCGACATCGATATACCCGCCTCGGTGGGGGAACAAGGCCCTGGGGAGATACAAATTTTATCGGGCGCTAGCTTTTCGATATCGGCCAAACTGACCTCATCATTGCGCCGCACATCGACCTCAGCCCCCAACTCCCAAAGGTATTGCACCACGTTCCAGGTAAAGGAGTCGTAGTTGTCGATCATGACTATTTTGGGCACGTACAGATTCTCACTCGGAGTGGGTTAACGGGTAGCACACTTTGATCATTCATTGGCTTGGCCACAGACCATTGCGACGGCGCGTAACATCGCTCGAGCTTTGTTCAAGGTCTCCTCCCATTCCGAGGCTGGCACTGAATCTGCAACGACGCCAGCACCCGCCTGTACATACACGGTATTTTGCTGAATAACCGCGGTACGAATAGCAATGGCGGTATCCATATCGCCAGCCCACGACAAATATCCCACGGCACCGCCATAGACGCCACGCTTCACAGGCTCTAGCTCATCAATGATTTCCATAGCACGGACTTTTGGGGCGCCACTTAGGGTCCCTGCGGGCAATGTAGCTCTTAAGGCATCGATTGCAGATAGGTCCCGGCGCGCAGTACCGGTGACATTCGAGACAATATGCATCACATGCGAATAGCGCTCGATAATCATATTTTCAGTGAGAGTGACCGTTCCGGGCTCTGCTATGCGTCCCACATCATTGCGCCCCAAATCGATGAGCATGAGATGTTCGGCTATCTCTTTCGGGTCAGATAATAGGTCTTGTGCCAGCGCCTGATCCTCGGCCTCGGTATGGCCGCGTCGCCGGGTACCTGCAATAGGTCGAACGGTCACTTGGCCCTGCTCTGCCCGCACTAAAATTTCGGGGGAAGAACCGACGATCTGGAAATCGCCCATATCAAGAAAATACATGTAGGGCGATGGATTGAGATTACGTAGTGCCCGATACAAGGAGATTGGTTGGTGGGTATACGGTATTGCCATGCGCTGAGAGGGCACAACCTGCATCACGTCACCATCGAGGATATAACGCCGTATGTGCTCCACCCAGCCCTCAAAGGTTTCCTGGGTTGTGCTGAACTGCGCGCTTTGTTCAATCACCGCGGTGTCGTGTGCACCCAGGGCAATAGGTTGTAACGTTGGACCAGGCTCGGGGAGTCGAGCCTCAAGCTCATCAAGCCTAGCGGTGGCACGGTAAAAGGCAGCTTCGGAGTCTTCACCGGGTTCACTGTTGACAATCATGGTGAGGGTGCCAGCCAAATTGTCGAACACCAATACCTCTTCAACCAACAACAGCAAGATATCGGGGGTATTTAAACCATCGGGTGGGCAGGTATCGGCAAGTTTATGCTCCACATAACGCACGCTGTCGTAGCCGAAATAACCCACCAATCCACCATGAAACACAGGTAATCCCGGTACCGGTGCGTTGTTGAATTCGGCTTGCACATTTTCAATGTAGCGCAGTGGATCATCGACCCGATGCGATGTGAGTTCAACGTCCCCTCTCCACCAAGAAACACAATGGCCGCGGACAACTAATCGTCGCTGTGCGGGCAGACCGATGATGGAGTATCTACCCCACTTCTCACCGCCCTGCACCGATTCAAACAAAAAGGAATAAGGACCTCTGGCCAGTTTGCGATAGGCCGATAGCGGCGTCTCAGTGTCGGCCAGAACCGTCCGAGCAACGGGTACGCGGTTATAGCCTGCAGCGCACCAGCTCTGAAATTCAGCCAGTCCAGTCATCGTTCAACGTTAGCCAACTCAGTGCGCATCTGATCAATGACGGTCTTGTAATCGGGCTGGTTAAAAATGGCCGACCCGGCAACAAAGGTATCGGCGCCAGCGGCGGCGATTTCGGCAATATTACCCGGGCCAACACCACCATCGACCTCAAGCCGAATGGGCAATTCCGATTGGTCAATCAAAGCCCGAGCCTCACGTAATTTATTGAGGGTAGCGGGTATAAAGGCTTGCCCCCCAAACCCGGGGTTTACGGACATCAGCAAGATCATGTCGACCTTATCCATCACGTAACGCAAGACATCGAGTGGTTGAGCGGGATTGAACACCAAGCCCGCCTTACACCCTGCCTCACGGATAAGCTGTAGCGAGCGATCGACATGGGTTGATGCATCGGGGTGAAACGTGATGTAGCTGGCGCCCGCATCGGCGAACATGCCAATCAGTGCATCGACCGGCTGCACCATGAGATGCACATCGATGGGGGCGGTGACCCCATGTTTGCGCAGTGCCTTACACACCATGGGACCAATGGTCAGATTAGGTACGTAATGGTTGTCCATGACATCGAAGTGCACAATATCAGCACCCGCCGCAAGAACATCATCGACTTCTTGACCGAGACGCGCGAAATCAGCCGACAAAATTGACGGTGCTATTTGAAAGGGAAGCTGCTGCATGTTGGCGAAATTGCTCTTGAGTTAGTGGCCGTCATCTTACCGGTTGCGGGGAAATGTCGCGACTAGGTACGGGTAATGGAGGGTAAAACCGGCGCTTATAGGTTCAACGGGTCCTTAAGCTGCTCGCGCAGCTGATACAAGCGCTCTGGCGTACCGACATCCTCCCAGCCACCTTGCCACAACTCTCCCGTCACCAAACCCGCCTGTATAGCTCGCTCGAGCAACGGCCGAAGTGGACCGGCATTGCTGCCATACCCCATAAAGAAAGCCGGATGGTAAACACCGATACCGCTAAAGGTAACCCCATAAGCTGAGACAACACTGCGGGGTGATGATGGTAAAACCGAGGCCCCACATGCGGGTAATTTAAGTCCCACGCTGCCGTGCTCATCCAGCTGGAAATCCCCCTCGGGATGCTGTGGCGGATTAGGCACCAGCACCAAGTGGGCACCTCCCGACTTTGGATGTTTCTGCCTTAACTGGACAAATGGATAAGGGCAATAAATATCACCGTTGACCACCAAAAACGGCCGGTCGTCGTCAGCGAGCAATGGCAGCGCCTGAATGATGCCGCCTGCGGTTTCCAACGGTTCAGACTCAGCTGAGATACGAATACGCAGCCCCCATCGAGTACCATCACCACAAAAGCGAATGATTTGGTCACCAAGCCAACTGCTGTTGACGACGATATCTTGAAATCCCGCCGATGCCAGCCCTCGCAAGTGATGCTCAAGTAGACTAGCGCCACCCACTTCCAGTAGCGGCTTCG
>CBFHMA010000090.1:0-8127 GCA_965656775.1 Luminiphilus sp.
GGCTGCACAGTCCCACAACATTCCCGTCAATGTGGTGGACGACCCGGCCTTGTGTTCGTTTATTATCCCGGCGATTGTCGATCGCACTCCGCTGGTCGTGGCTATTTCCTCCAGCGGCAGTAGTCCCGTACTTGCCAGAAGAGTGCGCAGTGATATCGAGAGTCGCTACCCAGAGGGATATGGTGAGGTAGCGCGCTTTTTGGGTGAACGACGGGACCAGCTTGCGACGGTGGTCACCGAGGAGCGCCAACGCCGCCTGTTTTGGGAGCAGCTTATCGATGAAACAGAGCTTGTACCCGCTTTGCTTGCACGACAAACCGAGCGAGCTCAGGCCCTGTTTGACGCTGCTCTAGCCAATAGTGGCCAATCCCAGCACGGGGCTGTCTACCTGATCGGCGCAGGGCCGGGTGACCCCGATTTAATGACCTTTAAAGCGTTGAGGCTACTGCAGCGAGCTGATGTCGTACTATACGACCGCTTGGTGGGACCTGGCATTGTTGAGATGGCGCGTCGTGATGCAGAAAAAATTTATGTGGGCAAACAGCGAGCCGAGCACACCATGCCCCAGAGCGACATCAACGCGGCTTTGTTGTCCCTCGCCCAATCAGGCAAGCGGGTCGCGCGCCTTAAGGGCGGGGACCCGTTCATCTTTGGTCGTGGTGGTGAGGAGATAGAAGGGCTCATGGCCGCCGGGGTAGACTTTGAAGTCGTACCCGGGATTACAGCCGCCTCTGGTGCTGCTTGTTATGGCGGTATTCCTCTCACCCATAGAGATTACGCCCAATCGGTAAGATTTATTACCGGCCATACACGAAACCATACACTCGACTTGAATTGGGCCGATTATCTGAACCCTGCCGAGACCCTTGTCTTTTATATGGGGCTTGCGGGCTTGTCGATCATCGCCCGCAGTCTCATTGCGGTAGGGCGTGACCCCACTACGCCAACAGCCGTCGTTGAGAGCGCAACCTTGTCACAGCAGCGGGTTTTAACAGCTACCTTAGCCACCATTGAAGCAACGGTAGCTCGGGAGCAGCCCCAAGCCCCTACATTATTGATCATTGGTGACGTGGTGAGATTGCACCCAAGCCTGGGCTGGTACGGCAAGTCCTCAGCGTGAAGCGGTCTGGGAGGACGGTACAGCGGCGCTGAGCGCCATTGAGTCCGCTAAAATTCGTCCCGCTTCAAGCAAAAGCACATCGTCACTGGTTTGCTCGCTGTCTTCGTCGTCGCTGGCGTCCTCCGACTCAGTCTGACTCGCCACCCCAGAATGTGGATTGTTCTCATCGTCACTCCCCAATTCAGATTCCTCAACGGCATCCTCGTCCTCAAGCTCGTCAAGGCTGGTGAGAGCCTCTAGGCCTTTCGCCTGTCGCCGCTTGTTTTCAATGGCGAGGGCTCGGGTTTCCTGCTGCTCTCGCATGGCGCGGCGAGCTGCTTCTGCCAGGGGTAACCGGGATATGCCGCGGGTTTCTTCCGCGAGCTCGACCTGGTCGGTCAGGTAGATGAAGTCGGGGTCGTTGGCCGCACGGGTCTGGTGGCGTTTTTCTAAAGCCGGTACCAAGGGTCCAAAAGCGTCATACAAACGATGTCTGACGGGCTCAATTTGATCCCAGTCGAGGGCATAGTCGAGGGCACTCTCGCCAATTTCTTCATGGTCAAACAGTGAAGGGAACTCAATATCGGGAATGACGCCCCGATGCTGGGTAGAATCGCCGGAGATTCGATAAAACTTACTTTCGGTAACCTTAAGCTGGCCCTCGGGGAGATCGAGTAGGGTCTGTACCGTACCCTTGCCAAAGGAGCGATCTCCTAACACCACACCGCGGCCGTAGTCTTGAATGGCACCGGCAAAAATTTCCGACGCCGATGCGCTTAAGCGATTAATGAGCACGGCTACGGGACCTTGATAGTAGTCGGAGCGACGGCGTTTACCATCGCGCCACACCCGACGCTCAGCCGAACGAATTTGCACGGTTGGTCCGTATTCGATAAACAAACCGGTGAGGTCATTAGCTTCCTGAAGCGAACCGCCGCCGTTGTTGCGAAGGTCAATGACCAGCCCCTCGGCACCTTGCGCTCTTAGCTCTTCGATCAGGCGTTTTACATCGCGCGTCGTTGACTTGTAATCCTTTTCACCGCGGCGTAACGCTGCGAAATCGATATAAAACGCCGGTATATCGATAACCCCGACTTTGCGCAGATTGCCGTCCACGTCTTCCACTTCAATGAGTTCGCCTTGAGCGGCCTGTTCTTCAAGTTTCACCTGATTGCGTTCAATAGCAATCACGTGGCGCTGATCCATCTTTCCTGCGTCGGGAATCACCTCAAGTCGTACTGTGGTTTCTCGGGGGCCACGAATCAGATCCACCACTTCATCGAGGCGCCAACCGATAACGTCGGTAACCGGTCCGTCGGCACCTTGGCCAACGCCAATTATCAGATCCGAGGGCTCTAATTCACCTTGCTTTTGTGCAGGCCCTGCGGGCACAAGGCGCACGACTTTGGTGTATTCGTCATCGACTTGCAGTACTGCCCCAATACCGTCGAAGGACAAACTCATGTTGATGTCGAAGTTTTCCGCGCGACGAGGGGAAAAGTACGACGTGTGGGGGTCGTAAAGTTCGGTTAAGGCGTTGGCGTAGACGGCGAATACATCCTGCTCGTTGTATTGATCGAGCCGGTTTAAGCGGCTGCGAAAGCGCCGTTCTAAGGTCTCCGGTATTTCCTCTTCGGGCTTCTCCGCCAGACGTAGACTCAACGCCTGATTCTTGAGGCTCTTGCGCCACCGATCATCGAGCTCGGTCATATCGCCGGCCCAGTCATAACTTTCACCTTCCAGATCAATATATTCTTCGACGGTGTAGTCGAAGCCGGCCACTTGGTCTTTAAGTCCACCTAGAATGCGTTCATAACGGGCTTTTAGTCGCTCAAGGTAGCGATTGAATATGGTGAATGCTGGGCTGACATCACCGTCCCGACTCAAGTCATCGAGCTGGGTAGCCCATCGCTGAAACGCGTCGATGTCGGATCGTAAAAAGAACATTTTTTGGGGGTCTAGCCCATCGAGGTACGCCGCAAGATGTGCTCGCGATAGTTCGTCATTATAGGTGCGACCCGCGTAGTGCCGGTCTTCGAGGGTATCTACCAGCTCTTCAAAGGTTTGTCCTTGCAGCGCAGTAGGGGAGAGAGCCTGGGCTGGCAGCCCAATACCGAGTAACAGCAACCAAGTCGTTATCAGCAGCGCCGTAGACGTGCGTCGTGGGCAAGAGGGGACAGCGCGATGATCCCGGGCAACGCCCTGGGGATCCCAGAAGGATATCTTGCCGGTCATCCTATTCAGGCCCTGCTGTGTCATAGGCTTTTTCATGGAAAGCTGCTGTCGATCTGTCATCAAAAATTCCTATTGTTGCGCCACGGTGACCTGAAAGCTTAAGTCATAGACACTGCTCAAGCGCGGAAGTTACCAAACATATCCACTTTTATGGCTTATACGCGTTATAACGCTTACGTGACCACTTGGGCAGGGTTTTTACAAGGGGGAAGTGGGTCTTGAGCAATAGATCACACTGATAAAGCGGCTCAGGTGCGACCACAATGAAATGATGATATACCTACTGAGATAACGACAATACGGAGGTATTTGGTGGCTATTCAGGTAACCCCCGCTGACGCGGTTTGTGGCGCTGTTATAACAGGGGTCGATTTGTCGACCACTCTCACGGCAGAAGATAGGAGTATCTGCGTTGACGCGCTGCATCAGCACCGGGTCATTGCTTTCCCCGACCAACCCCTAAACGATGATCAACTGCAAGCCGCGTCTTTGCAGTTTGGTCCATTTGGCGACGATCCGTTCATAGCCCCCATATCCGGCCACCCCCATGTTATTGCGGTGCAACGAAAGGCCGATGAACAAGCACCCATTTTCGCCGAGGCCTGGCATACCGACTGGAGCTTCCAAGTCGTGCCACCCGCTGCTACATGCCTGTACGGCATCACTATTCCCCCTGTAGGCGGTGATACCTGGTACGCAGATCAGGTAGCCGCGGCGGAGGCATTACCTGCAGCACTGCGCTCAGCTATCGAAGGCCGCTATGGGATTCACTCCGCGAAATTGCCTTATGCACCACAGGGGGTTTATGGGGATGCGGATAGAGCAGGGGATAGGAGTATGGATATCCGCGCAGATGCCTCTGCTGAGGCAATCCAACTGCACCCGCTGTTATCTCCACATCCCGCCACCGGTGAAGAACGTATTTTCGGCTGTGTTGGGTACATCATTGGCATCGATGGTATGCCCGATGACGAGGCGCTGCAGGTGCTGTTGGAATTACACAATCATCAAACCCAAACCCAGTTTGTATACGCCCACCGGTGGCAGCCAAATATGTTGGTCCTGTGGGATAACAGGGCAGTGCTACATCGCGCAACGGGTGGCTATGAGGGACACGATCGCTTATTGCATCGGACAACAGTGCAGTCGATCGAAGGCTGACGACAAAGCGGCAGCCTTCAATCGCGCAGTGACTTATCGGGGTTGCATCCGGATGCCCCCGTCCATGCGAATACACTCGCCGTTGATATAGTCATTTTCCGCTATCGCCACGCTTAAATGTGCAATCTCCTCGGGTTTACCAAGCCGCTTGGGGTACAGCACTGTAGCCGCTAGGGCGTCGTAGATAGTGTCTGGCAGGCTGTCAAAGAGCGGGGTGTGAATGAGCCCGGGCACAATGGTATTTACGCGAATACCAAGGCTTGAAAGATCTCGCGCCATAGGCAAGGTCATGCCGACCACCGCACCCTTGGTGGCGGAGTAGGCCACTTGGCCAATTTGCCCCTCGTAAGCAGCGACTGACGAGGTGTTAATGATGACGCCGCGTCCACCATCGGCCGTCACAGGCTCGTTAGCGGCCATCGCCTCTGCGGCAAAGCGGCAGACGTTGAAAGTGCCCACCTGATTGACCATGACCACTTTCATGTATTTATCCATGGGGAACACGCCGTCTTTCCCGTAGGTTTTGGCCGCGTCTCCGATACCCGCAAAATTGTTACAGATATGCACGGCGCCGAATGCTTCCACGACGGATGCAACAGCGTCGCGTACTGACTCTTCACTGGACACATCAACCTGCCAAAAGTGCGCGTTGTCGGCGCCAACTCGCTCGATAACGGCAGCAGCTCGTTCGCCATTTAAGTCGAAGATGGCGACCTTAGCGCCTTTGGCAACATAGGCTTCGACGGTGGCTTCACCTAAGCCCGATGCGCCTCCGGTGACGATGGCGACTTTTCCATTTAAATCCACGCTGGTTTCTCCTTATTTAGCAACGGTTCAATTGACCCACCGATAGGGTGGACAGCAGGTATACGGATGTATTCCTTAATTTAACATAATATACATTATACGCAGTCATATAGTTACGACGTGGCAATGGGCAAACCCGGTGTTGATCCCCACTCGGCCCAGGACCCATCAAACACCGCCACTGGATCAACACCTAGCTCGTATAACGCCACAGCAATGATGCACGCGGTAATGCCACTGCCGCAGCTGGTGATGATCGGACGCGACAAATCAACGCCTGCTGTGTCGAACAATTGCTGCAGCGTTGTCTGATCATGCAGGCAGCCCTGTTCAGGATCGATCAGTGTGTTGTAGTGCATATTGAGCGAGCCCGGTATGTGACCGCTGCACAAATCCTGGCGCGGCTCTGGCTCGATACCCATAAAACGCCCATGGCTGCGGGCATCAATGATCTGGGCTGTGCCCTCTGTGACCGCTCGATGTACATCCGCGCAGTGCGCATAGTATTCCGATCGCCAAACAGCTTGCGCTGCGCTCGTATTGATTGATGCTGTGTTGGACTCAGAGGCGACCACGGGCATGTTTGCCCTACGCCATGCAGGCAAACCACCCCTTAAGATGGCTACCTTGTCATGACCGAAGACCCGCAACGTCCACCATACGCGGGCGGCTGAAAATAACCCTGCACTGTCGTAGACCACCACAAAATCATCCGATTCGATGCCCAAGGTGTTGAGCGCGCGCGTGAACTCGTCGGCGGATGGCAGCATCTGCGGCAATGACGTGTCATTGCGCGCAATTGAATCGATGTCAAAAAACTGCGCGCCCGGGACATGGGCATCGAGAAATTCCTGTCGGGAATCCCGCTGCGCGCCCGGCAAATACCAAGAGCTATCTAATATCCGAATTTGGGGCTCATTCAGGTGCTCGGCAAGCCAACCGACGGTGACAAAGGCACTGCTACTGCTGTGGATCATAGGTTGAGCATCCTAAAAAGCACTATTTGAAATAAGCTTATTCCATTATACTAGTCAGCATGAGCATAACGTCGAGGGTCAATGCCCTTGTCAGTTTATCCGACTAATATCTACTTGGGGGCACCATGAACGCGATCGCCGACGTCAAACTTGAACAACTGACTCAACCTATGGTCCAGCACTTCTTTGATCCCAACACCTGGACCCTCACCTATGTAGTCATCGACCCCGAAACGCGCCATTGCGCCATTGTGGACCCGGTGCTCGATCTTGATTACGCCTCGGGCACGATTAATACAACCAGTGCAGATGGCGTTATTGCCTTTGTCCGCACCGAGCAGTTAACGGTAGATTACATAATTGAGACCCACGTCCACGCCGACCATCTGACCTCAGCACCCTATCTCAAGGCCGCTTTAGGCGGCGACATTATGATTGGCGCGCACATTAGTACGGTGCAACAGACCTTTGCCCAGGTCTATAACGAGCCCTTGGATTTCCCCAAAAACGGCGAACAATTTGATGTGACGATGTCTGATGAGGATCGCTTCTCTGTCGGCGCCTTACAATGCCGGGCGTTCCATGTGCCTGGCCATACACCGGCCTGCATGGCTTACCTTCTAGGTGATGCGCTCTTTGTGGGCGATACCCTTTTCATGCCCGATGGCGGCACCGCTCGCTGTGATTTCCCTGGCGGCGATGCAGCCACCCTATTCCGGTCCATCAAGCGCTTACTCGACTTGCCGGCCGAGACCCGCATGTTCGTCTGCCACGATTATCAACCCAACGGTCGTGATCTGGCTTGGGAGACCACTGTTGGCGCCCAGCGCGAAGGCAATATCCACGTTCATGATGGCGTGACCGAAACAGAATTCGTGGCTATGCGAGAGGCGCGGGACGCCACCCTAAAGATGCCCACGCTCATTTTGCCGTCGCTACAGGTCAACATGCGCGCAGGACACCTGCCACCGGTTGATGGCGATGGTCGTCTGTTTTTACGGGTACCTCTGAATGTGTTTGGGGGTGATAATGTGAATGACTTAGCGGCAGATCAATAAGCAACACACATAACAAGCGTTTCATCTGGGGGACAATAACAATGGTTACAGGACAGCATTACGACGTTGTTGTGGTTGGCGGTGGCGCCGGTGGTATTGCGGCGGCAGCCAGTCTTTTAAGTCGCGACAAACGCTTAAATTTGGCGATCGTTGACCCGGCCGATAAGCACTACTACCAACCCGGTTGGACCATGGTCGGCGGCGGTATCTTCCAGCCGGTCACTACGGGCCGTCCTATGTCGAGCGTCATACCCACCGGTGCTACATGGGTTAAACAAGCGGTTGCAGGATTCGACCCCGATAACAATACCGTGCATCTCGATGATGGCAGTCAGCTACTCTACGACCGCATGGTCGTGGCACCGGGGCTAAAGCTTAACTGGGAAGGTGTTGAGGGACTCAAAGAATCCCTGGGTAAGAATGGCGTAACCTCAAATTATACATATGAAACAGCGCCTTACACATGGAAGCTCGTCCAAGAATTGAAGTCAGGCAAGGCTCTTTTTACCCAGCCCACAATGCCGATTAAATGTGCCGGCGCACCGCAAAAAGCCATGTATCTGTCGGCAGATCACTGGATGAAGCAAGGTCTCATTAACAGCATTGATGTGCACTTCTATACTGCAACCCCAGGTCTTTTCGGAGTTGCTGCCTATGTGCCAGCCCTCATGCAATATGTGGAAAAGTATCAAGCCGATCTGCATTTTCAGCATAATCTGGTGAGGATAGATGGCGATAAGAAAATAGCTACGTTTCAAAATGCCGACGGTGAAACCGTTGAATCGGACTA
>CBFHMA010000091.1:0-7923 GCA_965656775.1 Luminiphilus sp.
CACCAACAACGCAAAGTAGCGCCCGAAATTCTTACCCGAAGCGACTCTATCAACGGGCTGACCAGGGGTCTGTGCCATCTCGGTTACCGGCCAATCTGCGGGTAACGTGTTTTTAGGAAGCTCAACCGGCACCGGTGCAGATGCCACCTGCGGCTCTTCCTTATTGGTTGGCGCTGGCGCTGTTGGTGCCGAGAGCTCCTCAACCTGGGCGGCCAGAGACGCACGCTCCGCTTGCAACTGCTCGAGGGACTCAGCCGTGGCCACCAATGACTGAGACGTTTGCTGGCGTGCCAATTCGGCCGCTGTGGCAGCTAAATCGGCCGCTTCAGCGGCAGATCGGGCGGCCACAAGCTCATTGTTGAGCCGCGCATTTTCGGACGCAACCGCTATTAACTCGGCTTGGCTCGATGACTTGAGCACCAGTTCATCATCGCTAATGCCCCAAGCTTTTCGATACCAATTCATCGCTTCTACGCGATCTTTTGGGACGCCCCGACCGGTCTCATAAAGCGTAGCCAAATTCGCTTGAGCAGCCTTGAAACCTTGCTCTGCCGCACGTCGATACCAAACTGCTGCTAGCGTTGGATTAGATTCGGTACCAAGGCCCTGCTCGAAAATCTCACCCACTGTATTTTGAGCTTCGGGCTCACCCCGCTCTGCCGCAGGCAACCAAATTTTCAATGCGGTTTTATAATCAGCGCGATCGTAAGCGGTGTATTCGCCCCCGCGAATTCGACAGTCGGCAACGGTGGTTCGTACGGGACGGCGCGGCGTCATGTAAGTGGTATTGCCTAAAGCGCGGAGCTGACCGGGTAATAAGCAGTCAACCACATACAAGTCATCGACTTTTGCTGAATCAGGGATTGAAGGAGCGGGGGAAGGGGCGGCGCAGGCTAACAGGAGCACTAATGGGACAGTCACTAAATATTTACAACGCGCGGGAACAACAAACATTGGGTTTCCCCCTGATCGGGCTCTGTTACGCTTTCGTGTATAGAATGTAGTGAGAAACCGATGAATTGCAAGTGTCATGTTGGGCTATACCCTTTTTTGATTGGCCTCAAAGGGCCCTTGAGGGCCGTACGTATCACGATGCTGACCGCACTTGTCAGCGGCTGTCATACGCCCATCGACAGTAAGCCCCACACAGACCTACTGATTCCGAGTAACCAGATTTTAGGGGGAACAACTGACCCTATAGTGGGCCTGGGTAAACCCCTTAAACAGACTCTCGAGAGCAATGTGTTAACCCTGTACATAGGGGGTGATGGACGGGTAGAAGCATCATCAGACCCGAGTCCCAAACATCCTGTGGCATTGCAACTTGCGGCAAGCGATGCGGCAGCATGGATACTAGGGCGTCCCTGCTACCAATTATCGCAACTACCTCCTCATTGTAATCCTCGTCTATGGCAAGACAGTCGTTACAGCGAGTCTGTGGTTTTAACCATGACTGACGTCATTCAAGAGCTGCTTATCCATACGGGTAGTGACAATATCCGACTTGTGGGTTACTCCGGTGGCGGCACACTGGCCGTGCTGTTATCTGATCGGATCAATAACGTCACTGAGGTCATCACCATTGCGGCGCCCCTCGACTTGATAGCGTGGGCTAGCTTGAGAGGCACCTCACCCCCACAAGCATCGCTTGATCCCATAGAGCATCACAAAACGGGCGGTGCATCTGGCATTACGCGCTACTTACACCTAGTGGGAAGCCGAGACACGGTAGTGCCTCCACAGCAGGCGGCAGGGTACTCGGCGCGCTTCCCCGAGGAGCACTTTCGCACCTTCCCACTTTATGACCACGTCTGTTGCTGGGTTAGGGATTGGCCCAATCTGCTGCAAGATATTACCGAACGCTAGAGTGAATTAAGCAGCTGCTCGCGAGCTCGCTGCAAAGCGGCGTGCTGCCCTAGATAGGGATGATCTTCATGATCAGAGATTAAATCCAGGAAATACTGCTTCTCGCGCCGAGACTGCGCTTTTGCGGCCTGCGCGGCGATTTCGAGGGCCACCTGGTCAAGACCTGCTTCGGCGTCAGGGTTTCGTGGGTGGAGCTCGTAAGCCGCTAAATAATGCCTAGATGCGCCATCCCAATCTCCAATGTCTATCGATAACTGACCAGTCTCCAATCGCTTTAGAATATCAGTCTGCACTGCCACTGAAAGCTCATCGAAAGGAACCGCAGGCTGAAGATTGGCGCCCTCTTCATAGGCCCAATAGCCGACCCCAAGAATCACCGTTAAGACAGCAGCAACAATGCGACGATTTCGCTGACTCCGACCACTGAATTGGGCCAGAAACTGGTCAACGGATTGCGTGCGCTTATTGCGGGGCAAGCGAATAGCTTGCGCAATGGCCAATCGCTGACACCGAGACACACCGGCCATTGCCAGCGGCGATACTTTCTGCTCCCAGGCTTCTAAGGCGTTCTTGCCCTGATAGGGATGTTGGCCTGTGAGTAACTGACACGCTACCAAGCCTAGAGCATAAAGGTCGTCTGCCGGGTGTGGCTCACTCGAGCGTTGAATCATCTCCAGTGAGGCATACCGCATGGTCAGCGCCCCTAAAGTGCCGGCATCGTAGCTGTCGTCAGCAAGGGTCTTGTCAATGACCCGCGCAATACCGAAATCCAATACCTTGACCCGACCCTCTCGGGTAACGAATACGTTATCGGGCTTGAAATCTGAATGAATAACGCCCCGCTGGTGGGCATAACCTAAGCCTTCAGCCATTTGGGCAATGAGATCGGCGCGATTAAACGTCTTACCCAACTCACGCTCCAATTCATCGAGGCCCGACAGTGGGCGACCATCTAGGTACTCCATGGTCATAAAAATTTGATCACCGTCACGATCGAAGTCATAGACGGTGACAATATTGGGATGCGCTAGCTGCTGAGACTTACGTGCTTCTCGCTGTAGGCTGACAAAAGCATCGGGGTGTTGGCTAAACTCCTCACCCAAAAACTTGATAGCCACAAACGGGTCTTTGTCACGGGCTTCAACACGGCGTAGATCCCGCGCTTTGAAGACCTGTCCCATACCCCCCTTACCCAATCGCGCCAGTAACTCAAAGCGCTCTCGAACCAAAGGTTTACCTGCTTGGGGTCTTGCCGTTGCCATACCGGGCACCGCCGCCACGGTCGTAGCACCACCGGCAATCGTCGTTGCGTCATTATTGGAGCCCGCTACAACCGTTGCGTCATCCGCAAGAACGGCAACGGTGGTCTCGTCATTAGCCAAATCAACGACTAGCGTTTTATCGACGTCCTCAGGTACCACTGTCGCAGATGCATCGGAATGCCCGGTGCTGGCGTCCTTTGTGACTGAAGACTCACCCGGCACATCATCGAAGTCAGCAGACATAGCGTTTACCTTTTGCGCAGCCTTGAAAATGGTGAACTTAGCTTAGCATCAGCCCCCGATGTTCACGAAACATGACACATGCGCTGATAGATGGCGCTAACAAGCTTGTTCTTGTGACGCTAAAGCGAGATGCAAACCTTCCTCGTAGGCTGCGAAACCCACCAACAGAAGCAGCAATACTGCATACAGGAACATTCGCCATCGCCGAGCACGTCGCCCACTGAACTCATCAATAAACAATTCAGCCGTTTCGGTGCGTTGAGCACGCACTAACTTTATTGCCTTGGAGATGGCCATCTGCTGATACCACTTTACACCCGAGATCCTAAGCGGGCGTTTTTTCTGTTGATACGCATCGAACGCATGCTCGCCTTGGTAGGGGTGTTGGCCTGTTAATAACTCACACGCTATGAGACCCAAGGCATAGATGTCATCTCTTGGGTCAGGTTGCTTGCCTCCTACAATCATTTCTGCGGAGGCATAGCGGGGGGTCAGAGCGCCCAATACTGCAGGATCGTAGGTTTGCGTGGCGGTCTGATTGGAGTGGCGAGCAATATCAAAGTCGATGATTTTTACGTGCCCCTGGCGCGTTACAAAGATATTGTCGGGCTTCAGATCCGAATGGATGACACCCTCCTCGTGGGCATAGCGCAGGCCTTCGGCTATCTGCAAAATCAAATCCGCACGATCAAAGGTTTTTCCCAGCGCTTTCTCGAGATCACCCAGCCGAGACAAAGGGCGACCATCCAAAAATTCCAGTGTCATGAAAATATGACTTTCATCCCGGTCAAAGTCGTAGACCGTCACAATATTGGGGTGGGATAGCCGCTGAAGCTTTCGCGCCTCTTGTTGGAGGCTGAGAAAGGCACGGGGGTCCTTACCAAACTCATCACCGGGAAACTTTACCGCCAAGTAAGGTTCTTGATCGCCAGCTTCTACCCGCAAAAGATCGCGAGCCTTGTAAATCTGACTCATGCCACCTTGGCCAAGACGAGCAATTAACTGGAACCGCTGTCGCAGTACCGGTAACTGCCCGTTGGCATCGGGGCTCAACGGTACAACAACCGAGCCACCTAGCTCATGGCGTCGGACCGTTGTTCCGTCAAAGGAATCCCGTCCGTCCGGTGCCTCCGCTACCGGACGCAACACGGTAGCATCGACCGCCGGCGGGATCGTAGAGGAGTCCATTGCCTTTGTCGTTTTAGGGGACGACCCAGTGTCACGAATAACAGTAGCGCCTGTATCCTCGGAAGCACCCGATGAGGCACCGAGTGTCGGTTCATCTGTCATGTAGTCATCCAATTGGTAGTCGCCATCAGGGGCTGGGCCGCCAACTTTAGGGGGGGGGTGAATGCTGCATAGCAGCGGAGTTCAAAAACTCCCCTAAACATGTCACTTAAGTTTAATGCACAGAATACGCAAAACATGCTGGATTCGCACAGCACGAGAAATCTAACATGGAGCCAGAGCTACGGTGTAAGTAAATCTACCATTTGAAGCATTTCATCCGGGGAGATAGTAACCCCCCCATCGGTTGCTCTTCCAACGATCGTGCCGTAACCCATGCCCAAGAGGCGAGTCCATTCGAGGTGTGGGTTATAAAATCGATAGGGGGCTGATCGATGCAACAATCAATGACAGGAGCCCACCTAGTGGACTATAGCGTATTCAAAGGCCTGCAATTCGTTTTGTTTTTTGGTGCTGCTTTCGGTTTTGGGTGGTGGCAGCTCCGATCTGTGCGTCAAGACAAAAAGGATCTCCGAAAGGACAAGACGCCCTGAAACGTCTCGTCATGGCATGTGTATCGCACCCACAACCCATTGCAGCTGAGTAGCCAATAAATGTCGGACACATATGCAGATAGTCGTCGACGAATTGCGCCTGCCAAATCGCAGCAAAAAGAGCTGCCGAGCTACTACTACCACGCTCACTTCTTAGAAATGCTAGCCTTCATTGAGACCCACTACCGTCCGGTACTCGATGGGGAACAGACACAGTTTAGCGCTGACTTTCGAGGTTTGAGCTTCCCCGCACAATGCGTGTACGTGCGGCTATTGAATCGCCAAGGACAGCTATTTACTCGCCGCAGCCTGCGCTACGCTGAAATCCCTTCGTTACATGAAGCGCTCGACGAGTTAAAAGCAGCAGAGTTTGTAACCGCACCCTCGGTATCCTGCCTGCCAGAGCTTCTGAAGCTAACGACACGTCCCGACTTACTAGCGGCAATGCAAACCCAGCTACCCGGTTTAAAACGTAGCTTGTCTAAAACTGAACTAGTCACCTTAGCCAGAAACACGTTTACAGCTGAACAGCTATTTCAGTTACTCGCCAATCAGCAGGTGGTTGCTCAAGGTCGATATACCACCGCACAGTTCTTGCTGTTTCTATACTTCGGACAGGTACAAGACGGTCTCACACCCTTTACTCTGCGAGATCTGGGCCTAGTACGGACACAAGCTGCAGACGCCGACTACGAACCACGCTTTGCTGATCGGGAGGAAGCCCACAGCGCTTTTTACTTTGCAAAGCGACTGCATGCACTAGACCAAGATAAACAAAGAGCGACTGCGCTCTACGAGGAACTTGAGCGCTGGCCTCTGGCGGTCGGCGCTGCCGTTGAGTGGCGTGATGCTCTTGCACTCACATTAGGCGGAGCGCTTGAAGCAGATGCTGACGCGGCACTTCATGTTTACGCCCGCGGCGAGTCCATGAAATGTACAGAGCGGCGGGTGCGCCTGTTGCTGGCGCACGGCCGACGCGATGAGGCAAAGACCTATCTAGAAGGTTGCATTGATACACCCCGTAGTGACGAAGAAGCGCTATTTGCTAGCGATTTGTATCAACGCAAATTCAACAAAAAGCGCACATCTGCACTGACCGACGAACTGCGCGCAGCCAAAGTTATCGACATTGATGATGCCTTCCGGGGAGCGCCGGAATACGCAGCGGTTCGCTGGTTTCAACGCCAAGGCCAACACGCGTATAGAGCAGAGAATCGGCTTTGGCGAACACTCTTTGGACTCATTTTTTGGGACTTGCTGTTCAAAGGGTCCAGTGCCGGCCTGCATTCCCCCTTCGAGCGGCTACCGTCTGTACTCACCGAGGGTCAGTTTTTAAAGAACCACAAAGCAGCTATTACACAACGACTGGCATTGCTCGACGATCCATCGGCTGTCAAACGCCGTTTTATCCAAACCAGTGCTGCCAACTATGGCACACCAAATGGTTTGTTTCGTTGGCGTCAGTCGACCCATGAAGCACTTTTCGCCCTACTGGAAAATGCACCGCCCAACGCACTGCAACAACAGTTACTCCGCTTTTGTGACAACTACGATACCGCTTGCCAAGGTAATCCCGATCTACTCGTGATTGATGATGTCGGCGCTCGATTCGTAGAAATCAAGGCACCGGGTGATCAGCTCCGACGTCATCAACTGCTGCGTCTTGAGCAACTGAGAGCAAGCGGTTTGCGGGCCGATATTGTGCGTGTGCGTTACGTGTTGGATCCGCAACAGGCCTATGCCGTCGTCGATGTGGAGACCACGGGTGGGCGAGGGGAGCACCACAGAGTCACTGAAATTGCTGCTGTTAAAGTTATAAACGGCGTCGTTGTTGATCAGTTTCACAGCCTGGTTAACCCCCAGAGGACTATTCCAGCGAGCATTACACGGCTGACCGGAATAGATAACACCATGGTCGCTAATGCGCCTTTGTTTTCCGACATTGCCGAGTCGTTTTTGCAGTTTCTTGAGGGCAGCATATTCGTGGCTCACAACGTAGAGTTCGACTACAAGTTTGTGTCACAGGAATTTCAACGCTGGGGCCACACTCTGCGTATGCCAAAGTTGTGCACCTGCGCCAGCATGCGCAAACTCTACCCAGGCCAAAAATCTTACGGATTAGCGGCGCTAGCCAATACTTTTGACATACCCTTAAAACAACACCACCGGGCCCTATGTGATGCCGAGGCCGCAGCGCAGCTGCTGGTAATGATTAACGCTAAACGAGAAGCACTACTCGCCGAAGCAAGAGCTAATGAACACATCCGGTCGCGGTTTTAACGCGCAATGATGCCCTAGAACTCACTACAGCGGCTTGGGTCAGTAAGGACGCACCCCATAACCCTGCATCTGCAGCACCGCATGGGCTGCGGAGGCTGATAGCGACAACTCGACGCCCGGGATCAAATCTTCCTGCGCCACATCGCGGTAGACCGCAGCCTGGCCGCAAAAATAGAACTTCACACCATTATTCAGCAGCTCTTTAACCAGCTTGCCGTTGGGATTAGTGCCGCCATAGGCCTTGTCGGTCAGCACATCTTTGTATGCCGTGCCGTGGATTACAATGGCCAACTTGACGCGCTCCTTTTCGACGCCATTGGCGACGAACACGTTTAAAAAGCCGGCGGCGGCACTGAAGACTTTGTTGATTTCACCCTGAACACCACCATCAACCGCATCGTATGAGAACTTGATCTCGCCCTCAGCGGGAATCAGCACCGCATTGGGGACGTCGGCGATGCGACCGGCGGACTTGATCACTGGTCCGGGGC
>CBFHMA010000092.1:0-982 GCA_965656775.1 Luminiphilus sp.
TATTTGCGCACCCGGCTGCACATGCACCGTGCCTATGGTGCCCTCATGTTCAGCACGGATCGAGGTCTCCATTTTCATGGCCTCAATGGTGAGGAGTACGTCACCTTCTTTCACCAAAGAGCCTGCCGATACAGCGATAGAGACCACAGCGCCGGGCATCGGTGAACCCACTTGGTGAGTGTTGTTGGGGTCGGCTTTGGGTAGCTTGGTGATGGTGGCCGCCACGCTGCGGTCGGGCACCCGCACGACACGAGGCTGGCCGTTGATCTCAAAGAACACTTTAACCATGCCCTCATCATTGGCTTCCGAGGTAGCTAAACAACGAATCTCGAGGGTTTTACCGGGATCGATCTCTACAGAGATCTCTTCACCTGACTTCATGCCATAGAAAAACACAGGGGTTGGCAGTGTGCGAACGGGTCCATATTCCTCGTTCCTGGCGCGGTAGTCGGTAAAGACTTTGGGGTACATCAAATACCCATACAAATCCTCGTCATCAAGCTCTATACCCCCCAGCGCTTTCGATGCTTCGAGCCGAGAAGCCTCCAAGTCCACCGGTGCGGCGTGTAATCCTGGCCGATCGATGAACGGTGTCTCGTCTTTCAGGATTTTGTGTTGTATATCGGCTGGCCAACCGCCCGGTGGCTGCCCAAGGTTGCCTCGCATCATATCCACGGCGCTGTCTGGCCACGCCACATCGACCGAGGGATCTGCCAGTTGGTTTTTGGTGAGTCCCTGAGACACCATCATCAGTGCGGTATCACCAACTACCTTAGACGAGGGCGTCACTTTGACAATATCCCCAAACAATTGATTGACGTCGGCATAGGCCTGCGCCACTTCATGCCAACGTTCGCTCAAGCCCATGGAATTCGCTTGCGCTTTCAGGTTGGTAAATTGCCCGCCCGGCATTTCGTGCAGATACACCTCGGAGGCGGGCGATTGCAAACCCGATTCGAAGACGGCGTATTGCTCTCTTACC
>CBFHMA010000092.1:992-7782 GCA_965656775.1 Luminiphilus sp.
CCGGCATTTCGTGCAGATACACCTCGGAGGCGGGCGATTGCAAACCCGATTCGAAGACGGCGTATTGCTCTCTTACCCCTTCCCAGTAGTTCGATATTTCACGAATAGCGCCAATATCCAATCCTGTATCGCGCTCGGTATTGGCCAGTGCTTCGACCAACGAGCCTAAGGTCGGCTGAGAGGTATTCCCTGACAGTGCATCCATGGCCGCATCGATGGCACTGACACCGACCTCTGCTGCCACCAAGCAGGTGGCAATTGACGCGCCACTGGTATCGTGGGTATGGAAATGAATGGGGAGACCCACTTCCTCTTTCAGTGCGGTAAACAGTGGGCGAGCGGCCGATGCTTTCAAAAGCCCCGCCATATCTTTAACACCAATAATATGAGCGCCTGCATCCCGCAGTTGTTTGGCCATGTCGACGTAGTACTTGAGGGAGTATTTCGCCCGGTTCGGATTCAAGATATCGCCGGTATAACAAATGGTTCCTTCGCAAACCTTGTCGATCTCCAGCACCGCATCCATGGCAACGCGCATATTATCGACCCAGTTCAAGCTGTCGAAGACCCGAAATAGATCGACACCGGTATCGGCCGCCTGCTTCACAAAGCCTTTTATGACATTGTCGGGATAGTTGGTATAGCCGACGCCGTTAGCGCCCCGGAGCAACATTTGCAGCAGTATATTGGGTACACCCGCACGGATATCACGCAGGCGTTGCCAGGGGCATTCCTGTAGAAACCGGTAGGCAACATCGAAGGTGGCGCCACCCCAACATTCCAGCGATAGCAGCTGAGGTAGGTTCGCTGCGTAGGCGGGGGCCACTCGGATCATGTCGATTGAACGCATGCGTGTTGCCAGCAGTGATTGGTGGGCGTCACGCATGGTGGTGTCGGTTAATAGCACTCGCTGGTGTGATGCCCTCCCATCCGCGAGTGCTTTGGGGCCTTGCTCATCGAGGATTTGCTTGCTGCCAGGGGTTATAGCTGCGCTGTGATGGGCAGGGGCTTTGGGTAAGCGACGATGGCTTTTAACGGTGGGTCCGTAAAGGTGCGCCAGCTCGCGGGTTTCAGGGTGACCGTTGACGTTAATGTCCGCGATGTAGCGCAGAATTTTTGATCCCCGATCGGCCTGCTGTTTGAAGTGGAATAAATCCGGTGTCGTGTCGATAAACTTGGTGGTGTATTCATCTTGTAGAAATATGGGGTGCTTCAACAGGTTTTGTACGAACGCAATGTTGGTACTGACACCGCGAATACGAAACTCCCTCAGTGCTCGATCCATGCGCGCAATTGCACCCGATTCGGTACGTGCCCATGCGGTGACCTTTTCCAATAGTGAATCGTAGTAGCGTGTGATGACCGCTCCTGAATAGGCCGTGCCCCCATCCAGTCGAATACCCATGCCGGTCGCGCCGCGATAGGCGGTAATGCGTCCATAGTCGGGTATGAATTCATTCAGTGGATCTTCGGTGGTAATACGACACTGTATGGCATGGCCATCCAGCTGAATATCGTCTTGTCGCTCAATACCGGTGGCCTCTGCCAAGGTTTTGCCTTCAGCGATAAGGATCTGAGCGCGCACAATATCGACACCAGTAACCTCCTCGGTAACCGTATGCTCAACTTGTACCCGAGGATTAACTTCAATGAAGTAGAACTCGTCGGTATCCATGTCCATTAGGAACTCGACCGTGCCGGCACACTCGTAGTCGACTTGGCTAGCAATGCGACGACCCAGTTCCGCCAACTGTTCCCGCTGCGCCTGGTTCAAGTAGGGCGCTGGTGCCCGTTCGACGACCTTCTGATTTCGCCGCTGTACCGAGCAATCGCGCTCCCAAAGATGGTAAATGCTGCCGTATTTGTCCCCCAGAATTTGCACTTCAACGTGCCTGGCTCGGGTCACCATTTTCTCGAGATAACCCTCGCCATTACCAAAGGCCGCCTCGGCTTCACGCCGGCCTTCGCGCACCTTCGACTCAAGCTCATCAGGGGTCAGAATAGGGCGCATACCCCGGCCGCCACCTCCCCAAGAGGCCTTCAGCATGAGAGGGTAGCCAATGGCATCGGCCTGTTCCGCAAGGCCTGTCATGGCCTCATCGATGACATCGGTGGCTGGAATGACTGGAACCCCAGCTTGAATAGCGATTTTACGGGCCGACGCTTTATCCCCGAGGGCGCGCATGGTGGCCGCACTGGGGCCGATAAACGCTATGCCATTCGCGGTGCAGGCCTCCACCAATGCAGGGTTCTCGCTGAGCAAGCCATAACCCGGATGCAGGGCATCGCAGCCTGTGGCCAACGCCACTCGCATCATTTCATCGATGGCTAAATAGGCACCCACAGGACCCAAGCCCTCACCAATGAGGTAGGCCTCATCGGCTTTAAAACGGTGCAGGCTGAGCTTGTCTTCTTCTGCGTATACCGCAACGGTTTGTTTGCCCAGTTCCGTGGCCGCTCGCATGATGCGGATAGCAATCTCTGAGCGATTGGCGACTAGGATTTTTTTAAATTCAGTGGACTTGTTCAGTGTGGGTTGAGTCATAAGCCGATCTCCAGAAGTGTAGGGGCTGGTGAACGGCATACCCCAGTTAAGTGAAGTTCACAGAACACTCGCCAATGCCAGCTACGCGAACTGTCATCATGTCGCCTGCGGTAACTGGCTCTAAGGGTACCAAGCTGCCCGACAGTATGACGTCACCGGCACTCAAGCCGATTCCGTATTGGCCTAATGTATTTGCAAGCCAGGTAACACAATTGATCGGGTTACCCATAGCCGCGTGCCCTTTACCCGAAGATATAACTGCCCCGTTCTTAGACACTACCATCTCACAGTTGATTAAATCGACTTTGTTGGGGTTCACGGCGGCATTTTCATTAATCGTGAATAAACCGCAGGATGCGTTATCGGCCACTGTGTCCTGAATTTTGATTTTCCAGTCGTCGATACGTGAATCCACGACTTCAAAGCAGGGTACAACTGCGTCGGTAGCAGCGAGCACATCGTCGTTGGTAATCCCTGGGCCGATCAGATCGCGTTTCAGTATGAAAGCCAGTTCCCCTTCAGCTCGAGGCTGTATGAGTAATTTTGATATGGCCATATCACCATCATGGCGCATGGCGTCGGTCATAAATCCAAAGTCGGGCTGGCGAACATTTAGCATACTCATGACCGCCTCGCTGGTGACGCCAATTTTTTTGCCGATGACACGCTCACCCTCTGCTAATCGCCGCTGTAATAAATGCAGCGATATTCGGTAAGCATCATCAATGGTAATGCTGGGGTATGTGTCAGTCAGTGGCGGTTGTGTTTTGCGGCTTCGCAGGGCGTCGAACAATAAGTCACCTAGCTGCGCTATCAGTTCGTCATTCATTATTTTGATCTCTTGTCGTAGTAAACATCAGTGCGAGCATCCACCCATGCCGAACGTTACTCGCACGCGCTACTGTGCCACAGACAGGACTCAGACACATGGTTTGTTGCGTTGCTGCGGCCACACCATAGGGATGATCATATGGATGCGCTTACTCCGTTTGGAGGCTTTCACAGGGTCGGTAAGTGATAGATTGGCGGGGTAAACTGCAACCGCGTTCGAGGGTGTTCTGACTGTGATTTCGATAGAGGCCATAAGCCGTGACTAAAATAAAATGTGCACTAATAGGATCTGGAAATATAGGTACGGATCTTCTCTATAAGGTGCTGCGTAGTGAGGTGCTCGAGCCCGTGTGGATGGTGGGTATTGACCCGGACTCCGAGGGCCTAGCGCGCGCTAGAGAGTTGGGGATTAAAACGACCCACGATGGCGTTGATGGTGTATTGCCGCATCTGGCGTCCGACGGTGTGCAGATTGCCTTCGACGCCACCTCAGCCTATGTCCACAAGGAGAACTCTGACAAGATGAACGCCCACGGGGTGTTCATGGTCGATCTGACGCCAGCGGCCATCGGTCCGCTGTGCGTTCCACCCGTGAATTTGAACAGTCTTGCCGAGACGATGAATGTCAATATGATCTCCTGTGCTGGGCAAGCTACGATTCCCATTGTCTACGGCGTTAGTCGTGTTCAAGGGGTGGAGTATGCGGAGATTATTGCAAGCCTTGCATCGAAGTCGATTGGAGCCGGTACACGCGCAAATCTCGATGAATTTACCTATACGACGTCAAACGCGGTTTGCCAAATTGGTGGTGCTAAGAAGGGCAAAGCCCTGTGCATCATCAATCCTGCCGACCCTGCCATGATTATGCGCAACACCATTTACTGCATGACGGAAGGTGAGCCTAATCAGGAGAAGATCACCGAATCGCTCATGGATATGATCGAAAAGGTGCAGAAATACGTGCCGGGCTATCGACTTGTGAACGGTCCGGTCTTCGAAGGCAATAAGGTGGCAGTGTTCATGGAGGTGGCTGGTCTTGGCGATTATCTGCCGACCTATGCGGGTAATCTCGACATCATGACTGCAGCGGCATGCCGTACTGCGGAAATGTATGCAGAAAAAATTCTTAGCGGTGAAATGCCATTAGTCGCGGAGGCGTCATGACAACTTCAGATCTAGCCGGGCGTAAAATCCTTGTTCACGACATGTGTCTGCGCGATGGCATGCATGCCAAAAAAGAGCAGATTACGACCGAGCAAATGCGTGCCTTTGCACAAGCGATGGAAAACGCGGGTGTACCCATGATTCAGGTTACCCATGGTGCAGGGTTGGGCGGCAATTCTTTGCAACATGGTTTTGCTCTTCACAGTAATGAAGAGTACTGGGATGCGGTTGCTCCTGTTCTTAACAACACCGTCATGTCGGTTCTGCTAATTCCGGGACTTGGCACCATGAATGAACTGCGTGTGGCCTACGATCACGGTGCGCGCAGTGTCCACGTGGCCACCCATAGCACCGAGGCAGACACCTCTCCCCAGCATATTGCTTGTGGTCGTGAGTTGGGTATGGATACCTCAGGCTTTTTGATGATGGCGCATCTGAATACACCGTCCGGGCTGGCCACTGAGGCTAAAAAGATGGAGTCATATGGTGCTCAGACAGTGTACGTTACGGATTCCGCTGGTTATATGCTGCCGGAAGATGTCACCCAATATGTAACCGCTCTGCGAGATGTGCTGGACGACAATACTGAAATAGGGTTTCACGGACACAACAATCTCGGGATGGGTATCGCTAACTCCATTGCAGCGGTGCGCGCAGGGGCCAGTCGCATCGACTGCTCGGTAGCAGGTCTGGGCGCAGGCGCAGGAAACACGCCCCTCGAGGCGTTTGTAGCGGTTTGTGATCGAATGGGTATCGAAACCGGTTGTGACATGTTCGCTCTAATGGATATGGCGGAAGACCTTGTCTTCCCAATGATGGACCACATTGTCCGTATTGATCGGTCTTCCCTGACGCTGGGTTACGCCGGCGTTTATTCAACTTTCTTGTTACACGCCAATCGATTGGGTGAAAAGTACGGTATTCCACCTCGGGATATCTTGATCGAGCTCGGTCGGAAAAAGATGATTGGTGGGCAGGAAGATATGATCGAGGACACCGCTCTGTCGATGTTGAAGGAGCGGGATGCGGCCGCCTGATTGACGTCCTTGTACTGCGTGAGATTCGTCAAACTGGGTTAGCCATTGCTAGCCCAGTTCTAACCGTAAGCCCAATTTAGCAACGCCACTCTTCGCCTGACGAAGCTCCCAGTCGGTCAACGGATGGGCGGTTCGCCAATCCTTCGGTAGTGTCAATTCCAATGCATTCACCGTTGCAGATACCGAACAGTCGGGTAGGGTTTCCAATGCTTCTACCCATTTTAGTATCACAGCGAGCCGCAATAAGACCGTCAAACGCGATAGTTTTCCTCGCTGCGATTCCGGGATCATCTCGAAAATCTCCGGACGTATCTTGCCCCGTTGACCTCGAACCAAGGTGGCCATGATTTCTTGTTCGCCTTGAGAAAAGCCGGGTAAATCGGTGTTTTGCAGAAGATATGCCGAATGACGGTTGAAGTGTTTCTGTGAGATGGCCGCCCCTATTTCATGACAGCGCCCGGCCCAAGTAAGCAATTCAATATCGCGCTCGGTAAAGCACCAGGCGCTTGCTACTGAGCGGCCCAACCAGTTTACACGATCGCCTACGACTCGCGCGTAGGTCTCGTTGGCGTGGTAGCGAGCAACCATGGCATTGATGCTGCGTTCGCGAACATCCTCATGGCTAAGACGCCCCAATAGGTCATAAATTACACCCTCGCGCAGGGCACCATTGGACGTACGCATTACGTCAATATTCAAACCGTCAAAAATGGCTGCGGTGATGGCAACACCAGCGGTGATCACTTGACGTCGTTTTTCGCTGAGACCGGGAAGATCGATGGCATCGGCATGGTCGAACTTGAGCAGCCGTTTGCGCAGCTTCTCGAGGGCTTTTCGGTCAATACCGGTCTCACTCCAGCCCTCCATTTGAACCAGTATTTCGATGGCCTGAAGGGTGCCCGAGGAGCCCACTGCTTCGCGCCAATAACCGCTATGGAATTGGTTTCGAATGTGTGAGACCTCAACCAGTGCCTGATCGTATGCCGCTTTGTAATTGTGCTTGCTTAGCTCCCCTGCAGGGAAGAACCGCTGGGCGTAACTGACGCAACCAAGCTGTAAGCTCTCGAGTTTTACCGGCTCAAACCGCTGGCCGACGATAAATTCGGTGCTGCCGCCGCCGATATCGACCACCAGCCGACTGTGCTCGTCATCGGCTAGGGTATGTGCAACCCCCAGATACACCAAGCGGGCTTCTTCACGGCCGTAGACCACG
>CBFHMA010000093.1:0-3150 GCA_965656775.1 Luminiphilus sp.
CCCTACCGCGCAGATCGCGATCAAGTGCGCGCCTTGCACGATGCGTCGGACATGCCCTTCATCGAGGTTTTCGTCGACTGTGCCCTTGAGGAAGCTGAAAAACGTGACCCAAAAGGTCTATACAAGAAAGCCCGTGCCGGTGAGATCAAGAACTTTACAGGTATCGACGACCCTTACGAAGCGCCAGAACAACCCGAGATTCATTTACGCACCGACCAAATGTCCCTAGAACAAGAGGTCGACGTGATCATCGACTATTTAGAACAGCACGGCCTACTTGGCGCCTAACGTTAATGGCAACGCCCTTATTCCCGCAGGAGATATACCGTGATTAAGCCCCATGGCTCAGAAACCCTAAACCCACTTTTTGTCAGCGACACCGACCAGCGTGCAGCCCTACTGGCCGAGGCCGAGACGCTACCTAGCCTTACCCTCAACTCGGCCGCTGCTGCAAACGCCGTCATGTTGGGTGCCGGTTATTTCAATCCGCTTACTGGCTATATGAACAAGAGTGATGCGCTGTCAGTGGCCGCCACGCTGCATACAACCGATGGATTATTCTGGCCTGTGCCCGTGCTTAATTTAACGCGCCGTAAGGACCTTGACGTCGGGCAGCGTATCGCGCTGAGAGACCCCAATAGAGAAGGTGAGCCGGTACTGGCGGTGATGGATGTCTCAGGTGTGGAACACGTTACTGACGACGACATCACAACCATGGCCACGCAAATTTTTGGCACCGATGACGCTAATCATCCAGGTGTAGCAACCTTCAGCAGCTTAGGCAATGTGCTGCTATCGGGACCTATTCAGGTGCTCAACTTCAGCTATTTCAAAACCGATTTCCCCGGCACGTTCCAAACCGCCGACGAAATTCGATCGGAAATCGCTGAGCGAGGCTGGGAGACGGTGGTTGCCTTCCAAACGCGTAACCCTATGCACCTTGCCCACGAAGAATTGTGCCGTATGGCCATGGAGCGACTGAACGCCGACGGCTGTATTGTGCATATGCTGCTAGGCAAGCTAAAACAGGGCGACATTCCAGCCGATGTCCGCGATGCCTGTATCCGCACCATGGTCGATCATTACTTCCCCGCTAATTCGGTGATGGTCAGCGGTTACGGGTTCGACATGCTTTATGCCGGGCCACGTGAGGCGGTGCTACATGCGGTCTTTCGACAGAACATGGGTGCTACGCACCTTATTGTCGGTCGAGACCACGCAGGCGTCGGGGACTACTACGGTCCGTTCGATGCTCAGACCATTTTTGACGAGCAAGTGCCCGCCGGCGCGTTGGATATCGAGATCTTCAAAGCAGACCATACCGCTTGGTCAACCAAGCTGAACAAAGTGGTCATGATGCGGGAGGCACCCGATCATGAAAAATCCGATTTCATCTTGCTTTCGGGCACCAAAGTGCGTGAAATGCTGGGTCAAGGAATTGCGCCACCGCCTGAATTTTCACGCCCCGAGGTGGCCAAAATACTGATGGACTATTACCAATCATTGAATGCCGACTAACACTGACGTCATGACTCGACCACGCCGCTCCTGCCTGTATATGCCAGGCAGTAACCGGCGTGCTCTTGAGAAAGCTCGGAGCTTACCGGCAGATGTCATCATCATGGACCTTGAGGATGCGGTTGCTCCCGAACAAAAGGAACTTGCTCGAGACCAAGTCGTCGCCGCTCTCACCGAGGGTGGCTTCGGACAACGTGAAGTCATGGTGCGCGTCAATGGTATCCACAGCAACTGGGGCCGTCTTGACCTAGACGCCATACTCACCGCGCAGCCCGATGCCATCGTGCTACCAAAAGCCGAGAGTGAATCGGATATTCGATGGGTAAGCCAACGCATTTTGGACGCCCACCTGCCAGGCGACATGACATTGTGGGCCATGATTGAAACCCCCATGGCACTCATGAATATTGGTGACATAGCGGCAACGGCCAGAACCACCCGTTTGCGCGGTCTCATTGTGGGCAGTAATGACCTCATTAAAGACCTGCGCATAGCCAATCGGCGCGACCGGCATTATCTACTACCCGCACTCACCAGCGTCATAACGGCGGCGCGCGCATACGGCTTAGACGCCATTGACGGTGTCTACAATGATATTGGCGATGAAGTCGGTCTTCGCGCCGAATGCGAGCAAGGCCGAGACTTGGGTTTTGATGGCAAAACACTGATTCATCCAACTCAACTAGACATATGCAATGACCTGTTCCGGCCCGACCATGAGACGGTCGACTGGGCCTACAGGGTTATCGCTGCCTTTTCCTCGCCTGAACACCTGCAAGCCGGCGTCATCAAGCTCGATGGACACATGGTCGAGCGACTGCACCTTGAGCAGGCTGAGCGACTTATTGCGGTGCACGAAGCGATCCAGGCTTACAACTAGGGGCCTTGTTAGCCATAAAACGGGCAGATGGCCCACTATTTACCCTAATAAACAGCGCACGCCGGGGTAAAAACGCGTAGGCTCCGCACTCGAATTCTAGGAAATGCCCCAATGGTAGATGCAACACCCAGCGCCAAAGCTTTTGCTGAGCTTGGCCTCCCCACCTCTCTCCTCGACACGCTAATCCGACTAGGCTACGAACAGGCCACACCCATTCAAAGCGGTACTATCCCGCCGCTACTTGCCGGTCGCGATGTCGTCGGTATTGCTCAAACAGGCACCGGTAAGACCGCTGCTTTCGCGCTGCCAATCATTGCTGATATCAAACTGAGCAATCGCCGCCCGCAAGCCCTGATACTTTGCCCAACTCGCGAGCTATCACTCCAAGTAGCCGATGCTTTCCGCAGCTACGCGGGTAATGTTGAAGGGCTGCGCGTATTGGCTATTTGTGGTGGCGCCGATATGCGCCAACAGTTACGGTCCTTGCGCGATGGTGTTCACGTCGTCGTGGCTACTCCGGGTCGCATGCTCGATCACATCCAGCGCGGGAGCATTGATCTAAGCCATGTCACGAGCGCAGTGCTCGATGAAGCTGACGAAATGTTACGTATGGGCTTCATTGACGATGTCGATGCCATTTTGGCGAAAACCCCTAGCGAGCGTCGAGTGGCCCTATTCTCCGCGACCATGCCGCCCCGCATTCGCCAAATTGCTCAGCGCCACCTCAAGGATCCGATAGAAATCGCGGTGAG
>CBFHMA010000093.1:3250-7690 GCA_965656775.1 Luminiphilus sp.
TTCTCCGCGACCATGCCGCCCCGCATTCGCCAAATTGCTCAGCGCCACCTCAAGGATCCGATAGAAATCGCGGTGAGCGCGGCCTCCAGCACCAACGTCAATATTGAGCAGTTCTACTGGCTAGCCAAAGGTGCCAGCAAAGTGGAAGCGCTGAAGCGGTTATTGGCCTACGAAGAAACTGATGGCGTCATTGTGTTTACCCGAACCCGAGAAAGTACCTCGGCCGTTGCCGAACATTTGAGCCAAGCCGGATACCGCGCTACGGCTTTACACGGTGATATGGATCAAAAAGCGAGGGTGCGTACGGTTGGGCAACTAAAAAATGGTCAACTCGATGTCTTAGTCGCGACCGATGTCGCAGCTCGGGGTCTTGATGTCGATCGAATAACCCACGTCATCAACTTCGACATCCCCTTCGATGAAGAGGCTTATGTACATCGGATCGGTCGAACCGGCCGCGCCGGTCGTAACGGTAAGGCGATTCTGTTCGTATCCCCCCGTGAGCGCCGCATGCTGCGCAACATTGAACGGCTCACTAAAAACAGCATCCCCGCTATGGAACTGCCCAGTTTGGGCGCAATTGCACTAAAGCAGCGTGAGTTGTTCGCCGCCAACTTGCGCGAGCAACTAACGAAGGCACCCCAGAGCCATGCGGAACAACTGGCAGATACCCTTGCCAGCGAACACAACGGTGATTACCGAGGTTTAGCAGCACAACTACTTGGCCTGCTGGCAGAGCAAAAGGGTTTGGCACTTGAACCCGCTAAAGCTCGTAAACAAGAGACGCCTTTTACTACCGCTACTGGTGCTTACCCAATGACAGACTCGTCTGAGGCCAGCTCACCACCGGCAAAGCGCAAGGCGCGTCCGGCTAACCGCAGCAGCGATGACGTCGCGGGCAAACAACCCCGGAAACGTAGTGCAGAGGACAGCGACAAAGCCCAACTCGGTCGTGCGCTTCCCCTGAAAAACCACCCAGACATTCTCATGGAGCGATTCCGCCTTGCGGTCGGCAAACGTCATGGGGTAGAGATCCGTGAGATTGTGGGCGCGATCGCCAACGAAGCGGGTATCGAAGGTCAGTACATTGGCACCGTCAACATACAGCAAGAATTTTCAACGGTAGACTTACCCGAAGGCATGCCGAAAGAAATTCTGCAGCATTTGAAAAAGACTCGCGTGAAGGGTAACCCCTTAGGCATTGCTAGGATTTAAAAGCAACGGGCCCGTTACACGGGCCCGTTCATTACCATCCACTATCTAGAAGCGATAACTGATTCGACCGCCGAAGACAGCTGCTTCCGTCACGAAACGCGTATGTGATCCTGCCAACACGGGCGTATCGAAGCCTTGGGCATAGGCAACCTCATCGAAGATATTGCGTCCGTAAGCCATCAACTCAAGCTGATCCCAGCGTAATCCCAGTCGAAGATTAACCTTGGTGTAACCGTCAATCTCGTCGATAGGATCGTTATCACCCGCAGACTGGAATCCGCCCCGATAGTTAACTTCACCGCTCATGAAAAACGCCATGGCGCCCATGGGACGGTTGTAATCGAATAGGAATGAACCACTTAAGTCAGATGCAAATACTGTGTCAACACCGCTCAAATCGTTAATGGTGCTGCCACCTGCGGTACCACAGCGAGGATCAGCATCCAGTTGAATGGCGGTACAGGGGCCATCGACGAAACTATCGTAGGTAGCGTCGAGCCATGCAGCATTTAGCCCTAGACGCAGGCCTTCCGTCACCTGCCACATAGATTCAATTTCAAGGCCAAGTACCTCAGACGATGCCGCGTTCTTCACGCTGAAACCCACGCCTTTGAAGATGGTAGTTTGCAAATTATCGTACTGGGTATAGAACGCCGCCCAGTTGAATCGCACACTGCCCCCGGCAAACTCATGCTTACCACCAATCTCGAAGGCATCCACGGTTTCGTCGTCGAACTCAAAATCATCGTTAGGTGTAGTCGCGACAAACCCAGGAGGCGGGGGACTGCCCACTAGGAAGCCAGCTGGCTCGCCATCGTCCGCAGCCGAGAAACCACCCGACTTAAAACCCTGGCTAAACGACGCGTACAACATACCACTATCGCTGATATCCCACTGAACATTAACGGAAGGCACCCACTTGTCAGTGGTACGGCTCTGGCTGTAATCGTAGTTGTACGTATTAAAGGAAGTAGCTTGCACAAAAGACAACAGGTAATTGTAGCCATCTGCGCAACCGGCGATAGATGTATCGGGCACACCACTCAGGCCACAATTGGAGTCGCCCAAGCGCTGAGTGCTAACCACGTCTTTGCTTTCTTCGGTATAGCGTACCCCTAGGGTTAAGCGCACCGCATCGCTCAAACTATAGGTGGCTTGGGCGAACAAGGCCCACGACTCACTGTCGAGCTGGAAGTCGTGGTTACGCGTTACCTGGTCTGCCCCGTAAGCTCCTCCAGTAAGTGGTATTAACAAATTCGATGGCATTAGTGGCACCGCCTCCGGTGGCAGACCATTTGAAATAGCAGCAAATTGTGGGAACAAGCCGTCAAAGTTGGTATCAATAGTGACCCGTCGGTAGAACGACAGTTCGCTGCTATCGAGATAAGCACCCACGACATAGTTCAACGGTCCTGAATCATTGGACGCAAGTCGAATTTCCTGACTAACTTGTTCAAACTCTTGATCGTCATAGCGGGCAATGAATTGCAGCGGTAACCAGTCGACATCGACATCATCGATGTATTGGTAACCGGTGTAGGCCGAGATCGAGGTGAGTGTGTGACTACCTAAATCCCACTCAAAATTGAAGACCGCATTGTCAACCTCGTCTTCGCTACCATCCGGACGGAAACTGATGCCAATCCCATCCGACGCAGACGTGCCGTAGTTATTGTCTTTAAATGTTACGAAGTCGCGTTGTGCCTCAGCCGCGAGCTGGGGGTAAAAAATATCGGTAATCGCGTAGGCCGTTGCGGCAAAATCAGAACGGTTTGGGACAAACGTATTTCGCTCTTCAGGCGATAAATACAGCTTGGTAGCCGATACAGCGCCTGTTCTGTCGCCTTCGAAACGAGAGACCTTAAACCCAACTGTCACATCATCAGACGGTTCCCACATGAGGCTTAATCGGACACCCTGATCTTCGCGTCCTCCCTCAGGCCTGTTAAGCATGGTGTTATCCACAAAACCATCGGTTTCGCGGTAACTAAACGCCAACCGTGCGGCAACGGTGTCTGACAACGAACCACCTACAAAACCCTGAGCACCGAAGCCATTGAAGTCCTCAGCATTCATGGCAATTTGGCCCTGAAACTCATCGCCAGGTCGGTTACTGGCGGTCGTGATATTGACGGCACCCGCAACGGTGTTGCGACCAAACAAGGTGCCCTGGGGACCGCGCAACACCTCTACACGCTCAAGGTCTAGGAATCCGGCACGGTACTGACGACCCCGTCCCATGTAGACGCCATCGATATACATACCTACGGATTGCTCGAAGGCCTGGTTATTACCCGAGCCGACACCCCGCATGTAAATATTCGTGTTGACTGACGCCTCGGCCACATAAAGGTTTGGGACGTAATCTGCCAACGCGGCCATATCGGGAATGCCGGCTTCCTGAATGGCCTCACCTTGAATAGCGGTTACCGAAATGGGTACGTCTTGAAGGTTCTCGGCACGCTTCTGGGCGGTGACCACCACTTCTTCAAGCTGCTGTGCCACTGACCAAGTGGGAGCTACAGCTAACGCCAAAGCCAGAGCAGACAAACGATGGGGAAAACGGGTACGCGCAGTGAACACGTCGATCGTCATAAGGTATTCCTCTTATTATGCTTATCGTTATTAAACTGACTTGCTCTTTGGCAAATGCAGACTTTTACAAAATAACGAACATTACGTTCAAATGACAGACGCAAAACCAACTTTTTTTGGGCGAAATATCAAAGCCGACGCGAAATGTTTACTGCATCTGTAACCCGTCCGGAGGCAGTACGGCAGCTTGGCCGACCACCCCACTAGCAGCTCTTCCGATTAACGATTAATAGCCCCGATCAAAGTCAACCTGATGATGTAAGGGTTCACCTCGAGTGAAGCGCCAATAGTTCTCCATAAAAACAGACACAGCAGCGGCGGGCGGTGTTGGTGCCGCCGTGTGGGACGTCACGATGACATCGTCACGGGTCCAATAGGGATGCTGTACGGGCAAAGGTTCTTGCTCGAAGACATCCAGTACCGCGGCTTGCAATGACCCATCATCCAGTGCCCCGAGCAGCGCATTGTCATCAATGACATTGCCTCTTCCCACGTTGATCAACACCGCACCCGGTGTAAGAAGCGACAACAGCGACTCATCAATAAGTCGGGCGGTTTGCGGTGTTGCGGGTAACACGGAAATAATGGCGTCGAGTCCATCGGCAAAGGCCCACCGATTGGCAACGGGGT
>CBFHMA010000094.1:0-7637 GCA_965656775.1 Luminiphilus sp.
TGCCATGGGTGTCACCGAGCAAATCATCTTTCCTGAAATTAATTACGACGAAGTCGACACGCTGCGCGGTATGGACATCACCATTACGACCAGTGCCTCTAGCGATGAGCATGGGCGATCATTGTTGCGCGCGTTTAACTTCCCGTTTAAGGGCTGAGGGGTACTCGAGATGGCTAAGAAGTCGATGATTGCACGTGAAGAAAAGCGTGCTCGCACTGTTGCTAAGTACGCTGCAAAGCGCGCGAAGTTGAAAGATACCATTAGCAATCCCGCTATCAGTGATGACGAGCGGTGGGAAGCGCAAATTGCGCTTCAAAAACTGCCCCGTAACGCTAGCCCCGTCCGCCAACAGCGTCGCTGTCAGGTAACCGGTCGGCCACACGGTGTTTATCGCAAGTTTGGTTTATGCCGTAACAAGCTGCGTGAAGCAGCTATGCGCGGTGATGTACCGGGCCTGGTTAAGTCCAGCTGGTAACGGAGTAAAAGATTATGAGCATGCAAGATCCAATCAGCGATATGTTGACCCGTATCCGAAACGCGCAGATGGCAGGCAAGAAAATCGTCGAAATGCCTGGCTCGAAGTTGAAGGCATCGGTTGCCAAAGTATTGATGGAAGAGGGTTACGTGTCGACTTTCGACGTCGACAACAGTGGTGTTAAGCCTCGTCTGTCTATTGAGCTGAAGTATTTCGAGGGCAAGCCTGTTATCGCTGAAATCGAGCGCATCAGCCGCCCCAGTCTACGTCGCTACGCTGGCAAAGGTGAATTGCCATCTGTGCGAGGCGGCCTGGGCGTAGCCATCGTCTCAACGTCACGCGGTGTGATGACCGACCGTGCTGCCCGTGCTGCGGGCGTCGGCGGCGAAATCCTTTGCACCGTATTCTGATTCGACGTATCTGAGAGAACAAACAATGTCAAGAGTCGCAAACAATCCCGTGACAGTGCCCAAAGGCGTCGAAATCAAGATCGACGGCATTCATGTTGCAGTAAAGGGTGGTAAGGGCACGATGGAAATGTCATTGACCGATGGCATTTCAATTGAGGTCGCAGAGGGTGAAGCCAAGATCGTATACGACTGGGAAACCAACCGTGCTATGGCGGGTACGACCCGTGCGTTGCTCAATAACCTCGTTGTGGGTGTGAGCAATGGCTGGGAGAAGAAGCTGGTACTCAATGGTGTTGGTTACCGAGCCAAAGCTGCGGGTAATACCGTTAATCTGGTTGTGGGTTTGTCTCACAACGTCGATTACGAATTGCCTGAAGGGTTGTCGGCTGAGACCCCTACTCAAACCGAAATTGTTATTCGTGGTATGGACAAGCAGGCGGTAGGCCAGGCAGCTGCTGAGATTCGTAGTTACCGGCCCCCAGAGCCCTACAAAGGTAAAGGTATTCGTTACGCGGACGAGCACGTCCGACGTAAGGAAGCGAAGAAGAAGTGAGGTAAGGCAATGAACGAGAAAACAGAATCACGCCTGCGTCGCGCCCGAAAATCGCGTACTCGCATGCGCAAAAGCGGTGCAACTCGCCTCACCGTACATCGTACGCCCCGGCATATTTACGCGCAGGTCATTAGCCCCGAGGGCAGCCAGGTGCTGGTGAGTGCATCGACCCTGGATAAAGATCTACGTGGTGGCAAGACAGGCAATATTGATGCCGCTGCGTCGGTAGGAAAATTAATTGCTGAGCGAGCCAAAGCTGCGGGCATCACCGAGGTGGCATTTGACCGGTCCGGGTTTAAGTACCACGGCCGCGTTAAGGCGCTGGCAGATGCAGCGCGAGAAGGCGGATTGGAGTTTTAAGCACTATGGCATTTAACGACCAGAAGAAGCAGGGTGAACAGCGCACTGAAGGCGATCTTCAGGAGAAGCTGGTACAGGTTAACCGAGTGGCTAAAACCGTTAAGGGTGGCCGTATCATGAGCTTTACCGCACTGACAGTTGTCGGTGATGGCAAAGGTCGAGTGGGTTACGGTCGTGGTAAAGCACGCGAGGTACCTGTTGCCATCCAAAAAGCAATGGAAGCTGCTCGTCGTAACATGATTAAGGTTGAGCTTGCTGGGGGCACTTTGCAGTACCCCGTTAAGGCGGCTCACGGCGCTTCTAAGGTATACATGCAGCCAGCCTCTGAAGGTACGGGCGTCATTGCCGGTGGTGCGATGCGCTCTGTATTGGAAATCGCAGGCGTTCATAACGTACTGGCCAAGTGCTACGGCTCTACCAACCCTGTCAATGTGGTTCGCGCTACCTACAACGGATTGCGTGACATGTGCTCGCCCGATGCGGTAGCAGCTAAGCGCGGCAAAACCGTAGAAGAGATCCTCAGCTGAGGTCGGAGTCTGTTGAGATGAGCAAGTCAATGATCAAAGTGACCTTGGTTAAGAGTACCTCTGGTCGGTTGAAGAACCATCAGGCCTGTGTGGCTGGTTTAGGTCTTCGACGTATTGGACACACTGTTGAGGTGGAAGATACCCCGTCAGTGCGTGGAATGATTAATAAAGTGAACTATTTGGTTCGCGTAGAAGGTGAGACCAATGGCTGAAGAGATGCGTTTAAACAACTTGCGCCCTGCCGAAGGTGAAAAGCGCGCGGCCAAGCGGGTTGGACGTGGTATTGGTTCAGGTCTTGGTAAGACCGCCGGCCGTGGCCACAAAGGTTTGAAGGCACGCTCTGGTGGTACCGTTAAGCCCGGTTTTGAGGGTGGCCAGATGCCCCTTCAGAAGCGTTTGCCAAAATACGGCTTTACCTCACGCATTGGTCGTACTACGGCCCAGGTGCGTCTGCACGAACTCAACCGGGTTGAGGGTGATGTTGCCGATTTGGCCTCGTTGAAGGCCGCTGACCTGGTTAAAGACGATGTGTTGCGTGCCCGTGTCTTTTTATCGGGATCCGTAGATCGCGCTATTCACGTGAAAGGCTTGGCCGTGACCAAGGGTGCGCGTGAAGCTATCGAAGCTGCAGGCGGGAGCGTAGAGGCTTAAGCCATGGCTAACGGCATGCCTTCAATGAACGCAGCGGGTATGGGAGAGCTCCTCGGTCGCCTTCGCTTCGTTCTGCTTGCGCTGATTGTGTATCGTATTGGTACCCATATACCGGTACCTGGCATAGATCCTGAGCAGCTCGCGGCGCTATTCGACCAGAACCAGGGGACCATTTTGGGGCTGGCAAACGTGTTTTCCGGTGGCGCTCTTGAGCGCATGAGTATCCTGGCGCTGGGTATTCTGCCGTACATTTCTGCCTCTATTATCATGCAGTTGATGACAGCGGTTACGCCGCAGTTAGAGCAGCTCAAGAAGGAAGGTGAGTCTGGTCGTCGCAAGATCTCCCAGTACACGCGCTATTTGACCGTGTTACTGGCGTTTGTCCAGGGCTCTGGTATGACGGTAGGTCTCGCTAACCAGGGCCTGTCCTTTGACAGCAGCATCAGTTTCTTTGTCATCGCCGTAACGTCTCTGGTGACTGGCGCGGTGTTCATGATGTGGTTGGGTGAGCAGATCACCGAGCGCGGCATTGGTAATGGGATATCGCTTCTTATCTTTGCAGGGATTGCAGCGGGCTTGCCGGCAGCATTGGGCCAGTCCCTTGAGCAGGCCCGTCAGGGCGAGCTCAATATTTTGATTCTACTCGCTATCGTTGCGTTGGCAGTGGTCGTCATATACCTGGTGGTGTTTATTGAGCGCGGTCAGCGTCGTATTACGGTAAATTACGCGAAGCGACAGCAGGGGCGGCAAATGTATCAGTCACAATCGTCGCACCTGCCCCTCAAGGTGAATATGGCTGGTGTGATACCCGCGATCTTTGCCAGCTCGATCTTACTGTTTCCGGCGTCGGTGGCTCAGTGGTTTGGCAGTGCTGATAGCGCCGATTGGCTGCAGGACCTTGCGGTAGCCATTGGACCGGGCCAGCCACTGAATATTCTGCTGTTTACTGGGTTCATCGTCTTTTTCTGTTTCTTTTATACAGCGCTGATGTTTAACCCTCAAGAAGTTGCCGACAATCTCAAGCGTTCTGGGGCGTTTGTTCCCGGCATTAGGCCAGGCCCACAGACTGCCAACTACATCGATGGCGTCCTAACTCGGCTTACCGTGTTTGGCTCTGCTTATATCGCTTTGGTGTGTCTGTTACCGCAGTTCCTGGTCGTGATGTTTAACGTGCCGTTCTACTTGGGAGGCACGTCAATGTTAATCGTGGTGGTTGTAGTCATGGATTTCATGGCTCAAGTCCAAAGTCATTTGATGTCACATCAGTACGAAGGTGTGATGAAGAAGGCCAACCTGGCCAATACCGGCCCTGCTGGCCGGCTGCGGTAGGTTCCAGGAGCAAAAGATGAAAGTACGAGCTTCCGTTAAGAAAATCTGTCGGAACTGCAAAGTGGTTCGGCGAAATGGTGTAGTGCGTGTGATCTGTTCTTCAGATCCACGTCACAAGCAACGCCAGGGCTGAAAGCATTGAGTTTTGTTCCACAAATCAGTAATATTCGCGCCCCTTTAACTAAGGGGATTGCGACTACTGTGTTGGCCGCCCGATGGGCCGCTGCCACAGTCAACGTTTGGAGATAAATCGATGGCGCGTATCGCCGGTGTCAACATTCCTGATAACAAGCACGCAGTGATTTCACTGACGTACATTTATGGTGTGGGTCCCACCCAGGCCAAGCGCTTGCTCGAAGCTACGGGTATCGCTCCTACCACTAAGGTTGGGGAGCTGTCTGAGGCTGAGCTTGATCAGTTGCGTGGCTTGATCAGTGAGATGACTGTAGAGGGTGACCTCCGTCGAGAAGTCTCAATGAACATCAAGCGTTTAATGGACCTTGGGTGTAACCGTGGTCTTCGACATCGTAAAGGTCTGCCTTTGCGTGGTCAGCGTACCAAAACGAATGCGCGTACTCGTAAGGGACCGCGTAAGCCTATCCGTAAGTGAATTTAGGGACTGACCTAGTGTCAGTTTCTTGTGTAGCTACATCCTAATTTGTAGTGTTGATATAGAAGTAGGGAAACTATGGCCAAGAATGCCAAAAATACCAAGACGACCAAGCGTAAGATTACCAAGCAGGTCGTTGATGGCGTCGCACACATCCACGCGTCGTTTAATAACACCATCGTGACGATCACTGACCGCCAAGGTAATACCTTGAGCTGGGCGACCGCAGGTGGTTCAGGATTCCGTGGTTCGC
Source organism: Luminiphilus sp. (assembly GCA_965656775.1). Classification (GTDB taxonomy): domain Bacteria; phylum Pseudomonadota; class Gammaproteobacteria; order Pseudomonadales; family Halieaceae; genus Luminiphilus. Next base: position 5,169 of record CBFHMA010000094.1, read on the forward strand.
GCAAATCGACGCCGTTTGCTGCTCAGGTTGCTGCCGAACGCGCTGGCGAAGCTGCCAAGGAGTATGGCTTGAAGAACCTCGATGTAGAGGTGAAGGGCCCCGGTCCAGGTCGGGAATCTGCGGTTCGCGCCCTCAATGCCTGTGGTTACAAAGTCAACAACATCACCGATGTGACGCCTATCCCCCATAACGGATGCCGTCCGCCCAAGAAGCGCCGCGTTTAAGCTGGCCGCCGAGGAATAGAACAGTATGGCTCGATATATTGGTCCAAAGTGCAAGCTTTCGCGACGTGAAGGCACCGATCTGCAGTTGAAGAGTGGTGTCCGCGCACTCGATGCTAAGTGCAAACCTGAAACTGCCCCAGGACAGCACGGTGCTCGTCGTGGTCGTTTGTCCGATTACGGTATTCAGTTGCGTGAAAAGCAGAAGGTGCGTCGTATTTACGGTGTTCTCGAGAAGCAGTTTCGCAATTACTACAAAGAAGCGGCGCGCATGAAAGGCGCCACCGGTGAAAACCTGCTGATGCTTCTTGAGGGTCGACTCGACAACGTCGTGTACCGTATGGGTTTCGGCTCTACCCGCGCTGAAGCGCGTCAGTTGGTTTCTCACAAAGGCATCTTGGTTAATGGTGTTGTGGTGAACATTCCCTCTTATCAGGTGAAGCCCGGCGATACGGTGGCTGTACGTGAAAAGGCGAAAAAGCAGCTGCGTATTCAGTCGGCGGTATCACTTGCTGAGCAGCGTGGCGAGCCCGAATGGCTGGAAGTCAACACTGACAAACTGGAAGGGACCTTTAAGGCTCGTCCAGACCGCCAAGAGCTCTCAAATGAGATCAATGAAAACCTGATCGTGGAGCTGTACTCCAAGTAATTGTTGGCAGTCGCACGCTTCTCACATTCGCTTTTACTACAGGTGGTTTATGTCCAGTTCGGTTAATGAGTTTTTAACGCCCCGCGTCATCAAAGTTGACGAAAAGTCGTCGACGCGTGCTCAAGTAACCCTAGAGCCCCTTGAGCGAGGTTTTGGTCACACGCTCGGTAACGCACTGCGCCGTATTCTGTTGTCGTCCATGCCCGGCTGTGCAATCACCGAAGCCGAAATTGACGGCGTGCTTCATGAGTACTCGGCGATCGAAGGTGTGCAAGAGGACGTTATTGAAATCTTGCTCAACTTGAAGGGTGTCGCACTCACCATGGCGAGCAAAGACGAGGCCGAGTTCTCCCTTGTTGCCAAAGGTCCTTGCACCGTAACGGCGGGGGATATCCAAGTCGATCACGATGTGGAAATTTGCAACCCCTCCCATGTTATTTGCACGATCACCTCTGATCGAGAGATGGTGATCCGTCTCGTGGCTGAGCGCGGTCGGGGTTACTCACCCGCCGATGCCAGGGATAATCCAGAGGAAGAGACCCGTTCTATTGGTCGACTCCAGCTCGACGCATCGTTCTCACCCATTCGACGCGTGTCCTACGTCGTAGACGCTGCTCGTGTAGAGCAACGCACTGACTTAGATAAGCTTGTTATTGATCTAGAGACCAATGGCACTATCGATCCTGAAGAAGCGATACGTCGCGCTGCCACCATCTTACAGCAGCAATTGTCAGTGTTTGTTGATCTTGAAAGCGAGGCTCAAACGGCCACTGCGGAAGCCGACGACGAAGTCGATCCGATTTTGTTGCGCCCAGTTGATGACCTTGAGTTGACCGTGCGATCCGCCAACTGCTTGAAAGCCGAAAACATTTATTACATTGGCGATCTCGTTCAGCGCACCGAGGTAGAGCTTCTTAAAACCCCTAACTTGGGTAAGAAGTCACTTACCGAGATCAAAGACGTGTTGGCATCTCGCGGCTTATCCTTGGGTATGCGCCTCGAGAATTGGCCTCCAGCGAGCCTCCGAAATGACGAGCGTCTGCTGAACGTTTAAGTTTATACGACCCCATCGGCCTGCCGTGAAGGCAGCCTTACGAAAGGAATACAACAATGCGTCATCGTCACAGCGGTCGACAGCTAAACCGCAACAGCTCCCACCGCAAAGCCATGTTCCGTAACATGGCCGTGTCTTTGGTTGAGCATGAACTGATCAAGACCACTTTGCCTAAGGCTAAAGAGTTGCGAAGTTATGCGGAGCCACTCATTACCTTGGCGAAGACCGATAGTGTTGCTAACCGACGTCTAGCCTTCGACCGGACCCGTAGCAAGGAAGCGGTGGGTAAGCTCTTCAATGAGTTAGGCCCCCGTTACCAGGAACGCCCCGGTGGTTACATCCGCATTTTGAAGTGCGGTTATCGCAGCGGCGACCAGGCACCTATGGCCTACGTCGAGTTGGTAGATCGTCCGGAGCCCGACTTTATTGATGATTTCGAGGGTGATGACGAGGAGTAGGTCGTTGTCAGAAGGTCTTACAAGAGCCCCGGTTGCGATGCACCCGGGGTTTTTTGCTTAAGGCTGATACAAGATGTCGCTGTGCTC
>CBFHMA010000095.1:0-3071 GCA_965656775.1 Luminiphilus sp.
CCCGTCATGACCAATAATGTAGCCACCTTTGTTGTTGGGTGCGTAAAGCATCGCTCCGAGCCCCCAGATGTCCGCCCCCATCTGTGAGGCGTGCGGCGTACGAATCAATGCAAGGGATTCTTCCGAAAGGACTTTTTGGGCATCTGGCCGCGCCTGAACCGTGATGAAACGGGCGAGGTCATCTGCTGACGTGAACAGGGATGTCGCGGCAAGGGCCGTGTACCAGCGAAAGGGTTCAGCATGGCCGTTTAGATCGAAATTCTGAGCAAGCCCAAGTGCAATCGCCTTTTCATGATTGAATGTGCTGCGCTCCATTCCAAGCGGTTCGAAAACGCGATCGGACATGAATTGCGCAAACGACTGACCAGAAACGTCTTCGATCAACAATTGCAGGATCGTGTATCCGCCTCCGGAATATTTCCACTCGCTACCCGGTTTTACGCCTAGCTCGACAATACCCGCATTTCCCGGTGACGCGTCGAGCGCGCGTGTCAAAGAACCTTCAAGAGACTGAATCTGGTCTGCGCGCTCAAATCCGTCATAGCCTAGACCATCCGTCAATCCGGCAGTGTGGCTGAGCAGACGCCGAACCGTGACACCTGAACTATCGAACTCACTGCCGGGCAGTTGCCAGCGGATAAGATATTCAGAGACTGGCGCATCGAGATCGATTGCCTCCTCTTCGACCAACACCATGACGCCCCATGCGGCAATCCATTTTCCCAGTGATGCAACCTGATATACGGAGGATCCATCGACCGGAATATCAGTGGACATGAAATACCGTTCAGTGACTTTGCCACCATCGAGCAAGATCATGCTGTAATTACCTGAGTGCTCACGGGTAACTGTTTTTTCTGCAGCTGCAATGAAGGCTTGTGACGAGTCCGACTTCACGATCGGTGACTTCAACCAACCCTCACTGATGACGAAGAAAACAGAAGCATTCCACGTAACCACGATCGTCAGTGTCGCTATCGTTAAGCCTATAACTCTGATCATGTTAATTATCCTGAATATATGAGTTCTAAAACCAAACTTACTCACTGGTGATGGGCATTTGACATCGGCTCATCGATCGACGGCACTTCGGGACTTGTTAGTGCGCCGCATTCCAAACAGGACGTAATGGTGAACGTCCGTGACACGGTCGAGAGAATACCGTTATCTTATCCATGGTAGGACTCGAGGGATATCAATGCGCACTTACATTACGTTGCCCTGTGGCGACTTGAGGCTCACTCCATGACGGATGCGTTTGGCGTGCGCGGTGTGTTCTCCGTGCTGTTACCGGCCACCAACGCCATTGTGGAGCCGGATATGACGGCGATGCGATTGCCCGGGGTGACCAACCAAAGCTACCGGTTCGCGTTCCCCGGCTTGCCGGCCACGGTGGATGCCCTGATCGAACTCATGCGTCCGGCGCTGAAAATGGCGTTGGCCTGTGAGCCTGACCGCATCGTGGTGGCCTACAGTCCGGAGTACATGTCCGATGGCATGGCCGCAACAGCGAGATTACGGCACTTCTTCGAATCGCAGGTATCTGTACCCGTGACGCTCGCATCGGAAGCCGTGCCAAGGGCACTGGCGGCAGTTGGGGCCCATCGTATCGGGCTGGTCACGCCATTTCAGGCAGAGGCCAACCGCAATGTGGTGAATTTTTTTGCGTCCCACGACACCACGGTCGTGAGTGAAGCGGGGTTTGCCAGTGCTGAAAAAGGGAGGGCCTACACCGCCCGGATCACTGAGGCAGAAGTGCGTGCAGCGTTCGCGCGAGTGGATACTCCTGAGGTCGACACGCTCGTGCAGGTCGGCACGGCGCTTGTGTGCGCCGGATTTGTCGAATCGCTGGAGGCGGCGCACGGAAAGCCCGTGATTGCCGTCAACGCGGCGACTTACTGGCATGCCTTGCGCGAGCATGGATTCGCTGATCGTGTCGCCGGACGGGGACGACTGTTTTCGTCATCAGTACCAAGACTCGCCGGACTATCGGCATGAGCTCACCTAGGGCGTGCCAGCGCGTCGAGTAATATGTCCTATGCCCCTGATGTACAGTGAGATGAGTACTCCCTAGCGAGAGAACAACCATGCAACAAGCAGCAGACTTTCAGGCAGAGACAGACGACCTGTACACGCTTATATCACCGTTATCCGATCATGCGCTTTTGGCAGAAACCGGATTCAAACAATGGTCCATTGAGACACTTATTCGTCACCTCCATTACTGGGACGCTATGGCACTGAATGCGCTGGTGGATCCGGCGCAATTTCAGGTCGATCTAAAACCCGCTGTTGAAGCCCTCGGGAGTGGGCATCCGTTACCCGAATTCGAGCAATCCGTTATTCCACTGTCGGGTACTGCATTGGTGTTTGCATGGCGACAGACCAGCCGCCAGTTAGCTGAAGCCTACCAAAAGGCCGATCCGTCGAAGCGCTGCCCCTGGGTGGGTCCCGATATGAGCGCACGCTCGTGTATCACCGCGCGGCAAATGGAAACCTGGGCACACGGGCAGGGCATTTACGATGTGCTGGGGCGCGAGCGCATCGAGACCGACCGGGTACGTAATATTGTGATGTTGGGTGTGAACACCTTTGGCTGGACTTATCGCGTCAATAAAAAGACGGTACCCGAGATTCAGCCGACCTTACTATTAACTGCCCCCTCGGGTGAGCTCTGGCAGTTCGGCGATACACATAATCCCGAATCTATTGTGGGCGATGCGGTGGGTTTTGCGCAGGTCGTGACGCAAACTCGCAATGTAGCCGATACCAATTTGGTAACCACAGGCGATGTAGCCACTGAGTGGATGCAAACAGCGCAATGTTTCGCCGGCGGTGCGACTAAACCGCCTGCGCCGGGTGTGCGCTGTAAAGCGGCTGTGCCATCTGGTGCTAATCGGATGAAAACATCTCGCGCAATTTGAACTTAAGCACCTTGCCGGCGGGGTTGCGTGGCAGTGCGTCAATCATGTGTAAACGCAGCGGTAACTTGTAGCGAGCCAGTTTGTTACTGGCAAAGTCCCTTAACGCCTCTAACGACAACTCCTGGCCCGGGTGCAGCGCCACGATAG
>CBFHMA010000095.1:3081-7569 GCA_965656775.1 Luminiphilus sp.
ACTGCTTCGCCCCACTTGTCATCGGCCAAGCCAATGATAGCCACCTCGGCGATGGCCTCATGACCAAACAATACGTTTTCTACCTCTGCGGGATAAACGTTTTCTCCTCCGGAAATGACCATATCTTTGACACGATCGCAGATGTACAGGTAACCGTCTTCATCGAGGTAGCCCACGTCGCCGGAGTGAAACCAACCCTCACTGTCAATGGCCTTTGCTGTGGCTTCTGGTCGATTCCAATAGCCTTTCATGATATTGGGGCCACACAGGCAAATTTCACCGCGCTCGTTAGGTCCAACAGGCCGATTGTCTTCATCGACAATACGAATGCCCGACAAGACCGGGGGCTGGCCGGCGGAGCCCAATTTATCGAGTGCTTTCTCGGGGCTTAGGAATGCTGAAAAGGGTGCGGTTTCGGTCAAACCGTAGCCTTGGGAAAAGCACACGCCACGCTCGCCATAGCGTTCCAGCAACGACTTGGGAACGGGTGCCCCACCAGCAATCAGTAATTTGATTGCGCTAAGGTCAGTGGAATCAAAGGCGGGATGCTGGGCCATGAACAGGAACATGGCGGGGGCGCCAAACATGTGTGTGACCGCGTGCTTTTCCAAGAGCACCAAGACTTCACCGGGGTCAAAGTTGCGGACCATCACGACGGGGTTACCCATCTGTAGCGACGTGATAACACCTGTATTCAAACCACCAATGTGAAAGAGCGGCGCCGAACTGAGTGTTACGTCATCTCGGGTTACCCCCATGGCGAACATGGCATTGATGTTATTCCACATGAAGTTACCGTGGGTCAGCATGGCACCCTTGGGTAGACCTGTCGTACCCGAGGTATACATGATCAGAAGCGTATCGTGGGCACCAACAACAACAGGCTCATCAATCGGCTCTGCCGCCGCCAGTGCATGCTCTAAACTTTCGACACCCGTGATCTCTTCACCTACCGCCAAATACTGACGACAGGGCAAACGGTCTCTGACACTGTCAATTATCGGGAACAGTTCTGCATCGACGATCAATGTATGAATACCCGCATCACCTACGATGAAGGCCAGTTCTTCACCGGTGAGACGAAAATTCAGGGGAACAAAAATGGCACCCAGCACATTGCTGGCCACCATCGTCTCGAGAAAGGCGGGTTGGTTAAAGCCAAGAAACCCAACACGATCGCCAAAACACACACCTTGATTGCGCAGCATGCCGGCTATTTGGCGTGTGCGTTGATTGAACTCGCCGTAAGTGAATGACTGGTCTTGATAAACCAGGGCGGTTCGGTGGGCGCTTAGTTGGGCCTGTCGCAGAATCTGACCGGCCACATTCATATTGGGTTCGGGACGATGCATGTGCCACCTCTGTTATTTTTTTGATCTCACGCAAGTGCCAAATAATGGGCACCGCGTGCCATGTCGACGCTTCAAACTCCTATCTGTCAGCGACAACGTTGCTAGCCATAGCGGGCTGGAGCTTACAACCCATACTGGCGCGCTGCCAAATCCCGCATGATTTCCTCAGAGCCCCCACCAATGGCATTGACGCGAACTTCGCGATAAATACGCTCGGCACGACTACCTCGCATGAAGCCGATGCCACCAAGAATCTGCAGCGCCTCTCTTGCGCAATATTCCATGACTTCGCTAGCCTGAACCTTTAGTAGAGCAATATCACCAGGGTGCGGCGTGCCTGCGGCAATCGCTTCATTGCACACCCGAATATAGGCCTGTGTCGCATTCAGTTTTTGTTTCATGGTGGCGATCTTGTGCCTAATCACCTGATGGTCTGCAAGTCGTTGGCCAAAGGTCGTGCGCTGGCGTGCCCACTCAACGGCCTCTTCCATACACACTCTCCCATAGGCTTCCATTTGAATCGCCATGGCCATACGCTCGTTGTTGAAGTTGGTCATGATGACCTTAAATCCCTGGTTCGCTTCACCAATTAGCTGATCCACCGGTACGCGCACGTTGTCAAAATAGAAAGTTGCTGTATCGGATGCCCACCAGCCCTGTTTACGGGTCAGTGCGGTGCGTGAGCAGCCTGCCGCATCGGTCGGGATGAGCAGCATAGAAAGCCCACCCGCTCCCGGCCCTCCGGTACGCACAGCGGTCGACAGATAATTAGCGCGCATGCCACCCGTAATGTACGTTTTTGAGCCATTAACAATAAAGTGATCGCCGTCGCGCGTTGCTGTGGTGGCGATATTTGCTACATCTGAACCACCGCCGGGCTCGGTGATGCCCAAAGAGATCCAACGTTTACCTTCTAAAATGGCGGGCACGATTTCGGCGTTCATACGCTCCGAGCCCCAATTAATGATTGGGGGCAAACCAATACCATGGACCATCAAACTAGCGTTGATGCCCCCTGCACCAATTCGCGCCAGTTCTTCATTGGCAATTTGACTAAACCATACGTCACCGGGAGTGCCACCGAACTGCTCTGGGTAACCAAGACCCAGTAAACCCACAGCCGCCGCTTTTAACCACAGCTGCTCGGGAATATGACCAGCCTCATCCCAATCCTCGGCATAGGGCATGATGTCGTGATCAATAAAGCGGCGCAGCTGCTCGCGCCATGCGTGATGGTCCTCAGATAAATGGGGATTGGGCAGGCGTGCACTATCGAACTCGAGACTCATGCGCAGACGTCACTTGGGCTTGAATGATGGCATGTTGTATCTCAGTGACAGCGACGGCGCAACGCGGAGTACGATGGCTAAGAGCGCTGATAATGGCTTATTGCTCGACGCAGCGCGCTGAACGCCCCATAACCCGATCCAATCAGCCGCGCGGACAGGTCGGCATTCCCCTCAGCGTGAAACTGACGACTGAAAAAATCCATCGAGGTGCTGTTTTTTTTTAAACCCAGTAGCTACTGGTGGTCATGATTTTGGCAATGCGCGTCATAACATTTTTAATGGAACGGGGAAACTCTTGGCCACCTGCGTTGAGTGCGTTCTCGCCGTGGCGCTCCTCATCTTCCAACATTTGCTGCAATATCAGCTGGGATTTTCGATCATCGGCGGGAAGCGCTTGCAGATGTTCCCGCAGATGATTGGCTACGCGCTCCTCGGTGGCATGTACAAATCCGAGGCTTACCTTATCGCTGATGGCGCCAGCCGCGGCTCCCAGTGCCAGTGAAACGCCATAGAATAAAGGGTTGAGTGCGCTGGGTCGTGCATCAAGTTCCTCTAGCCTTTGTTCACACCACACTAGATGATCGATCTCCTCTTGGGCGGCTTCTTGCATCTCATCGCGTGTACCAGCGCTTCGAGCGGTGAGAGCCTGGCCTTGATACAGCGCTTGTGCGCAGACCTCACCGGTATGATTAACACGCATGAGCCCTGCCGCATGGCGGCGCTGCTGAGTGGATAGGGGCGCCTCGCTGTGGCCCTGTGCAGGAGAGGGGCGTGCCGCACTGGCACCCCGGCGGCTGAGTGTTCTCAGCATGCTGTCTGTCTCTACCAACCAGCGATCGAGGGTGGTTAGTTCACGTTGCATCATGGCGCCTCTTGTCTCAATGCCGCCTACTTTAGCGCGTTTAGCGCACCCAAGCACGCCCAAGCACGCCCGCTAATGTCGCAAAATGATACGCCAAGTGTCGCAATATGATACGCACCCCACGGGAGTCACCCTATGATACGTCTAATAGCTGGTAAACCAAGCCAGCGGATTCCTGCCAACACGCCACCTAAAGAAGTCAAAAATAAACGAGTTCACTCGATAAACAAGAGGTCCAAACCATGAAAAAAGCCATGAAGTACCTACCAAGCCCTTTGGCGTTCGCTGTCGCCACGGCGGCCGCGGCTACAACTCCCTCCTTCGTGTTGGCTCAAGCATTAGAGGAAGTTGTTGTGACCGCCCAGTTTCGTGAGGAGTCGCTGCAAGATGTGCCGATCGCCATTACTGCAATCGGCTCAGAAGAGCTCCGTACTTCGGGTATTGACGACATCATGGGTATTTCAATGCGTACGCCCGGTTTCACTGTCGGGTCATTTACGCCATCGCAACCACAACTATACATACGCGGCGTCGGTTCGAACGACGACGGCGCCTCTGGCGATCAATCGGTCGTTGTTTTTCTAGATGGGGTCTATTTGGGCCGTACAGCAGGCCAAGCCTTCGATCTCTTTGACCTTGAGCGCGTAGAAGTTTTACGCGGGCCTCAGGGCACCTTGTACGGTAAAAATGCAGCAGGCGGCGCCATTAATGTTCTCTCTCAAAAGCCCACTGACGAATTCGCAGCAGCTATTGAGGTGTCGGGCGGTGATCTGGGTTACAAAGCAACCCGAGCGAAAATCAACGGGACGCTGTCAAAGAACGTCGTCGGTAAACTGGCCGTCAGCTACAAAGAGCGCGATGGATATGTTGAGAGTCTTGCCGCCGATATCCCTGATTTAAACGGCTACGAAAGTAAAGCGGCCCGCGCTCAAATTCTGGCAACACCATCTGAGCAGTTAGACCTGTTATTCACAGCAGACTTCTC
>CBFHMA010000096.1:0-7536 GCA_965656775.1 Luminiphilus sp.
GAGGTGCCCGTGGGACGCGATCAGATTCAACACGTTGAAATGGCTCGGGATATTGCCCAGCGCTTTAACCACAATTTCGCGCCCCTGTTCACCTTACCCGAGGCTGTAGTTGACGATCATGTGGCCGTCCTGCAAGGCCTCGATGGTCGTAAAATGAGTAAGAGTTACGGCAATACAATTCCCCTATTCGGTACATCAAAACAATTGCAGAAAGGCATTAACAAAATAAAAACGAATCTGCTGGAGCCTGGCGAGCCCAAGGACCCCGATTCGGCAACGGTTTTTCAAATTTGGTGTGCCTTCGCGAATCATGAAGAGCGTGCCCAAATGCGCCAAGCGTTCGCTGACGGCATAGGCTGGGGCGATGCCAAGAAACAACTGTTCCACAAGATCGATGAGGTGCTAGCGCCAGCCAGGGATCGCTACAACGATCTGATGGCCAATCCTCAGCAATTGGAAGAGGTACTGCAGGCAGGTGCCCAGAGGTTGCGTCCGCGAGCTGCTGATCTATTGGCGCAAGTGCGCGATGCGGTGGGTTTGCGTGCTTATCATTGACCCCGTACGTTGACTGAATAACCCCCGTGACCGCGGTGAATGTTAGCGTTAGCGGTCACGAGAGCCCATGTCATGACAGGCTTGTCTAGTCGAGTTGCCAGCTGAGCCCCAGCACCACACTGCGTGGCTCTCCCACAAAGTAACGGTACTGGCCAAAGCCGAAGTCGGCTCGCTCTGCATAGTCGGTGTCGAGCAGGTTGGTCGCAATGACACTGACCTTTAGCTTGGGTTGAACCTGTATGTCGGCGCGTAAGTTGACCAGACGATGTCCGGCGTAACGGTGCTCGTTGTCAGGATCGACATAATAACTGCCGACCCAAACGTACTCGAGCTCGGCTTTCACGGGATGAATGCCCATAACCGTATCAGCCCCTAGCCGCGCGCTGCCAAAACTATCGGGCGCGGTATCGATCCGATTGCCGTTAATGTCACCGCTGGAACCCAACAAGGCGGTGGGGCTGTCGTAACGATGTTTCTGCAAGGTCGCCGCTAATTCCGCATACCATATCGGTGAAATCTGCCAATTGAGCTCAATTTCAATGCCTTCGTGCCGGGTTTTGGCATTGTCTACATTCTGGCGGTCACGATCTTGAAAGATCACGTTGTCTTTCCGCATTTGATAGGCGTTCACCGCGTAACCGAATGCGTTGAACAACTCACCTCGAATACCCAATTCAATACTGTGTATTTGCTCAGAATCGATATTGGCCACCGTTTGACCCGCCTGCAGTCGATAAAGCTCCGCTGTTTGTGGTGCGCGGAACCCTGACGCTGCACGGGTGTACACCCTTGCATTATCGAGGGCATAGCTAAGCGCTAGGTTGGCCGAGAGGTTGTTGAAGTCGTCACTGCGATCTGCTGGCCGGAAAAAACGGCAGGCGCTGGCATCGGGGGCGCAGGCTGAGCCTGACCCCGTGCGGTTGTTGTAGTCATATTGGGTGCTCTCGAGGCGGATGCCACCGTCGATCCGCCAGTGCTCAGATAGCTCGGTATCACCCTGTGCAAATAAGCCAGCCACCAAGGCATCGACCTCATAATCGTAGTGAATACCCGCAGGCTGATTCGGGCTGAAAGGTTCCGCTTGTGCCTCTTCAAGCCAGCCTTGGGTGTAATCGAGATCGGCACCGATCACCCACTGGCTATTATCGTTGCCCCCAGCCAAGCTGGTTTGCACACCCACACTGCTGTGACCGTTGCGCTCGGTGGGTTGCCAGGGCACAAAGTGCTGCAGAAACGTCATGGCATTACGCCGCAGGTAGGGGGTAACAGTCAGGGTTTGGTCTGCACCCAGTTCCCGACTAGCGCTAACATGCGCACGCAGAGACCATGCATCCCGGTAGGCTTCCGGGTTGGGGTTTTCCCTACGAGCGGTTTCGTCTTTGTAGGCCTCAAACCCTTGAATGTAGCCCGCTGTCTCTTGGTTGAGGTTGCTGCCAGAGAGCACCGAGGCGAAGCGCCAGGCGCCCGACTCGGCGTCATTGCGCAGGTTGAGTTTCTGTTGCCTATAACCCGATTCGGCTTGATAGCCACCGTATTCACTTGCTTGAAAGGCAAGGGCGGTCGCGCCATCGGGTAGTGCTACATCGCCCAGAATCCGATAAAAATCCCGTGAGCCCCCTTCAACGCGCAGGGTGCCGGATCGGGACTCCACCGATGGCGTGATGACATTGATAACCCCATGCATACCGTTAGAGCCATACACGGCGGTCGCAGGGCCACGCACTACTTCTACAGCTCCTGCTTGAGCCAGATTGGCATCAAACAGCTGATTGACGTTGCAAAACCCCGGTGCACGTAAAGGAATGCCGTCCTCTGCGGTCATGAAGGCACCGCAGCTCCCGGCACCTGTCAGTACGGGAGAGCGCAACGCGATGAGCGACTCTTGGCCGTTGCCACGACTGATCCATGTGCCTGCGGAGCGATTGAGTAGTTGATTGGCATGCTGTGGTGACGTGAAGCCAATCGTGTCCTGGTCGATAGCGCTCCAGGCCACGGGCAGCTCGCCACCTGAAACACCTTGACGGGTGGCGGTGACTAGCACTGTCTCGATCAGGTCATTTCCCGTGGAAGGCGCGGACTGAGCGACGCTGGGTACGCTCAGAAGGGTAGCTATCACTGCGGGTAATATGCGTTGGGTCGACGAAAACATGGGTACACTACCTTACTGCTGGTTCATTCAATGGTGCGCGGATGCTACTTGGCTCATCTCTAGAGTCCAAGTGCCCGGTCGGCTTAAAATGCTGCATCACTCAGGAGTTAGTCCATGTTAAGGGTTCTTTCGACGAACGACGACTTCCCCATCAAGACGGCGGAGCCCGTGCACTCGGGGAAAGTGCGCTCGGTCTACTGGTTGACGGCCGAGGACAGTCGGCGACTGATTGAGCGCCGAGGCTATCCGGTGGCATCCGATGCACCTCTGGCCATTATGGTGGTATCCGATCGAATCTCGGCCTTTGATTGCATCTGGCATGGGGAGGGCGGATTGAACGGTGTGCCAGGCAAAGGGGCGGCACTCAACGCCATTTCACAGCATTGGTTTGACACCTTCCGCGAGGCCGGGCTGGCGCGAAGTCATATTCTGGAAGCACCCCACCCCCTGTGTTGGGTGGTACAGCGTGCTCGGCCGGTACGAATCGAAGCGATTGCACGACGTTACATCACCGGATCTATGTGGCGCAGTTATGAACAGGGCGAGCGCCTGTTTTGCGGTGTGCAGCTCCCCGAGGGGCTCAGGAAAGACCAGCTTCTGCCCGAGCTGCTCATTACCCCGTCGACCAAAGGTGTGCTTGAGGGCCTGGAGGGTATTCCCGCTGCCGATGATGTGAACATTAGCCGCGAGTCGATCCTCCGACATTGGTCGGCACTTGGGTTTATGGCACCCAATGATGTCGATGTGTACGAGGAGTTGTTGCGCAAGGGCTTTGATCTGATTGCCGATAAGCTATCGGGTGTTGGTCAGTTGTTCGTCGATACCAAATTTGAGTTCGGCTATGCAGAAAACGCTCAAGGGCGACAAGAGCTGATTTACATGGATGAGGTGGGGACGCCGGATTCCTCACGGTTTTGGGATGCACAGGCTTACATGCAGGGGAAAGTTCGGGAAAACAGCAAAGAAGAATTCCGCCAAGCGCTGTTGGCTTTAGCACCTGACCCATCCGTCTTATTAGATAAGACCCGAATGGTACAGCGGCAACACTTTGCCGCTACCACGGACCTGCCCGAGGCATTACTCATGTCAGTGTCCGATACCTATCGAGCTATGGCTGAGCGTATTACCGGACGGTCAATTTCCATCATTCAAGACCCCCGTGGGTCTATCGAGGCAGCACTGTTTGATGATTTAGGGCTGGCGAGGGCGTAAGCTAGTGCTGCCGTTGTCGGGTTTTCGGGTTTGAGTCCCATCGGTTTTTACTGGCTGTTTTGAGGACGAAGAGGCGAGTCATGATGTCGCATAGGTGCCAACTGCTTGCGTTAGGTGCGCTCTGCTACGCACTGGCAGGGTGTCAGGGACAACCTGCGGTGGCGCCTGACAGCCAGCCTGCTGACACGCAAAGCCCTGCAGCACTGCAACCCTTTGTTGCGTCAAAGGCGGATTTTGCGGCTTATCGCCAGGTTTTAATGGCGCCGTGTGAGGTGGCCTTTCGACCTGATTGGTTGCGCCAACAGAACGGCCAGCGCAGGCTGTTGAGCCACCGGGTGAAAGAAGAGACTCGCGAAGCATTAGCAGCCTACGCGCAAGCCCAATGTCAAGCCGTGCTGGAGGAAAATCTGCACAAGCCACCCAGCTATCGGCTGGTGACGCAGCGACAATCCGAGACCCTCGTTTTGACACCGCGTATTATCAATTTGCAGGTAGCAGCACCCGATTCTCAGAGCACGGTAGGCTGGTCGCGCAGTTTTACTAATGAATCCAGCGCCATGACAATGGTGCTTGAAGCCACTGATCCCGAGTCAGGTGACTTGCTGTTGCGATTTGTTCAACCCCTCAGGAGCCCCGACACCCCATGGCTAGAGTGGTCGAATCGAGTCACTAACCGTGCCGATCTTCAACGCATGCTGAGTCGGTGGGGTATGCTCACTCGAGAACAGTTAGACCAACATGTAAGCAATGCAAAAAGCGTTGCGCAACGTCAGCCATAAGGAGTTTTCCAGTGCTCAATCCCATTAATGTTAGCAATACACTTACCGTCGCCCCTCAACCAGAGCCCACCGATATGGCTGTGGTAGCCGAGCGGGGCTTCACAACGGTGGTGTGTAATCGCCCCGACGGTGAAGCCCCAGATCAACCTACTATGGATACCATGGCGCAAGCGGCAGAGGCTGCGGGGCTTAAGTTCGTTCGCTATCCGGTTAACCCCGCTACCTTTCCTGGCGACGATCTAGAAGGACTTGGACGCATTTTCAACAGCGGCGAAAAAGTGTTCGCCTACTGTCGAACCGGTACCCGATGCACCAATCTATGGGTGGCCAGTCAGTCAGGGGCCGAACGGGAGGCAGCCATTGCCCAAGCCCGGGCGCTTGGTTTTGATTTGTCCTTGGCGCAGCGATTAGGTCTGTAGGCTTAAAGTGCCGCGAGCAAGCCCTGTAAGGCTTCCTTAGCGGCACCGGTGAGCTCGTTCTCGAGTGCTTGTGCCGATAATGGGTTGTCAAGGGCAACGTGGTCTGGGTGATAGGCCTCGGCGATAGCCGCATAGGGTAAGCGCTGGGCATCACTGGCGGCTAGCAGGGTGTAAACTTGCAGTGCCAACGGTGTACCCGCCGGGCAACTCTGTTGGCTAAGTCGCTCAAATGCGCTGCCCGCGGGTGCGGTTGCCTGGGCTGCATCGGAACGGATAACACGCCACCCGGAAGATCGCAGCGTGGCGCCCAGGCTGGCTCCAGCCCGAATGGCCTCGTCGACCTGTCGCAGGGCGTCGTGTACGGGTAGGTGAAAAACAGTGACGGCCAATGTGCGGCAAATGTGCTCGGGTACGATACCACTGTGCAAGTTTGCTATCCGATGGCGCTGGCTTTGTGCCAGGAGCTCAACGCCGTAGCTGCCGAAACGCGCTGTGATGCGATCGCTATTCAAAAGTTCAACAATCCTTGGTTTGGGCGAGTAAGCCAAAAGACGTAGTCTACACCAAGGGACTGTGACAGACTGCCTTCGGCCTTTGTCACAAACAATGCTGTGTCAGAGATGAACGGGTTCACCATGAGAACCTGAACCGGATGGGAGATGAATTCGTGCTTCGACGTTTTGTGTCAACTCTTGTAATGGGCTGCCTGATAGCCTTGCCCGCAACCGCTGATGATCTGAAACAACGGGTGCAAGCCCTCTACGATGAGCAGCTTGGTTCTCTGTTTGTTTGGTTTCATCAACACCCTGAATTGTCCATGATGGAGCATCAAACGGCCCAACGATTGGCTGATGAACTAGCAGCCCTAGGCTACGAGGTACACACTGGTATCGGTGGTACAGGACTGGTAGCGCTGATGCGTAATGGCGATGGCCCCCTCGCCATGTTTCGCGCCGATATGGACGGTTTGCCGGTGGAAGAAAAATCCGGGTTGTCATACGCGTCCAAGGCCCGGCAAAAAGACTGGGACGGCAACGAGGTCTCAGTGATGCACGCCTGTGGTCACGATGTCCACGTGACCAGCTTGGTGGGTACCGCGCGCATTATGGCTGAACGCCGCGATCAGTGGTCGGGAACGCTGATGTTAGTGGGTCAGCCTGCGGAGGAGCGAGTGGGGGGCGCAGCCGCTATGCGCGCTGACAATATCTGGGAGCGTTTTGGCACGCCAGATTACGCCATGGCATTACACGTGACTTCCGCCGTTCCCACGGGCAAGTTGGTGGCCACTCAAGCACCGTATTCTGGCGCTGATACGGTCGATATTTACATCAAAGGTATTGGTGCCCACGGCGCCAGCCCTCACCGCGGGGTCGATCCTGTGGTGCTCGGATCACAGATAGTGCTCGCGCTGCAAACCGTTGTCACTCGTGATCTCGCACCACGACGGCCCGGCATCATCACGGTGGGCGCTTTCCATGCGGGTACCAAGCACAACATCATCTCTGACGCGGCACGTCTGCAGCTCACTGTGCGCAATGAGTCCGATGCCGACCGTCAAGTATTACTCGACGGAATTAAGCGGGTTGCCGAGAACATGGGCCGAGTCGCCGGATTACCGGACGATATGCTGCCCGAAGTGGTGGTACACGAGAACGAGGGCGTTCCGCCAACCTTAAACGATCCCGCTATGTTGCAACGTATGCGCGGCGTGTGGGCTGAACAGTTCGGCGACACTGTATTCTTCGAGGAAGAGCGCTTGGGCATGGGGGCAGAGGACTTCCCGTTCTTTACGGTGAATCCCCGCATTAAATCAGTCTATTTTGCCGTAGGCGGCACGCCACCCGAGGATTTTGAGCGAGAAGCACAGGGGGGTGCTCCCGTGCCGTCACACCATTCACCGCTCTTCAAGATTAGCCCTGAACCTGCGGTGACTCTTGGGGTAGAAGCCTCAGTGGCAGCCCTTATGGACTTAATGGGGCGTTAAGGTATGGGTGTCGTGCGGGGATGGCCAGTCTGGGACTTGCCAGTGCGCGTTATCCACTGGTATTTCCCCTTAGCCATTGGCTTTATGTGGTGGAGTGGAGAGACAGGCCAACTCGAACTCCATCGCTGGTGTGGTTACAGTGTGCTATGTGCGGCATTGACGCGTCTCGTTTGGGGGTTCGTCGGTAGTTATCACGCTCAATTTAAGCATTTTGTGCGCGGGCCGAACGCGGTGATGGGCTACCTGAAGGGCGCCCCATATCACGGTGTGGGTCATAACCCTTTGGGCGGTTGGTCGACCCTTGCACTGCTGTTGCTCATTGTTGTGCAGGGTAGTACGGGGCTGTTCAGCGCTGATGATATTTCTTTTGAGGCGCCCTTGGCCTATTGGGTGGGTGAGCATACTGGCACATTTACCGACATCCACGAGACCAATTGG
>CBFHMA010000097.1:0-7426 GCA_965656775.1 Luminiphilus sp.
CGGTATTGGCGGAGGCGGAATCAGCCCTCGAGCAGGCCAATGCCATAGCCAACCCCGGTCCTGTGTTACGCCGACAAATAGATCAGGTGACTAAGACCCTGAGCTACGCCAAAACACCGGTCACCCTATCGCTGGTATCCGACGGCGTGACCGATGTGACGGTGCTGCGTGTTCAGCGATTGGG
Source organism: Luminiphilus sp. (assembly GCA_965656775.1). Lineage (GTDB taxonomy): Bacteria > Pseudomonadota > Gammaproteobacteria > Pseudomonadales > Halieaceae > Luminiphilus. Next base: position 185 of record CBFHMA010000097.1, read on the forward strand.
CACTTTCACCAACACATCGCTAACACTGCGCCCAGGCCAATACACAGCGATGGGGGTACGTACGGGCTATCGAGATGTACGGGTGAATTTCGATGTAGTGCCCAATACCGATGCGGTGATAGAGGTGCGCTGTGAGGAAGCGATATGAGTGACCCCAACGACGCGCCTTTATCACCCAGCGGCTTTACCCCGAAGGGTACACAAAGTGAATCGCAAGATGGTCCCCTTGCAGCGGCCGCCTTTGAACCGCTGGCCACCGACGCACCCCATCGTCGAAAGTTGCCCACGGCTTGGCTTGTGGCCGCCGGCGCGGCCCTGTTTTTGGTCTTATGTTTTAGCTTTCTTTTGACTGCGCGCTCACTCGATGTTCAGGTCATGGCCGAGGGTGATGCTAGGGTGAATATTCAGGGCTTGGCATTGCCCCTGGGGCAACGTTGGCTGCTGCGCCCCGGTAATTACACCATCTCAGTAACGGTAGCCGGCTATCACCCATGGCAGGATCAACTGACGGTTACCGATGCCGATAGCCAAACCCTGCAAATCACCCCCATACCCCTACCCGGTATGCTCTCGTTATCATCGCAACCCGCAGGGGCTGCTGTTTCCTTAAACGGCGCTGTGGTTGGCACAACCCCGCTTACCGAGTTACCCCTAGACGCTGGGAGCTACGCAGTCACGGTATCGGCACCGCGCTATCAAGCGCACAGCGAGACTATCGCCATTACTGGCCGCAAGGTGCAGCAAACCCTAGCCGTTGCCTTAAAACCGAACTGGGCTGATATCCGAGTTGCGCTTGATCCGGCTAACGCAACGCTGTTTATCGATGATGCACCGGCCACACTCGACTCAGATACCCTTCAGATACTAGCCGGCGAGCGGCAGCTGAGAGTGACTCACCCCGGCTACCAGCCCCAAACCCTTGACCTGACGGTGGTGGCTGGAGAAGCCCAAGATCTGGGCACAGTCTCCCTAGAGCCTGCGGACGGGGAATTAGCACTCAGTTCAAACCCAACCCAGGCAAACGTGACCGTTGATGGTGCCTTCATTGGGCGCACCCCCGTTACCATGGCACTCAGTCCCGGCAGCGAACATTTGGTTCAATTGTCAAAAGCAGGGTATGACCGCAAGAGCATCACCCTTGCCTTGGAAAAAGGCCAGCAGCTAGCGCGCACTATCGTTCTGACGCCTCGCTTGGGTGACATACGCTTTCAGTTAACACCAGAAAGCGCGGAATTAGTCATAAACGGCAAAGTGCTGGGTACTGGCAGCCAGACGCTATCACTACCGGCCGTCGAGCAGCGTATAGAGGTGCGGCTTAACGGTTATGCCAGCGAGCGGCGGCGTATTACACCCCGGCCAGGCCTTGAGCAGGCCCTGGCCATTACCCTATTGACCGAAGCGGAAGCGCGGCGAGCGGCACTGACACCTGACATCACCACTGCACTGGGACAAACACTGGTGCTTATTGACCCCACTGCTGAACCCCTCAACGAATTTATGATGGGAGCGTCTCGGCGCGAGCCCGGGCGACGGTCTAATGAAGTGCAGCATCCTGTGCGGCTGGAGCGTGCGTTTTACCTTGCCACCACAGAGACGACCAATGCCCAATTCCGGCAATTTCTGGCCGAACATGACAGCGGTCAAATAGAGGGCAACAGTCTTAACCGCGAACATCAGCCCGCTGTGCAAGTTAGCTGGCAGCAGGCTGCTCGCTTCTGCAACTGGCTCAGTGCTAAAGAGGGTCTGCCGCTGTTCTACCGAGACTCCCAAGGCATTATTGATGGCTTTAATCCATCGAGTACCGGCTACCGACTGCCCACTGAAGCAGAGTGGTCGTTTGTGGCTCGGGTAGAGGGGGAGAGCTACCGCCGCTTCGCATGGGGTGAGGCATTTCCACCCTCGCAAGCGGTGGTGAATGTCGCCGACAACACCTCGGCACTCGTCACCGGCCGCATTCTCAATGGCTATGCCGATGGGCATATTGTGGCAGCACCGGTGGCCAGCTTTCCGGCCAACCATCGGGAGCTCTTTGATATGGGGGGTAATGTTGCCGAATGGGTTCACGATGTATACACAATACCATCGGCGAATGCCGATGTTGCTGTTGACCCGATGGGCGCACTGAAAGGCGATAATTACACAGTACGGGGCGCCAGCTGGGCGCTCAGTCGTTTGTCTGAGTTACGTCTCACCGCTCGCGATTACGGCGCCCGCGGGCGCGACGATTTGGGTTTTAGGATTGCTCGCTATGCCGAATAACACCGCTGGCACCTCTCGGGGTGCTATGTTGCTGTCTATTACGCTGTTACTAGCGGTCGTAAATGCAAGGGTATTTGCCCTAGCGCCCGACGATGAAACATCATCAGCCAATAGCTCAGTCAGTGATAACACAGCGGACACCACTCAGCGCACCACAGGCGCAACAGAATCAACCCAAGACGAGAGTGAACTCACCCTCGACACGTCACAGGCTAGGCCCAGCTTAGATTACGTGCCCTCAGAAACCATATCGGAAGATAAATCGGTCTCGTTCCCTGTCGATATTTAACCCTAGGACCCTGCACTATGAACCGCCAACTTAATGCCGATTTCTTGTATCAAGTCTTTGCTCTTTTGGTGGCCGTTGTTTTGGTGCATGCCCTGTATGTGGGCGTAATTCGGCCCAATGCCGATGCCCAATTAGCGGCACAAGCCGCACTACAAGCCGCTGGCGGCGACGTAGTCAGCGAGCGGACATTGGCGATCGTTATCCGTGATTTCGAACAAGAGGCCTGTTTTATCTTGCTGCTCTGGGCCCTCGCTATTATGGGACTAAAAGCCTATCGCACCCGTGAAGAGCAACGCATGCTATCCCTCAACTTGATTGAAGTTGCCCCTGGCACCAGTGTTCTACCCCAAGATGCGCGGGAATATGCCCGAGCCATTGAGGCGCTGCCTGCCCTGCAACAGGACTACCTATTACCTCGCGCGCTTAGTAATGCCCTCCGACGCTTTGCGAGTACGCAGTCCATTCCTGCTGTATCCGAGGCGGTGCGTGAACAGTGCGATATCGAGGCCGACAGACTCGACTCGGAACTCTCCATGGTGCGCTACATATCATGGGCCATTCCATCCATTGGCTTTATAGGTACCGTGCGCGGCATCGGTGATGCCCTCGGTCAAGCCTACAAAGCCGTGGAAGGTGATATTTCCGGGGTCACCGTCAGCCTTGGGGTGGCCTTTAACAGTACTTTTGTGGCGTTGGTACTCAGCATCATCATTATGTTCGCCTTGCATCAACTGCAACTGTCACAAGAGCGATTGGTATTGAGCACCCAACGCTACATTGATCGGAAATTGTTGCGATACCTGACGGTACCGACCCGATGAGCGCCATCCTCGATCTCAATGACAATGCGCTTAAGCTGCGTTATGACGGTCAAACGGTTGCGTCGCCGGGTTATGCTTGGTTCGATGGTCAGCACTATCAGTTTGGCGCCCCAGCACTGGCAACCCGTCGTCGCACGCCACGATCAGTGAATGCGCGTTACTGGTCACACCTGGATACCCAACCGCTTACACCCGTGTTGGGGCCTGCTCGACACCACGCAGATTTAGCGCATGACCATCTGCAGACTTTGCACCGGATGGTGGGCGCACCCACCTCGGTGCTCGCGGCTGTACCCGGCTGTATGAGCCGTGAACAGTTATCCCTACTACTGGGTATCGTAGAAGCGCTGCCTTTTCAAATGGCTGGGCTGGTACATCGTACGGCCGCCCTGGCAGCCGCAAGCGGTGTTATCGACGGCGTCCATATTGAGCTGCAACTACAGCAAGTGGTGTTGACCCCCTTCAGCACCGAGCAGGGGTTTGTGACCGCAGGACAAAGCCAACGCCTACCCGGGCAGGGTTTATTAGCCGTATTTGATCGATTAGCTAACGTTATTAGTCAGCGCTTTATTGAGCAAACGCGATTTGACCCTTTGCGCAGCGCCGATAGCGAGCAGGCACTGTACGATCAGTTGCCCGCATTGCTTGACGCCTTGCAACACCAAAGCGAAAGCACACTCGCCCTTGAAGGCTATAACGCACGTATTGTGCACGACGATTTAACCGTCGCCGGCTATGAACTCACCCAAAAAATTCATGGGCTGGTCGATGCCGATGCCTGCTTGTTACTGGAAAATCCACTACCCACTATACCGGGACTGCAATTGCCACAGCGCCTTCAAACCATTGACAGTGAGCAACTGCTGTCAGTGATTCATGAGCAGCTAGACGAGCTACAGCAAACCCCCGAACAGCTGCACCTGAATAAACGAGTACGCCGCTCGAGAATAGCCGACAACGACCGGGACCTTACGCCTGCGACCACTGCACAGTCGTTGCCAAGCCATATTCTGATAGGCCACACCGCTCACACACTCTCCAATCAGCTCGACCTTGGCAACGGCATTGCCTTTGATCTCACCAAAGAGGGTGTTGTCATTAGTGCCGATGAAGCCAGCCATATCATGGTCAATGGACACCCGGTAAAACCCGGACAAAGCGTGAAAGCGGGTGACGTCGTTGGCGACAACTTAGGGTTGCACGCCACCCTGATTATTGTCGAGAGCTGACCCATGGCGCGGCGCAAACGCCAAACGTCTACCTTTAATCTAAGCTTTCTCGACATCATGTCCTGTGGTTTTGGTGCCGTGGTGCTCGTCTTTCTTATTATTGATCACGCAATGGAAGTCGAACAGCGAACGGTTAATGCCACGGCTTACGCAGAAATTGATCTGCTTGAAAAAGATATTCAAGAAGGTGAGGCGGGTCTGGTAGCACTGCGCAATGCATTGACGGAAGCCGACCTTGCCATTGTCGAAGCCAACGGTCTTGCCACCCGCGTGAGTGAAGCGCTGGATGATTACGAAGCGCAAGTGGTGCGCCTTGAAGCCACCGATACCGCCGACAATAAAGACATCGAGGCACTGAAAGCTGAATTAAACCGCTTAGAGGATCAAGTCAAAAAACTGCGAGAATCGGCTGAATCTGAGTCAGGCCGAAGCGCTCGGGATTTCACCGGCGACGGCAACCGCCAGTACCTTACCGGTCTAAACTTGGGCGGGCGTCGGATAGCCATCTTAGTCGACACCTCTGCCAGCATGCTCGCAGACGAAATTGTTAATGTCATTCGCTTGCGTAATATGAGCCCCGATCTACAGCGGCAATCCGCAAAATGGCAGCGGGCCCTCGCCACCGTTGACTGGCTGACTGCCCAACTGCCCATCGGTGCAGACTACCAGATTGTAGGCTTTAACACCGAGGCCAGTGTTGTGCTACCGGACACTGAAGGCCGATGGTTACCGGTGGCAGATACCGCCACCCTCACCCGCGCAACCACCGCCTTGCGCGATCAGTTACCCGCCGGTGGTACAAGTCTACACAAGGCTTTCGATACACTAACGCAGCTGCCGGGCAGTCCCGACAATGTGTTTTTACTGACCGACGGCTTACCCACCCAAGGGGAAAATACGCCCAAAGGCACTACCATCTCAGGTCAAGATCGGCTCAGACTGTTTCGCCAAGCGGTTAAACGGCTACCGGCGGGGGTACCCATTAACACCATACTCTTTCCCATGTCGGGCGATCCCCTTGCCGCATCCGAATTTTGGCAATTGGCGCAGGTGAGTGGCGGATCGTTTATGTCACCGTCGAGAGACTGGCCATGAGCAGACATAACGGCCTAGGAATTCATCGCTGATGCGCGCACGTCGCCCCACCGCCGAATTTACCATCGCGTTTCTTGACGTTATTTGCTGTGGCTTTGGCGCTGTCATCTTGCTGCTGATGATTACCAAAACCGTACAGCCTCAAATACTGGAAAAATCAGTGGTGGAAGCTGACGGACGTGTCGCCAAACTGACAGAACAGTTATTCGAGATCCGAGGTGAAACGCGCATTCTTAACCGCGATTTACAGGTTAAACGTGAACAACTCGATGACAGCAACGAACGTATCGCTATTTTGCAGGCTGCACTCGCGCGCACCAAAGCGCGTTACGAGGAACTCGATAGCACCCAAAACAGCAACAGTATTATCGAACAACAATTGGCGATTGCTCGTCAGCGCTTAAGTGAGGAAGAAAAGCGCTTGCTGGCAGCCCAAGCTGATCGCAAGAGCGATTATGTCGGGGGTATACCCATTGATTCTGAATACATTATTTTCATTATCGATACTTCAGGCTCCATGTTCTCCTACGCATGGGAGCGGATGCTGAAAGAAATGGAAGCAACCTTGAACATTTACCCGGAAGTAAAGGGTATTCAAGTCATGAACGACATGGGCAACTATTTATTCAGTCGTTATCAAGGCGAGTGGATTCCCGATACCCCAGCTCGTCGCCAACTGATCCTGCGGAATCTGGCCAATTGGAATGTTTTCTCGAACAGCTCACCGGTCGAGGGCATTACTAATGCGGTCCGTAGCTTCTATGATCCGGGCAAAAAAATATCCATCTACGTTTTTGGTGATGAGTTCACCGGCACCTCAATTCGCGATGTAGTGCAAACAGTCGACAGACTGAACGCTGAGAACACTGTAGGTGAACGACGGGTCCGAATCCATGCGGTTGGCTTCCCCGTACAATTCATTAGACCGCCTCAACTGCAAACGACGGGCATCCGCTTTGCTACACTGATGCGGGAATTGACGTATAAGAATGGTGGCACGTTCGTTGGACTCAATGACTTCAGACCGTAAATCGTTGCTGCTCATGTTGAGCTTCATGGTTCTCATGAGCAGTGGTTGCGGGACACGCCAGGTGGTGGTTGAAGGTCGTTTCCCCTCACCGCTTATGGAACCACTACCCATTACCCTGGGTGTGGTTTATAGCGATGAGTTTGCCAAGCACGAGTTCTACGACGAAGCCGTAGGCCGCAACGAGTCCGACTGGCTGGTTCGTACCGGCGATGCCCAAGTCGAGTTCTGGAATACACTCCTTGGGGGCATGTTCGAGCGGGTTGTCGTCATTAAAGATCACGACTCTCTACACGCCATTGATGGCCGCATTGACGCGGTATTAGTGCCCTACGTCGAAGATCTGCAGTACACCATCCCACTGCATACCAACGTGAAGGTCTATGAGATCTGGATGCGCTACCGCTTTCGCCTCGTCGATGTGGCGTCAATCCATGATCACGACAACGGCGATATTAGCTACCACCCTACCGAGAGCTTTGCCGACTTTCAGCTGAGTGCCTACGGCAAGACGCCCACAGC
>CBFHMA010000098.1:0-4519 GCA_965656775.1 Luminiphilus sp.
TGACCCCGGCGGTCATGGCGAAAATGGCAGGGAGAGTGGCCAGCAACACAGCTTGCCAGCCTATTGCACTCAGGACGGTACCGGCTAACAGACTACCCAAAGCTGATGTGCCAAATACGGCAGCCTCGTTAATGCTCTGGGCGCGGTAGCGCAGCCGTTCCGGATAGGTCTGAACCAACAGTGTTGTGCCTCCGACGAATAGGAAATTCCAGCCCACCCCCAACAACACCATAGAGCCGGTGTAATGCATCAGTTCTTGTCCCGCGAGCCCCACGATTAGCGTTACGGCATAGATCGATAGCCCTGCCAGCATCAGTCGGCGCTCCCCTAGACGACTAATCAACCAGCCAGAGGCCAAAGAGGGTACGTACATGGCCAGCACGTGTGCACGAATAACGGCTGCGGTATCGGGCAATGAGTGGCCATCCATGACATGCATGGAAACCGGTGTGGCCGTCATAATGAAGGCCATAATGCCCTGTCCAATGACCCCTCCTGCCACTGCCAGCAAAAATAGCGGCTCTCTGAAAAGGCTTGAAGCGGGTTGGTCTGGCTGGCCCTGTGTCTCTTTTGTTGTCTCTTGAATGGGCGCATCTCGATACGCCGCAAGGAGCAATGCACCGATGACAAATAAGCCTGCAGCACCCAGCAAGGCGCCGGTGACCGGGTTGTTGGCCTCGACTATATTGCCTCTGGCCATTAATTCTGGGCCCACAATGGCGCCACCAATACTGCCTAGAAGTACCAGTGAAATGGCTTTACCAGCCTTTGCTAAAACCACGCTTTCAGCAGCGGCAAAGCGAAATTGTTGACCAAATGCTAGGCACACCCCGGTCAAGGCGGTGCCACTACAGAACAGAACGAAACTGTTGCTGGTGACGCCGGCACGTGCCACGAGACTCGCTGCAACACCCATCAAGGCTGCTATGACAAACCCGCGGCGTCGACCGATACGCTGCATTAATAAGGTGGCAGGTACGGTGCCTAGTGCTGTTCCTAAAATCGTGAGTGAAACTGGCAGCGTACTCAGAGCCGCTGTGGGGGCCAGTTCGCTACCCACGATGCCGCCCAAGGTGACGTTGAGCGCTGATGCCGACACAAACACCATTTGCGCCAGTAACAGCACGATAAGATTTCGATTTAACACGGTCAGTGGCACCAAAGCTCGGGGGGTTAGCAGAATACCTACAAATGCAGTTCAATGGTGCGGGGCTTTTTACTGGTTCCCTTGATAGCGTTGATGGGGGCTCGCCATGTAATCTTTTGGCCTCTGAGTTAACGATGAGATTACCGTGCCAACGCCATACCTTAACAACGAGCAGCTTAACAGTGGTGCCATTCAACAGGCCTTGGATGAGTTGGCGGCGCGATGTCCATCGGTAGCGGTTGCTCTGGCCGCAGTGGGTTATCCGTCTGAGCGACGTCAGGAGGCGGGTTTTGGCGCTTTGGTGCGTATCGTGGTGGGGCAGCAGGTATCGACAAAGGCTGCCGCAGCGATTGCGACTCGCTTAGAGGGCGTATTGGGTGGCTCAGTAACCCCAGAGGCAATAGCGTCAACCGATGATGCTTGTCTTCGAGGGGCCGGTTTATCTGCACAAAAACTCAGCTATCTACGAGCACTTACCGATGCGGTTGATCGCGGGGAGTTGCCACTTAGTACGCTGTCTACCTTGTCTGATGCCGATGCCATTGCGAGTATTACTGCTGTGAAGGGTTTTGGCATTTGGTCGGCGCACATGTATCTCATGTTTTCCCTGGGGCGACCCGATATATGGCCAGTCGGCGATTTGGCGATTCGTGTCGGGTTTGGGCGCTTAATGGGTCTTCCCGAGCGCCCAACCCCCAAGCAAACCGATGTACTGGCGGAACCTTATCGTCCCCATCGCAGTGCGCTGGCGTTATTGTGTTGGAAGTTTTATAGCGAGGCGCCCCTGTAATGGTTGTATCTCACCTCCCTTCAATCGACCAAGCGCATATGGCGATGGCACTGGAATTTGCGGCAGCCGCGGCCAATGCCGATGAGGTGCCCGTGGGGGCATTATTGGTTGATGCCGGCGGTTCGGTCATTGCAGGTGCGGGCAACCATCAGCTAACAAGCCATGACCCGACGGCCCATGCAGAAATTGCCGTGTTGCGTGCAGCAGGCAAATTGTTGAGTAATTATCGATTGCCCGACACCACCTTGTACGTCACGCTGGAGCCTTGCACCATGTGCTGTGGTGCACTGATACACGCCAGAATTGCCCGGCTGGTATTTGGAGCGAGAGAACCGAAAGCTGGGGCGGTTGTAAGCACGACTCAGGCCCTCGATAACCCGGCGCTCAACCACAAAGTACTCTGGCAGGGAGGCATCATGGCCGATGAGTCTGCCCAGCTCCTACGTACATTTTTTGCTCGGCGTCGTCGGTAGTTAATAGACGGTCACAGGGCTCTCGGTAATACCCGTGTCTGTTCTGGGGAGAGAAGATCACCCATGTCGATGGGTGGTTGAATGCGGTTGTTAGGCAGTTCTCGCAGACGCAGTGCAGCGTAGTAATGACGAATGTTGTCGACATAGGTCACCGCCTCTCGGCCTCGTGCAAAACCAAAGCGGGTGCCGGGGTAGACATCAGGGTCCTGTAGTACCGGTAATTGACTGCGAACATCTTGCCAGCGATGGGGGTCTAGGCCCGCGCGTTCGGTGAGGATCCTCGCATCCTCTAAATGACCCATCCCAATATTGTAAGCGGCTAGCGCCATCCAGGTCCGATCCGGCTCGCTAATATCATCGGGCAGACGCCGCACGAGATCTTTTAAAAATCGAGCGCCTCCGCGCAAGCTCTGCTCTGGATCTAATCGATTGTCAATTCCAAGATCATGTGCCGTTGCACGGGTGATCATCATCAGGCCTCGCACCCCCGTGGGCGAGCGCGCTTTGGGATTCCAGTGGGACTCCTGATAGGACACCGCCGCCAACAGTCGCCAGTCCAAGCGATAATCTTTGGCAACGGTCTCGATGAGTGACTGCCATTTGGGCAGATCACTGTGAATCTTTTGCTGAAAGGTTAATGAGCCAATGCGAGATGCAGCGCGCGTGTGTCCAAAGTGTTGATCTTGTAATGCTTTCAAGGCACCCGATTCCTTGAATGTCTCAAGAAATTCGTTGATCCGATGGGTCAAGGTCTCGGCGCCGGGTAGCTTCGGCAGGTACCAAACCATCCCTGCTTCATCATCGAGCTCCATAGCTGCAACCAAGCGAGGATACAGCCGTTGTTGCATGCGAAACTCCATCGAATCGACAATAGCCACGTCGGCTTTTTCTTCGGCAACCAACTGCATAAGTTCTAGGGTGTCCGCTGCACGAATCTCTCGCCAGCGCAGTGCGGGCAAGTTCTGGACAATACCCGCGAGGGCTTCGCTATGACTGCTGCCGGCTAGGACAATAATGTCTCGGTTGACCAAATCTGCAGTCGTTCTGGGGCGTGACAGGCCACTTTTATACACCACCAGTGGTCTTTGGGTCAGGTAGGGTTTGCTAGCGTAAAAACGTTCAAGTCGCTCGGGTGTTGCCGTCAGTCCTGCGGCCGCAAGATGCGCTTCACCTGTCGCCAATGAGTCGATTAGCTCTTCGAGGGTGAAGGCAACTTTGATACGAACCTTGTAGCCCGATGCATCGGCGAAGGCTTTGATGAGTTCGTAGTCGAAACCCGTTTCTCTATCGTTGTCGAAGTAGTACGTGGTCGGGCTATTGCGGGTAAGGACGATAAGCTCATCGCCGGCATTGAGATCATCAAATAACGGGCGCTCGCTACAGCTGGCCAGCAGGGACAAGCAGAGGATCAGGGTGAAATGAGCGAGATGTTGAACCATGGTGACATTGTAGCGACGAATTCACTGCTCTGTGGCATTCAGACAATCCGCCGCCACCGGTATACTAGGGGGCTAATCAGTACGGATCCCGCTCATGTTGCTCTTGCCCGGCCACGTCGCTCTATCGACGCCACGCTTCGACGCACTTAATGCTCAGCTGTGTGCCATATCCCCTTCACTTTCGCTCACGCTTGCCGCCTATTTCTTTGTGGTTGACGCCGATCAGGGTGTCGATATTGAGCCGTTGCAGCGCCTACTACTGCCCGGTACAGCAAGCGCCCTCGATGCCAGCATGCTCACTCTCCGACCCTGTCGTGTTGTAACGCCTCGGTTGGGCACCATCTCACCCTGGTCCAGTAAAGCCACCGACATAGCAAAAAACTGTGGTTTTAAGCAGGTTAAACGGATAGAGCGCGGGATTGTGTACGGCATCGCGGGGTTCGATGATTGCACTGCCTCGCAGCAGCGGGCCATTGATGCTTTGCTACACGATCGCATGGTGGAAACCGTACTGCCCGAGCCTGCGGCGGCAGCGGGGTTACTGGAACAAGCCACGGCCCCGTCTTACCTATCGGTTGATATTCTCACAGGGGGTCGCACTGCCCTAGAGTCGGCCAATCAAAGCCTGGGCTTGGCGCTGGCCGATGATGAGATCGATTATTTGGTCGAG
>CBFHMA010000098.1:4617-7401 GCA_965656775.1 Luminiphilus sp.
GGGTCGCACTGCCCTAGAGTCGGCCAATCAAAGCCTGGGCTTGGCGCTGGCCGATGATGAGATCGATTATTTGGTCGAGGCTTTCAAGGCGCTTGAGCGCAATCCTACTGATGTTGAATTGATGATGTTTGCCCAGGCTAACTCCGAGCATTGTCGCCACAAAATTTTTAATGCCAGCTGGACGATCGACGGCGCCGACTGCGAATACTCGCTGTTTGGCATGATTCGCAATACCTTCGAGCGGGGTGGCGAGGGTGTGCTATCCGCTTATGCCGACAATGCGGCTGTGGTCCAGGGTCATACGGCAGGTCGATTTTTTGCCGATCCCGCATCGGGTGAGTACCGATATCACCAGGAGCCCATTCATCTCTTGATGAAGGTAGAAACCCACAACCACCCCACTGCCATTGCGCCTTTCGCCGGTGCCGGCACCGGGTCTGGTGGTGAGATTCGTGATGAGGGTGCTGTCGGAAGAGGCTCTCGGCCAAAGGCGGGCCTGGTCGGCTTCACGGTGTCCCATTTGTCGATTCCCGGGTTGGAACAACCTTGGGAGATTGACTACGGACGCCCCAATCGCATCGTGTCGCCACTGCAGATTATGCTGGATGGCCCCATCGGCGCGGCCGCCTTCAACAATGAATTTGGCCGGCCGAATTTATCAGGTTATTTCCGGTCTTTCGAAGTGGCCACAGCCGATGGCGTTTGGGGTTATCACAAGCCCATCATGATTGCGGGCGGTTACGGCAACATTCGCAGCGAGCATGTGGAGAAGGGCCAGTTCCAGCCGGGTGCTCACTTAGTTGTGTTGGGCGGACCTGCCATGTTGATTGGTTTGGGTGGTGGTGCAGCGTCGTCGATGGCCAGTGGCGATAGTGACGAGCAGCTCGATTTCGCATCGGTACAACGACAGAATCCAGAATTAGAGCGGCGCTGTCAGGAAGTCATCGATCGCTGTTGGGCGCTCGGGGGCGATAATCCGATCGCCTTCATCCATGATGTGGGCGCCGGTGGCCTCAGCAACGCGTTACCCGAGCTCGTCAAAGACGGTGGTCGAGGTGGTCGTTTTGCACTTCGCAGCATTCTCAGTGATGAGCCGGGTATGTCGCCCCTCGAGCTGTGGTGTAACGAGTCTCAAGAGCGCTACGTATTAGCCGTCGAACCGGCACAGCTTGATACCTTTGCTGCTATTTGCAAACGCGAGCGCTGCCCCTATGCGATCGTAGGAACAGCCACAGAAGAGCCTCATCTCGAATTGTCCGATAGCCAATTTGACAATAAACCCGTCGATTTACCCATGTCAGTGCTATTCGGCAAGCCTCCGAAAATGCACCGTAATGTTCAGCGCGTGAAGGTAAAAGGTGACAGCTTCAATGGGCAAGTCCCTGTGGCTGACGCGTTGGAGCGGGTACTGCAGTTCCCGGCGGTGGGCAGTAAAAGTTTTTTGATTACCATCGGTGATCGCTCGGTGACGGGCATGGTTGCACGGGATCAGATGGTGGGGCCTTGGCAGGTACCCGTCGCCGATTGTGCCGTGACAACGGTTGCTCTCGATACCCATTTAGGGGAAGCCATGGCCATGGGTGAGCGCACCCCCGTTGCCATCTTGAACGGTCCCGCCTCAGGGCGGCTGGCGGTGGCCGAAGCCATAACCAATGTGCTGGCGGCTCCGGTTGCAGATCTGTCAGATATCAAATTGTCGGCCAACTGGATGTGTGCGGCTGGGTCCGGTGGCAATGATGCCGTGCTATACGACACGGTTCAGGCCGTGGGCATGTCGTTTTGCCCGGACCTGGGTATTACCATCCCCGTTGGCAAAGACTCCATGTCGATGCGCACCGTATGGCACGAGTCTGGCCAAGAGAAAGCGGTAACCGCACCGGTGTCGCTCATCGTCTCCGCGTTCGCGCCGGTGGGGGATGTACGTCAAACCCTGACACCAGAGCTTGAGCGACGGGAAGATACCCGCTTACTGCTGATTGATCTGGGGCATGGACGTGATCGATTGGGTGGCTCGGTGTTAGCGCAATGTTGGGGCCAGTTAGGTGACGAGGTCCCCGATGTTAGCGCCCATGATGTGCGAGCCTTTTTTGCGTTGATCACCTCCCTAAAGCAGGAACAGCTGCTCTTGGCCTACCACGATCGATCTGATGGTGGTGCCCTGGTGACGTTACTTGAAATGGCCTTCGCCGCCAGAGTGGGACTCAATGTTGATGTTGGCTTGGAAGGTCAGGCCGCTATTGCACGGCTCTTCAGCGAGGAGATTGGCGCAGTTATTCAAGTCGATGCAACCCAGGTGGCGCGCGTTAGGGCGATAGCGGCTACTGTAGGTCTGGATGACGTCATCATCGACATAGCGCAACCTCGCTTGGATGAACGCGTAGTGGTGACTACGCCTAAATTTGAACTGATCGATAGCCGACGTGCGGCGCTGCAGAAGCTGTGGTCGCGCACCAGCTATAGCATTCAGCGTTTACGCGACAACCCAGATTGCGCTGATGCTGAATTCGCCGCTATTGATGCCGATGATCCGGGGTTATCCGCCGCTTTAACCTTCGACGTCGATAACGATGTGGCAGCGCCGTACATAGCTACCGGTCACAGACCCCGGATTGCTGTCCTTAGGGAGCAGGGGGTTAATGGTCAGGCGGAAATGGCGGCCGCTTTCGATCGAGCGGGTTTCTCCGCGGTAGATGTCCACATGAGCGACTTGCTAGCCGGTGACGTCGCGCTGGGTGACTTTCATGGCCTGGCCGCCTGTGGTGGGTTTTCCTACGGGGATGTCCT
>CBFHMA010000099.1:0-7290 GCA_965656775.1 Luminiphilus sp.
GACTGGCGCCGCCACCATACGCGCCTCCCTGCTCTCGAATTGCCCGATGTAAAAAACCGTTGCGCAAGAAGGCAGCGAGCACCGTGAGAACCGGTGCATCGGGGTGACCCGCTGCCACCGTCGGGAAGGCTTTCGCGCAGAAATTAACTTGGGTATTCGCAACCCAAAACTCCCGTCGAGATTCCCGAATGGCATCGGGCTTCCAAGCCGACGTGTTGGTGTCGATAGATAGCTGTGACGCGGCAGTACGGGCCAATTGCTGGGCTTGGTCTACATGTTCGAGGTCACCAATGGTTGCCACGGCTGTAGCGCTGGCGGTCTGCATCTGAACGTGCAAATCCTGTAACTGGGTTAGCAGTTCATCGAGTGCGTCATCATGTTTAATGGCGTCATCTAGGGCCCGTAAACGACGAATTCCCTCCAGGCCGCTTTGTTCATGGCTCAGATGAGCCAGTGGATTCATACCCGCTGTAGCAGCATTCATGGCTAAGCTATGACCGCTACCGGTGATGGATTGGTCTTTGCGGGATCGCAGTTGTGTGATGAGCTCCTTGATACGGTTACGTTCATCAAAGCGGGTTTCCCGTAGGGTATCCAGCATCAGTGCCATCTGCTCATTGGCTCGATTAGCCAGGGCTTTGGATGACACGATGAAATACGCTTTGCAGTCTTGAACATTGTCGCGACTACTGCGAGTGAGGGTGGCGGCACCCAGGGAGCCCACCGTTGCTGAATGGCGGTCTTGTACGTCGAGGTAACTGGTGCTGCCCAAACCCACTTCGCCCATTAACCCGGTGAGAAGCGGGAGACGTGCGTATTGCGCTTGTGTAAGCGGTGGTAAGGGTCTCGCGATCTGTTGATAAACCAGTCCATTTGTTCCCGCCGAGTAACTGTAGTACCGCTTGCCACTCTCAGCTTGAATCTTGGGCTGTGGCTCCGGAACCTGAGCAGGAATGTCACTGAGCTCAACACGCGGCAACAGACTAGGATCATCCTCGGCGGCTTGTCGCTCTTTAAGTTTTTCTGTCAGGTCGAGGATGTGGCTGCGTTCCTCGGTAGCCAATGACTGTTCCATTGCATCGAGTTTTGCGCGCTCGGCTTGGCGACGCTGCGCTGACAAATCGGTGTCAGGTTGCACGGTGAGCAACACACGATGTGTGTTATTGAGTAGTAGTTTTTGCACCAATCCCGGTATGTAATCACGGGCGTTACAGCGCTCACGAATGGTGGCTATGACTGGGTCTAAATCGAGAGCCGCCACCGGATCACCATAGTGTGTTGCAGCCCCCAGCGCTCGCAGCATGAGGTTCAAACCGTAGGGCATACCGTCACCGGTAATTTCCCGTTGATGCAATTCAATCTGGTGCAAGATGGCTTCGAGTCGTTCTGGCTCAATGCCGGTTGTAGCCACCTGTTCTAGTACGGCTAATACCTCTTGCTCGAACGGTTCGGCAGATTCGGGTTCGCTGCCCTCTATGCCACAACAAAACACCATTTCACGCATGGATTCTTCAACGCCGCACAGGGGTGAGGGTGCTGAACCCAGGGTGTTGGTCTCGAGGTAGTGCATGAGCGGAGAAGCGCTATTTTCCATGAGCACGGCGGATAACAACTGCGCCTCTAGCATGCTGATTAAATCGGCGCTTTCGCCCAACTTCCAACCCAGTACATGGTGTGTTTTACCCGCAGTGCAGTCGTCGCCGTCGAGTGCATAACGGTGCTGTGCCCGTTTTGGTGTTCCAAAGGACTGCTCTAGAGCCACTGCAATGCTGGCGGTTGAGCGTTCAAATCGGTGTAACACCAGGGACTCAAAAGTCTGTTGATGGCGGTCGGCGGGAATGTCGCCAAAGGTGAGGAAAATGGCGTTGCTTGGGTGGTAATGGGAATTATAGAAGTCGCGTAATTGCTGGTAGCTCAGATCGGGGATTGCTTCGGGGTCACCGCCACTATTGAAATGATAGGTGTTGGTAGGGAACAGTTCATGGCTGAGTCGATCCCAGAGCACCGATGATGTCGATGACATGGCGCCTTTCATTTCATTGAAAACCACCCCTTTGAATACCAGCTGCTGGCTACCGTCATCACGGGTTTCAAATTCGACCCGATGACCCTCTTGAGCGAAATCGAGTGGATCTAGGCGGGAGAAAAATACCGCATCGAGGTACACCGATAGCAGGTTGTCGAAGTCCTTGCGATTCTGAGTAGCGAACGGATAGGCGGTCCAGTCGGAGCTGGTAAACGCATTCATGAAGGTGTTCAGTGACCGGCGTAACATCATGAAAAAGGGGTCGCGCACCGGGAAGCGCTCGCTGCCACAGAGCACTGTGTGCTCCAAAATATGTGCCACCCCCGATGAGTCCTCGGGTACCGTGCGCAGCGCTACCATGAAGACATTCTCAGAGTTATCTGCTGCCAGGTGTAGGTGCACGGCACCGGTTGCCGGGTGCTCGTACTCTTCGACGGTAAGTTTCAGTGCGTCGATGGCCACTGCCCGTTTCTTCACGAACGTGTTAAGGGTGGCGGTCTGCTCGCTTTTCGCTTCCATGGGGCTCCCATTGTGTATCAGCCACCGGATACGGCGCTGTGAATCAGTAGACCTGTATTGTAACGGTTTGTTGGATCAGACATGAGGGTATCAGTCCACCGGTTCAAGGCTCACCTTGAACAGCGCTGGCCAGCGTTTACCCGTTACCCAAATATCACCGGTATCCGGATGCTGAGCTATGCCATTTAGAACATCGGTGCCGGGCAAGTAATCGCTTTTGGGTAACAAGCCCGCTAAGTTGATTACCCCTGTCACATGGCCCGATACCGGGTCTATCCGCACGATGGTGTCCGATTGCCAAACATTGGCCCAGATTTCACCCTCGATCCACTCTAGTTCGTTGAGTCGATTGACCGGCTTTCCAGCGAGAGTGACCTCGATGACAGCTAATGAGCCTTCGCCAGTCGCGTTAAAGTGAAAAAGTCTGTGGGAGCCGTCACTGAAGTAGACGGTATTGCCGTGATGAGTGATACCCCAGCCTTCACCTGGCAACTCGACGCTGCCGACTAGCTCAAGTGAGCTGCGGTCGAGTATGAGCAGTTGCCGTGCACGCCAAGTGAGCACCAACAGGCGTTCGCCCAGACGCGTGAGGCCCTCGGCAAACAGATGATCGGGGAGGGATTTGTCAGTGTCTAACGCCAGTTCAGGCCAGGTATAGCGACGTACCGCGGATTGGCCGTAAAGGCCGGAGCTGACATATAGGTGATCATTGTGAAACTCGAGCCCTTGCACAAAATTGTCGGTGTCAAAGGGCTTGCGCTCCAATACGCGTACTCGGTAGTGCACGGGGCTCACCACCGGCGGTACGGCACTGTTGGTACCCACAACTGAGGTCGCGTTTGCATTCTCCTCGGCGCGCACGCCGCTGATACCGATGATCAATAGGCAGAGGCTGACGACACGTATGTATTCCCGTAGCACGCTGTCACGGGCTCTCGAACTGCACGGATTTGAACTGTGTGGGCTCGAACTTTGATGAGAGACAGCGCCTGTCGCTGTCAGGTTCGCAGGCGCAGTCACAGTGGCTTACCCCGAATCAATGCCCGCGTTAAGAAGCGAGCTGGGCTCAATGCTCTGGCTAATCCTCTTGGCAGTGGCGGTGGCTCATGACAGATTTGGCTCGCCAGATGCTCGGCCAATAAAGGCGCCGAACATAGGCCTCTGGAACCCAGTGCAATCAGCAGCCAGAGCCCGTGGAGGTTGGGTTGGGCGTGGGGAACGAGTTCGGTTTTGCGCTGTCCCAGCGCCGCGTAGCACTGGTTAAATCGCGCCCGGTCGGGTGCGCTACCCGCCAAAGGTAAATAGTCTGTACTGGTACAGCGTAATGCCACATGTCCCCCTATCGGTTGGGGTTCTAGCCCCGAGCGTAAGCTGGGCAGCGCCGCATTCAAGGCCGCCAAGTTATGGACGTGGTCTGAGGATCGCTCATCAAGCTCGGTGTCATTGGGGCCATAACTGGCACCCATGCAATGCAAGCCCTGGCGTGCTGGCGGGAAATAGCCTTCATGGCACAGTGCTACTTTAACGTTGCTACTGACGGGGGTTGCCGATACGTGGCTCGTTTGGCCACGAATTTGCTGCAAGGGTAGCCACTCTAGACCAGGGTGCCGAATAGCATCGCCGGCATTCGCTAAGATGGCAATATCGGCGCAGTACTCGGTGCCGGTCGTCAGCGACGTCGCACACCATCTGGCTGCGTGCCCTATCTCGCGTGAATCTAAAGCAGCTTCCAAATGAACCGGGCCAGTATTGTCGATGACGTCGATCAATGGGTGATTCAATCGCTCTCGGCAGACCGCCGGAGGGTGCAACCAAAAAGCGTCGGGAAACAGTAGGGCGGGTGTTGCAAGCTCAATGCCCAGGTGCTCAGCGGTCTCATCAGGTGATAACCACTGTGCAAACTCGGGCATATCCCCGAGGACTTGCTGCAGGTATTGGCTCGTGTTGGCGTCAATACCGAGCTGAGCAAAACCGCAGTGGTTGCCATCGAGATTCGTAAAGTGTCCTGCGGCGGCTAACTGCTGGTAGTGGCGGGTGGCAAATAAGTAGCTGAGAATAGAAAAATCGCTCAGTGGATTGTGCTTTCGGGATAACCGGGTGTAAGTGATGCCCTGTAAATTGCTCGAGCCCCCACTGGCGATGGCCTTTGCCTCCAGCACCGTTACCCGAATACCGCGCTCGGCCAAACTGCGTGCCACCCATGCGCCCGCTAGGCCAGCCCCCACCACGAGGGCGGTATTGGGTATTGGCGTATCGGCAGGCATATCCCATGGCGTTAGCTGGATGCTCGTCGTTGCCAGAGCAGAGGGTCGGTACTCACCACGCAGGCACTCGCGCTTGCGCCCGAAGCCCGGCCGTTTCTCGACGAAGAAGCCAAGCGTCTGTAATTGTCGTTTGACATCACCCGCGGCGGTAAATGTGGCAAAGCTGGCTTTGGGGCTACTGAGAGCGGCCATATTGCGAACTAGCGACGGCGACCAAAGCGCTGGGTTTCGCGCAGGTGCGAAGCCGTCTAGATACCAAATATCGATCCATCGTCGGTGCAGCGATGCCAAATCATTGAGTGTTTCATCGGCATCTTCCCACCACAAATCAAGACGTATTCCCCGCGCCTCATCGACCAGCCGATGACAGCCTTTCACAGGGTGGGGCCAGCGGGCGAGCAGCCATTGGGTGTGCTCTTGCAGTTCTGGAAAGACCTCTAGTGCTCTCGATAGGTCGGCGCGGCGCAGGGGGTAGGCATCGATGCCGATGTAATGCAAACGGCTACCGGAGGGACGGTATTGCAGCCAAAGCATTAGCGTCAGCAGGAAATTCAAGCCTGAACCAAACCCTGTCTCCGCAAGGGTGAGCACCTGGTTGTTCGAAAGCTCACGGATGCGGGTTTCAGTCTGGGCGCCCTCAATGAACACATAAGTACTCTCGGCAACACCATCCTGGGGTGAAAAGTAGATGTCATTGAACGTTGTCGAGCGCGGTGTGGCGCCTAACCAGTCAATGGCCGGTGTTGGAGTCGGTATCCAGGGTTGGTTGTCGCGCTGTATCAAGCGTGTTTATTCCGCGGTTGTGACGAGGGGAGAGCTTAGCAAAGGTTAACCCCAAGGCGAGGCGCTAGAGCATTGGAGTCTTAGCGGCTAAACTGCCGGCTTTTCTGAAAGGCAATGATCATGCGCGAAAGCAAGACCATCGATACACAACAGTTTGCCACCATCGCTGCGAACCTGCTGCACCAGGGCGTACTAGAAACCCAGCGCACCACAGCAAAGCGTATTTTTCGCGAGCTAGAGGAGGGGCGTAAGGTTTCATTGACCCGTCTTAGAATGGAGGACGGGGGTGAAATACGCTTTGATCTCAGCATAGATGCCAGCGGATTCAATGGGGTACTTAATTTCTCGGCGTTCCGCGATGGCCTACTGGCACTCGTTGCCAATCTTTCGGATGCGCTTCGGGCAGGGTCTGTAATAGCCACTTTTGATCCCATCAAAGACCAAGAGAGCACTGCCGATGGCTACGCCTCGACACGTATTTTTGGTATCCCGGGCATTACCAACCACGATGGTATGGTGAATGCCCTAATGCTGGGTGTGCAGCCAGACCCAGTGCAGCCTGTAGTGGCGCTGCATCTGCTTTATGTTGACCCCAATCAGTTTGTTGCCGATTCGTCATCGAGTAGCTGAATGGCTGGGGGCGGTACGAGGGTGACGGTTTCTTTTTTAGTTGGTGCCATAACGTTGGCTTCACCCATGGCAACGGTTTTGTCGTTCTGATTAACGACGCAGCAGTCAATGGTGAGCCATGGCTTGCTGGCGTGTTTTTCCGTCACTTCGAGTGTGACCGTCAAGGTATCGCCTAGTGTCACCGGTGCTCGGAACTTTAGTGTTTGTCCCAAATAAATGGTGCCGGGTCCGGGTAATTCCATCGCAATAGCAGCGGATATGAAGGCACCCGTCAGCATGCCATGGGCGATACACTCACCAAATTGGGTGCTCTCTGCGTAGCTGGGGTCTAGGTGGACCGGGTTGTGGTCACCCGATACAGCGGCAAACAGCTGCACTTCACGATGGGTCACCAAGCGACTGTAGCTGGCAGTATCGCCAATAGTGATCTCATCAAAGGTTCTATTGGTAATCGTTTGTGCGTGATCGGTGGCTGTCATCGGTCGGCTCCTAGTTGATGTGACGCAGTTTTGTGCTGTTTCTGAGCAAAGCATGTGAATCGTTGCGGGAGTGAGCAATTGACCACTCGACGATGGCGCAGGATGATACGGTAACTCTGGGCATTCACCCTAAGAAACGTCACTAACCACTACACAATAAGACGAAACCTATGACAACTGATGCGATTCAAACCCTCATAGCAAACCGGCTCCGTGAATTAAATATTGCCACCGAGCTGGAAGTTGACCAATACCCCAATATCGTTGCTCTGTTTGAAGATGCATTCCAGCGCCACGCGGCTCGAGAAGCGTGCAGTAGTTTGGGCCATAGCCTGACCTATGCCGAACTCGACACCTATTCGGCGCAATTCGGGTCTTGGCTACAGCATCAATCGGGTCTAGCGGTCGGCGATCGGGTTGCCATCCAAATGCCCAACTTGGTGCAGTATTTAGTTGCGGTGCTGGGCACTCTGCGTGCGGGTATGGTCGTGGTGAATACCAATCCGCTCTATACCGAGCGAGAGCTGGAACATCAATTCAATGATGCTGATGTCAAGCTGTTGGTGGTACAGGCCAACGTGGCGCAAAC